>NZ_JAQGIZ010000124.1 GCF_028290885.1 Phenylobacterium sp.
AGCCGTTCGTGGCGGTGAACTGCGGGGCGATCCCCGAGAACCTCGTCGAATCCATCCTGTTCGGCCACGAGAAGGGCAGCTTCACCGGCGCCACCGACAAGCACCTGGGCAAGTTCCAGGAGGCCAACGGCGGCACCCTGTTCCTCGACGAGGTCGGCGAGCTGCCGCTGGACATCCAGGTCAAGCTGCTGCGCGCGCTGCAGGAAGGCGAGATCGACGCGGTCGGCGGCAAGCGCCCGATCAAGGTCGACGTGCGGATCGTCTCGGCGACCAACCGCGACCTGTCGCTGGCTGTGAAGGAAGGCCGCTTCCGCGAGGACCTGTTCTATCGCCTCAACGTCTTCCCGATCGAGGCGCCGGCTCTGCGCGAGCGCAAGGAGGACGTGCCGGCCCTGGTCGACGCCTTCGTGAAGCGATTCAACGTCGAGGAGGGCAAGACCGTGGTGGGCGCGACGCCGGAGACCATGGCCTACCTCTGCGCTTTCGACTGGCCGGGCAACGTCCGCCAGTTGGAGAACGCCGTCTATCGCGCCATCGTGCTGGCCGACGCCCCCTACCTGCAGCCGCACGATTTCCCGGCCATCTCCGGCGTCGCCCCTCCGGCCGCGCCGGCCGAGGGCGCGCCGGCCTCAATCGCCATCACGCCGGTGGGCGGCCAGCTGATGCCCGACATCCCGCAGGCCGTGCCGGTGCGCATCCTCGACGAGCGCGGACACCTGCGGACCCTCGAGGAGATCGAGCGCGACCTCATCCAGCTCGCCATCGAGATCTACGCCGGCCACATGAGCGAGGTGGCCCGCCGTCTCGGCATCGGCCGCTCGACGCTCTATCGCAAGGTCCGCGAACAGGGCCTCGAGGACGTCATCAAGGGGGCAGGCGATGAAACCGCCCATGAAGCTGATGCGCAGGTCGCGTGAGGCCAGGCTCGCCGCCCTGATCAAGCTGGCGAAGGTGGGCGCAGCGAGGTCGAAGACGGGCTGAGCAACCTCCTGGTTACGTTGAAGAGCGGCGTCTAGGCCGCAGCGAGAGCCGCCGGCGAACGGCGACGGCGCATCACCGCGCCCAGGCCGCCGAGGCCGACGAGCATCAGCGCCCAGGTCGCTGGCTCAGGGACTGCGCTGGCCGGATCCACCTCGCCGAATATCCGATAGCCCAGGCTGTAGGTCCCAGGGCCGACAGGGTTCGCCGAACCTCCGCCGAACACGACGTCTTCTCCGCTTGGGGCGCTGCCCTCGCCCATGTTGAACGCGCCCCAGCCGAACGACCAGTCCATCCCCGAAACGCCGATCCAGTAGGTTCCGGCGGCGAGGTGCAGCCCCGCGATGCTGGTCTCGCCCAGGCCGTCGCCGACGCCATTCAGGGCCGGATCGATGCCGAACGACGAGATGCTGCTCGTCAGGTCGTAGATGTTGCTCGTGGCGGCCGGCTGACCGCCGACGTCCGACCGCACCTGCAAGCGGACCGGGGTGCCCGGGGCCTCGTAGTAGTTCGTCGAAATCTCGAAGTCGGTCAGGGTTGCGCCCTGGGCCAGGTCGAACTGCACGAGAAAGTACTGATCGGGGTTGCTGGCCCAGTCGATGTAGTAGCCGGTCGAGGGCGTCGGCCCGTGATCGACCAGCAAGGCGGCGGACGCGGGCGCCGCGGACAACAGGCAAAGCGCCACTGCGGCGGTGGCCAAAACACGTCTCATATGCAACTCCACGCGGTACGAACTACTCGACTCAAGGCGCCCTGAGTACGATGCGGAACCGTGGCCGTAAACTGGCCTCGCCCTTGGGGCGAACCATCAGCCGCCGGCGTTCGATTTCCGCCTGAACGGCCGGCGCTTGAGTACTTTCTTCTCGCCCTTCGCCTTGGCCGCGATCTCCTTGAGCTTCACGGTCTGCAGCGCCGACAGCGCCTCGCCCGGCGCGCCCTTCTCCGGGTCGCCGAAGGCGCGGCCGAAGGTCTTCAGGCGCTCGGTCACCGAGCCGATGAACTCGCCCTCCCAGTCGGAAAGCTTGACCCCGGCGCGCTCGGCCTGACGCTGGGCGCGCTTCAGCGCATTCAGCGCCGCTCGCTTCGCCTGAGCCTTGCGGTCGGGCGCCTTCCGGTCTGGCGGCTTTCGGTTCAAATCTCCCCGATCGCCGAGAGGTAAAGGTCGAGGATGGCGTCCTCTTCCAGGCGCTTGGCGCGGTCCTGCTTGCGGATGCGCACCACCTTGCGGAGGATCTTGACGTCAAAGCCGTTGCCCTTGGCCTCGGCGAAGACTTCCTTGATCTGCTCGGCGACCTCGGCCTTCTCCAGCTCCAGCCGCTCGATGCGCTCGACGATGCTCTTGAGCTGGCCTTGCGCGGCCTGGTTCAGCACATCGGGATGGGCGGAGGCGTCGTCGGCCATGGGGGTCTCTTCAAGCTGGAAAGTTGGATCGGCGCGGACCCTAGCTGTGGCTCAACCGCCTGTCATCCGCCCATGAACCTTCACCGCATGCCAGCCGTTGAGACGCAACGACGCGGAGGGGGAAACCCATGTCTGACCAGCCGACCAGCGGACCCACCCAGGCGCAGGCCGAAGCCGCCGTCCGCACCCTGATCGAATGGGCGGGCGATGATCCCGACCGCGAGGGGCTGGTCGACACCCCGACCCGCGTGGCGCGCGCCTACAAGGAGCTGTTCTCCGGCTACGAGAGCGATCCCCGGGCCTACCTGGAGCGGACCTTCGACGAGGTCGGCGGCTATGACGAGCTGGTGATTCTCAAGGACATCCGGGTGGTGAGCTTCTGCGAGCACCACATGCTGCCGTTCCTGGGCAAGGCGCACGTAGGCTACCTGCCGCGCAACCGCGTGGTCGGCATCTCCAAGCTGGCGCGCGTGGTGAACGGCTTCGCGCGCCGGCTGCAAATCCAGGAAAAGCTGACCGCCGAGATCGCCGAGGCCATCCACGACATCCTCGAGCCGAAGGGCGTCGGCGTGGTCGTGGTCTCCGAGCACAGCTGCATGACCATGCGCGGCGTCAATACGCCCGGCTCGCGCCTGACCACCAGCCACCTGCTGGGTGAGGTCCGCGACGACCCCCGCACCCGCCAGGAATTCCTCGACCTGGTCCGCAGCAATGACCACTAAAGCAGACCAGCCGCCTCCAGCGCCGGCCGCAGCGCCGCCGGGTCGGTGAAGTGGTGGACGTGGAAGCCGAGCGCGCGGGCGGCCTCGACGTTGTGCGCCCCGTCGTCGACGAACAGGAAATCCCCCGCCGCCAAGCCGAACCGCTCGCAGGCCAGGCGGAATATCGCGGGGTCCGGCTTGATGAACCCTTCCCGGCCGGAGATCAGGAAGTCTTCGATCCGCCCGAGGGCCGCGCTCATGGCCAGCGTGCCGTCGTAGGTCTCGGGGCTCATGTTCGACAGCACGAACTGGCGGACGCCCGCTGCGTGCAAGGCCTCGATGGCCGCCTCGGATTCGGGGATCGCGCCGGAGAACATGTCCGACCAGCGGGTCTGCCAGGCCGCGATCTCCCGGGCGTATTCGGGATGCTTGGCGCTCAGCGCGGCGCAGTTCTCCGCGAAGGTCACGCCGCGGTCGGTCGCCATGTGCCAGTCCATGGTGCAGACATGGCTCAGGAACCGGTCGCACTCGGCCGGGTCGGAAAAAATCTGCGAATAGAGCGTGCGTGGGCTCCAGCGCACGATGACGTTGCCGACGTCCCAGATGACCGCCTTAGGTCCGGACATCGGCGAAGGCGTCAGCCCTGCTTGGCTTTGAAGCGCGGGTTCGTCTTGTTGATGATGTAGACGACGCCCTTGCGGCGCACGAGCTTGCAGTCGCGGTGACGCGTCTTGAGCGACTTGAGCGAGCTTCTGACCTTCATGACCTTGATCTCGGGCGCGCGGACGGTGGCGTCCGGGGGTTTCGTCGGGAGCGGGCGGATATACGGAAAGGGTCCGGCCAAGTCAATGTCGCCGCTGACGGCGTTGTGATTGAGCGCGGAGTCGACGCCCGTTAGAGTCGCACGGATGCTTCGCCATCGCCGCCTAATGCTCGCCCTCCTCCTGCTGGCCGGGTGCGCCAGCCCCACCGCAAAGCCGCCGCCGCCCCGGCCCGCGCCGCTCCCGCCGCCCCCTGTCGAGGCGCCTGCGACGCCGCCGACGTCCGAGCCGGGGACGATCTCGCCGGTGCGCCCGCCGACGGCCTCCGGCGACATGATCTTCGACGCCTGGGCCGCGGACTTCTACGGCCGGGCGGTGAAGGCGGGGATTTCGCCGGCGCTGCTGGACCGGGAGATGGCGGGGCTGACGCCCGACCCGCGGGTGGCGACGCGCGACAGCCGCCAGCCGGAATTCTCCCAGCCGATCTCGGTCTACATCAAGGCCGCGGTCACCGAAGGGCCCATCGCGACCGGCCAGAACGATCGCACCGCAGTCCCGGCGCTGGCCGCCATAGAGCAGCGCTTCGGCGTGCCGCGCGAGATCCTGCTGGCCATCTGGTCGCGGGAGAGCGCCTTCGGGGCCATCCAGGGCGATTTCGACGTCATCCGCTCAATGGCCTCGCTGGCCGCCCAGGGCCGCCGGCGCGACTGGGCGGAGGGGGAGCTGATCGCGGCGCTGCGGATCATCGCCTCGGGCGAGGCCACGCGCGCCCAGCTGAAGGGGTCCTGGGCCGGCGCCATGGGCCAGACCCAGTTCACGCCCTCCTCCTACCTGGCCACCGCCGTGGACGGGGACGGCGACGGCCGGCGCGACATCTGGGGCTCGTCCGCCGACGCGCTCGCCTCGGCCGCGAGCCTGCTCTCCAAGGGCGGCTGGACGCCCGGCCAGGGCTGGGCGCGCGAGGTGACTGTGCCCGCCGATTTCGACTTCAGCCTGAGCGAAGGCCCGAAGCTGACGCCGCAGGAATGGGCGGACAAGGGCGTGACGCGCGCCGACGGCCTGCCGTGGTCCGACGCCGACAAGGCCGCGCCGGCCCAGCTGCTGGCGCCGGCCGGCGCCTCGGGCCCGGTCTTCCTGCTGCTGCCCAACCACTTCGTGATCCGCAAGTACAACAACTCGGTGGCCTATGCGCTGGCGGTGGGCCTGCTGGCCGACCGGATCGCCGGCGGCGGGCCGCTGGTGAAGCCGTGGCCCGCGGAGACGCCGCTGTCGCTGGCCGACCGGATGACCGCGCAGCGCGCGCTGGCCGCCTTGGGCTTTACGCCGGGCACGCCCGACGGGGTGGTGGGCATGGGCACCCGCACGGCGCTCAGGGCCTGGCAGAAGGCGCGCGGGCTCACCGCCGACGGCTATCTCTCGCCGGTGATGGTCGACAAGCTGAAGACGGAAGCCGGCGTCTCCTAGGCCCCGCCCTCGTCGCTGCGTTCCAGCGTCGCCAGGGTGGCGTCCTCGCGCGTCGCGGGCGCCGGATCGGCGTTGCGCAGGCCGCGGTTGACGAAGGCGTAGATCAGCAAGCCCAGCATCAGAGCCATGTTCAGCACGAAGGGCGCGGCATGGGCGTGGCGGTAGAGCGCCATGAAGGCCGGCGCGAAGACCGCGTTGATGCCGTTGACCGCCGCGATCGCCCCGGCCACGCGGGCCTGGTCCTTCCAGCCCACCGCGAGCGACGAGCCGGCGGTGAACCCCGGCCGGGCGAAGCCGAACCCGAGGCTGGCGATCGCATAGCCGGCCACCACCGTCGAATAGTCGTGCGCCAGCGCCACCATCAGATTGCCCAGCGCCGCGCAGGCGACGCCCCAGCGCAGCAGCTGGCGCGGCGTCATCTCGAACATGCGGATCACCCCCCATTGGGCGAGCAGGCCGGCCACCGCGCCGAACATCATGGCGATGGCGATGGGGCGCTGCGCCGCCAGCGGCGACGCCCCGAGCTTGTCGATGATCAGGAAGCCCAGCGTCTGCTGCTGGGCCGTCTGGCAGGTGGCGACGATGAATCCGTAGATCAGGAACGGGATCACCCGGCGGTCGCGCCACATCGGCAGGGGCTTCGCCGCGGGCTCGTCGGAGGCCGGTTCATCCTGTGGGTCCTCGGCCCGCCGCGTGCTTTCCGGAAGCATGCGCCAGACGATCAGCAGCATCGCCGCGGCGATCGCCGCGAAGGTGAACAGCGGGCCGGCCAGGCCGAGCACGGGATAGATGAACATCGGGGCCAGGAACGGCCCCACGACGGTGCCCAGGCCGAAGGCGCCGGCCAGGCTGGCCATGGACTGGGTGCGCTGCTCGCGCGGGGTGTGGTCGGCCACATAGGCCTGGGTGGCGGGGTTCGAGGCGGATCCGAACAGGCCGAACAGGGCGCGGGCCAGGAGGAAGCAGATGAAGATCACCAGGGGCGCGGCCAGGTGGCGCAGGCCCGCGCTCACCACCACGCCGCAGACCGTCATGGAGACCATGAAGCCGGAGAGCCCCACCATGATCAGGGGCTTGCGGCCGTAGCGGTCCGAGGACTTGGCCCAGAACGGCGAGGCGAAGGCCCACAGGATCGCCGAGAGCGAGAAGATCGCCACCACCATCTCGTCGGGAATGCCGATCGAACGGCCGATGGCGGGCAGGACGGAGATCAGGCCGGTGTTGCCCAGGGCCGTCGCCACCGAAACGCCGAAAATGATCGCAAAGGCGCGCTTCGGCAGGGCGCTCTGGGCAGTGTCGGCGGGCATCAATCGCCGATTAGGCCGCCTCGGTGCGGGGCGCAAACCGGAACGCCTGTCCACGTGAAATTAAACAATAACCGCGATGGTCCCCGGACCTGCGGGAGAGGCTATGTTTCAGATAATCGGCATCGTGCTGCTGTTCGGACTCGTGTTCGGCAGCTTCATCATTTCCGGCGGGAACATTGCGGTGATCCTGGGCGCGCTGCCGCACGAGATGATGGCCATCGGGGGCGCCGGCTCCGCCGCCTTCCTGATCTCCAACTCCATGTCCGTGATCAAGAATGTCGGCAGCGGCCTGGGCAAGGTGTTCAAGGGCCCGCAGTGGAAGCCCGCGGATTACCGCGACCTGCTGAGCCTGCTGTTCCTGCTGACCAAAACCATGAAGTCGAAGGGCGTCATCGCGCTCGAGAGCCACATCGAGAACCCCAGGGAGAGCTCGATCTTCTCGCGCTATCCGAAGATCATGAAGGACCACTTCGCGGTCGACTTCATCTGCGACACGCTGCGGATGATGACCATGAACCTGGAAGACCCGCACCAGGTCGAGGATGCGATGGAGGCCCAGCTCGAGAAGCATCACCACGAAGCGATGGCCGCGCCGCACGCGCTCACCAGCCTCGCCGACGCCCTGCCCGCGCTGGGGATCGTGGCCGCCGTGCTGGGGGTCATCAAGACCATGGGCGCGATCACCGAGCCGCCGGCCATCCTGGGCGAGATGATCGGCTCGGCGCTGGTCGGCACCTTCCTGGGCGTGTTCCTGGCCTATGGCCTGGTGGGGCCGATGGCCATGCGGCTGTCCGCGGTCCTCGAAGAGGAGGGCTCCTTCTACAAGATCATCCAGTCGGTGCTGGTCGCCCACCTGCACGGCAACGCGGCGCAGATCTCGGTCGAGATCGGCCGCGGCAACGTGCCGTCCGGCGCCCAGCCGAGCTTCCTGGAGCTGGAAGAGGCGCTGTCGACCATTCCGCCGGAAGGCGCGCCGGCCTGATCCCGAGGCACGGGCGCCCGACGCCTGCGGCTCAAAAAGTGATCACGAACTCGTGAGTTCAGGGGTTGCCCTGCCCGCGAAGCAGGGCATAGTCCCTCCGCGCCCGGGCGCTGAGCCGGCCAACTCCCGACGTGGGAAGCGGTCCGGCGGCATCCTGCAGGCGTCAGCAACTCTCCGCTTTCAGGGACCCTGAACCATGAACTCCGAACTGCTTCGCAAGCTGCTCATCGCCGGCGCCGCCGTCGGCGCCCTCTCCGTCGCCGCCTGCAGCAAGCCGGCCGACAAGGCTGACGCCGCCGCCAACTCCGCAACCACTTCCGCCACCACCGCCGCCGCCGCCGCCGACACGGCCCAGAGCGCCGCCGCCACCGCCGCCGACGCTGCCACCGACGCCAACAAGGCCGCCGCCACTGTGCCTGCCGACGGCTCGACGGCTGCCACGCCCCCGGCTGCGCCCGAGAAGAAGTAGGGTCCGCCGCGACATCACGAAGCGAAGGGCCGCTCCTCGGGGCGGCCCTTTTTCGTTGCGGGCGCGGTATCAAGCCGCGATGAGCGACGAGACCTTCCCCACCGACTCTCAAGGCCCGCTCGCCTGGAGCGACGACGGCCAACCGCGCTCGCGGCTCTACGACGATGTCTATTTTTCCGCCGAGGACGGTCTGGCCGAGGCCCGCGCGGTCTTCCTGCAGGGCTGCGGCCTGCCGGACGCCTGGCGGGGCCGGCGGCGGTTCGTGGTCGGCGAGCTCGGGTTCGGGACCGGGCTGAACGTGCTCGCCCTGATCGACCTGTGGACCCGCGCCCGGCCGCTGCAGGGGCGCCTGCACATCTTCTCCGTCGAGGCCCACCCGATCGCTGCGAAGGACGCCTGCCGGGCGCTTGGGCGCTGGCCGGAACTCACGGAGCTGACGGCGCGGCTGATCGCGCATTGGCCCGGGCAGGCGCGCGGCCTGCATCGGCTCGAGTTCCCCGACCTCGGCGTCATCCTCGACGTGGCGGTGGCGGAGGTCGCCGGCGCGCTCGAAGCCTGGTCCGGCCACGCCGACGCCTGGTTCCTCGACGGCTTCGCGCCCGCCCGCAACCCGGCGATGTGGCGCGAAGAGGTCCTGGCCCTGGTGGCGGGACGCTCGGCGCCGGGGGCCGTGGCGGCGACCTTCACAGTTGCGGGCGCCGTACGCCGGGGCCTGGCCGCCGCGGGTTTCACCGTGGAGAAACAGCCCGGCTTCGGACGCAAGCGCGAGCGGCTGGCCGCGCGCCGGCCCGGCATGGGGTCGGACCCTGTGGCC
>NZ_JAQGIZ010000070.1 GCF_028290885.1 Phenylobacterium sp.
GGCATGCTGTGCAAGAAGAACGCGTCGATTTCCGGCGCCGAGATCGGCTGCCAGGGCGAGGTCGGCGTGGCCTGCGCGATGGCAGCCGCCGGCCTCGTGGCGGCGCTGGGCGGCAGCAACGGCCAGATCGAGAATGCGGCCGAGATCGGCATCGAGCACCACCTGGGCATGACCTGCGACCCGATCGGCGGGCTGGTGCAGATCCCCTGCATCGAGCGCAACGCCATGGGCGCGGTGAAGGCCATCGACGCCTCGCGCCTGGCGCTGCTCGGCGACGGCCAGCACTCGGTCAGCCTCGACAAGGTGATCGCCACCATGAAGCGCACCGGCGAGGATATGAGTCACATCTACAAGGAGACCTCACTCGGCGGGCTGGCGGTGAACCTGGCGGAGTGCTGAGCCAGCCTCAGCCCTCGAGGTAGCGGCTGAGCTTGTCGATGAGTTCGCGGCTGCCGCGCTCGCGACTGCCGGAGTCGTCGTAGCCGTCGAGGAAGGCGCCCTGCTCGGTCATGACCAGCTTCGCGCCGGCGCCGGCGCCCGCGGGCTTGAACTCGAAGGTCGCCAGCGACACCGAGATCATCCGGTCGTCGAGGTGCATGGAGTAGGCGTAGACGATCCGCTCGCCGGGCACGATATCCCAGTAGGTGGCCTGGAAGTGGGTGACCATGCCGGTCTTCCACTTGCCTTTCAGCTGCTCGCGGCCGCCGACCCGGAAGTCGAACTCGCGCTCGACGATGTCCCAGCGTTCGTCGGGGCCGGAGAACCAGGCGTCCTTGCCGGCTTCGGTGGCGAAGGCGTCGAACACCCGCCGCGGGGTCACCGACGGATAGGTGCGCTCGATGGTGAACATGCCATGGCTCACGCTGCGCGCGGCGGTGGCGGTGAGGTCGGTCATTTCGGTTCTCCTTGCGGATGCTGCTTGAGGTAGTCGCCCAGCCGGTCGAGCCGGCGCTCCCAATCGGCGTGGCGCTGGCCGATCCACTGCTCGGCGAGGCTGAGCGCGGCGGGCTCCATGCGGCAGGTGCGCACGCGGCCGACCTTTTCCGAGCGGACGAGGCCGCTGGCCTCCAGCACCGCCAGGTGTTGGACGACGGCGGGAAGCGACATGGCGAAGGGCTGGGCGAGTTCGCTGACCGAGGCGGGGCCGCGGCCGAGGCGCTCGACCATCGCGCGCCGGGTGGGGTCGGCCAGCGCCTGGAAGGTCAGGTCGAGGTTGGCGGCGGGGGCCGGCATCAGCCGTCCTTCAGCGGGAAGTACTGGAAGTAGGGCTCGGCCTCGGCGAGCACGCGGGCGACGCTGGGCCGGGCCTTCAGGCGCCCGAGGTAGGCGGCAAGCCCCGGCCAATCGGCCAGCGGGATCGCGTAGTCGGCGTAGAACAGCGCCGGCAGGGCCGCGCAATCGGGCAAGGTGAAGGGCTCGCCCATGGCCCAGGCGTCGCCGGTCATCGGTTCCAGGAGGTCGTAGCCCTGGCGGATCTGCGCGCGGGCCTGGTCGACGCCGAAAGGATCCTTCTTGTCGTCGGGGCGCAGGCGTTCGGAGACGATCTGCTGGAACGGCAGGTGGATGTAGCTGTCGATCAAGCGGTCGCGCAGGCGGGTCTGCCAGGCGAGGTCCGGATCGGTCGGGATCAGGGCGGCGGCCGCGGGATAGTTCCGCGCCAGGTAGTCGATGATGATCGTCGACTCCGGGACCGTCTGGCCGCGCGCGTCGTCGCGCAGGACCGGGAACTTGGCGAGCGGCCAGACAGCCTGGAAGGCGGCCCGGTCGGCGGGGTCGCCGAGGTTGACCATCCTGGGCTCGAAGGCGAGGTCGGACTCGTAGAGGGCGATCAGGGCCTTCCAGCAGAAGGAGGAGAGCGGGTGGTAGTAGAGGGTCAGGGACATGGGGATCTCGACACTTAAGTTGCTTCTTAAGTATCAAGCACGCCCCGAGGCGTCAAGCGTATCCCCGCGGTTCTTGAGCCGCCTCCTAGGCCTGCTGCAACGCCTTGCGGGTCTGTTCCCAGTACTGGGCGCCGGTGATCAGGGTGACGAGGGCGGCGAGCCAGAAGAGGCTGTGGGCGGCGATGGTGAAGGGGCCCTGGACGGCGGGGTCCTGAGGCAGCAGCGGGAAGGCGCCCCAAGCCGCGACGATGAGCTCCATGGCCAGCGCCACCAGCTGCAGGGTGGTCTTCCACTTGGCGAGCATGGTCACCGGCAGCTTCACCCCCTTGCCGGCGCCGACTTCGCGCAGCGCGCTGACGGTGAACTCGCGGAACAGGATCAGGCCGGCGGGGAGCAGCACCATCGGCTGGGCGCCCAGCGACATCAGGCCCAGCACCGCACCGCAGACCAGCACCTTGTCGCCGATCGGGTCGAGGATGGCGCCCCAGACGCTCTCGGCGTGCATCTTCCTGGCCAGCCAGCCGTCGAAGAAGTCGGTCACCGCAGCGATGACGAAGGCGTACACCGCCCAGCGCTGCAGGGCGAACTGCGTCTGCGGCTCCAGATGGTCGGAGAGGCCGGGCACGGCGCCCGCCGCCGCGGCCAGGGCCACGAACATGAACAGCGCCAGCACTAGGCGCATCGAGGTCAGCAGGTTAGGGAGGGATTTCATCGCGGCTCCGGAAAGGGTCGAGGCCACTATGGGCCAAGCCATGCTTCAACGCATCTTCAGCCGGGAAGGCGCCCGCGCTATCGTGTACGCAGTGTGGGGCGCTCGAGTACTGGAGGCTTCCGTTGAAGTTCCTCGTCCTGGGTATTTCCGCCGGCCTGGCCCTGGCCGCCGCCGCGCCGGCGGGCGCGCAGACCTTGCTGGTGGCCTGGCAGGCCTGCACCGGTGAAGGCGACGTCAGCCTCGTGCAGCAGATCAACGGCTGCAGCGGGGTGATCGGCTCGGGCATCGAGACGCCCAAGCCCCGCGCGGTGGCCTTCTTCAACCGCGCGGTGCTCTACCAGAGCCAGGGCGCGGTCTCCCAGGCGCTCGCCGACTATGACGAGGCGGTGCGGCTCGATCCCGGCCAGGGCCAAGCCTTCGCCGGGCGGGCCAGCGCCTATTTCGAACAGGCAGACTATGCGCGGGCGGGCGCCGACTACGAGCAGGCGATCCGGCTTGCGCCCGAGGCGCCGAACGGCTGGGCCGGGCGGGCGGCGGTGCGGCTGGCGCAGGGCCATGGGCCGCAGGCGCTGGCTGACTACGACAAGGCCGTGGCGCTCGCGCCGCAGTCCGCGGAGATGCTCGACCGGCGAGGCGCGGCCTACGCCCGGGCCGGGGACGACACCCGCGCGCTCTCCGACTTCGACCATGCGCTGCGGCTGAAGGCGGACGACGCCCCGGCGCTGGCCGGGCGCGGCGGGGTGCTGGCGCGGCGCGGCGACGTGGACGGGGCGCTGAGGGCCTTCGACACGGCCGTCGGGATCGAGCCCGACCTCGCCTCGGCGCTGAGCGGACGCGGCTGGGCGCGGCACGCCAAGGGCGACCTCGCCGGGTCGGCAGCCGACTACGCGCAGGCCGCCAAACTGACGCCGCGCGACGCGCAGGCGCAGTTCAACCACGGCTTTTCGCTGTCGGTGGCAGGCGATATGGACGGCGCGGTGGCGGCCTACACCGCCGCGGTCGCCCGCGATCCGCAGGACGCCGGCGCCTACAACAACCGCGGCGACGCGCTGGCCGCCCGCGGCGACCTCAAGGCGGCCGTGGCCGACTTCGACAAGGCCCTGGAGCTGCGGCCCGGCTACGCCCTGGCGCTCGCCAACCGCGGCCGCGCGCGGCTGCAGCTGGGCGAGTTCCAGAACGCCGCCGCCGACTTCAGCGAGCTCCTGAAGCGCGATCCGGCCGACGTCGCAGCAAGGCTCAGCCTGGCCATCGCCCATGGCGGCCGGGGCGAAAACGCCCAGGCGGTGGCCGAGGCCGACGCCGCCGTGCAGCGCGCGCCGGGCTCGGCGCAGGCGCTCAACATCCGCTGCTGGGCGCGCGGCCTGTCCGGAGAGGGCCTCGACCAGGCGCTGGCCGACTGCGACCGCTCGGTGGCGCTGAAGGCCGACGCGCCGGAGGTCTACGACGCCCGCGGCTTCGTGCGCCTGCGTAGAGGCGAGCTCGACCTGGCCCTGGCCGACTACGCCACGGCGCTTCGGCTGCGGCCCCAACTGGCCAGCGCCCGCTTCGGCCAGGGCCTCGCGGAGCTCCGGCTCGGCCGCGAAACGCAGGGCCGCACGGACATGGCCGCCGCCACCGCGACGGAGCCGAAGATCGCCGCCGACTTCGCGAGGTACGGGCTGACGCCTTAGCGTCCCCCATTTCCTGGTCGTCATGGCCGGGCTTGTCCCGGCCATGACGGGCGGAGATGGTGAGACAGATGGCGGAAGATCTCCTCACCGCTAGCGCCAGCCCTCGGGGTTGACCGGCGCCCGCAATCCAACGCCCGGGCGCCACAGCGATGCCGTTATGTTATAACAAATGTAAGTTGCGTGGGAGGCGTTTCCGATCATCGGTCGGATAAGAGGCCTCCCTATGATCAGACCTGTTCCGCCAGACCGACCGCGTCCCGTCCGGGTCGGCAGCTGATGTTCGTGGCCTTCTTTCCCCGGCCGGTGATCTTCGCCTGGTCGGCGCTGCTGTGGACGGCGCTCTCGGTGGCGTTGTGGTATGCGGGGGGGCGCGCCTTCGGCGCCCACATCGGACTGCCGCCGGCGGCTGCTGGCGCCCCGCCGGTCATCGGCGTCTCGATGTTCTGGTCGAAACCGTTCCTCTGGTTCGATCTCTACTTCGCGATCAGCGTGGCGCTGTTTGCCGCGGCCTGGCGCCTTGCTGCGCCCCACCCCTGGTGGCGCTGGTCGATCCTCGGGTCGGCCTTGATCCTGTTCGCCACCTATCTCCAGGTCGAGGTCAGCGTCGCCATCAACCGCTGGTACGGGCCGTTCTACGATCTGGTCCAGGCCGCCCTGAGCCACAAAGGCCATGTCACGCTCACGCAGTTCTATGGCCAGCTGCTGACCTTTTCGGACATCGCGCTCGCGGCCGTGGTCGTCGGCGTGCTCACCCTCTTCTTCGTGAGCCACTACGTGTTCCGCTGGCGGATGGCCATGAACGACTACTACCTGGCCCACTGGAGCGAGCTGCGAGCCGTCGAGGGCGCAGCGCAGCGGGTGCAGGAAGACACCATGCGCTTCGCGGCCACCGTCGAGGACCTGGGGGTCAGCCTGATCAACTCGGTCATGACCCTGATCGCGTTCCTGCCGGTATTGCTCCGCCTCTCGGCGAACGTGAACGTGCTGCCTGTGATCGGCCGCGTTCCCCACGCGCTGGTCGTCGCCGCGGTGCTCTGGTCGCTGCTGGGCACCGGGTTCCTGGCCATCATCGGAATTCGCCTCCCCGGGCTCAATTTCCGCAATCAGCGCGTCGAGGCCGCCTACCGCAAGGAACTGGTCTACGGCGAGGACGACCCGGCGCGGGCCCGGCCGCTCACCGTTCGGACGCTCTTCGAGGACGTCCGTCGGAACTATTTCCGTCTATATTTCAACTATATGTACTTCAACGTCGGCCGGATCATCTACCTGCAGATCGACAGCATTTTCCCCTATATCGTGCTGGCGCCGGTCATCGTGGCAGGCGCAATCACCCTGGGCCTGCTGCAGCAGATCCTGAACGCGTTCGATCAGGTTCGAAGCTCGTTCCAGTATCTGGTGAACTCGTGGTCGACGATCGTCGAGCTGCAGTCGATCTACAAGCGCCTGCGCGGGTTCGAGGCCATGATCGGGCCCAGCGCGCCGGACCCGGTCGCGCAAATGGAGATCACATTTCCGGCGCGACCTGGGCGTGAGAGATCAATGTGAAGAGGACCGTCCCGCCAACGATGTTTCCGAGCAGCACTGGAGCGGCGACGAGAGCGACCCGCCAGACATCGATCTGTCCGCTGACCGCCAGCATGAAGGCCTCGAAGCTGCCGGCGATGACGTGCGCGAAACCGCCGACGGCGATCAGGTAGGTCATCATGGTGATGACCAGGAATTCGGCGCTCCTGGCGCTGGGGAGCAGCCACACCATGGCGGCTATCAGGAACCCCCCCGTTATGGCGCGGAAGAAGAGGTCGAGGGGACTGCCTTCCATCGAGTGGCGGCTGATGTCGAGCATGACCGCAAGGATGTCCGGGTGCAGCACCGGCGTGAGGCAGCAGAACAGCGCCGCAAACAGGGTCCCGGCGATATTCGCCGAGAGGACGATGGCCCACATCCGGCTCAGGCGACGGAGATTGGCCAGCGTCGGCGATGCGGCGACCGGCAGCACCACGGTGATGGTGTTCTCAGTGAACAGCTGCTGGCGTCCCAGCACCGAGATGAGAAAGCCGACCGGATAGCCGAGGTCCGACACCAGCGGACGCCACGACCGGTCGGGCAGGTGATCCTGCAGGATCGCCTGGCTCAACAAGGAAAAGCTGATCGACAGTCCCGCCGCCACGCCCGACCACCAGAGCGAGGAAATGGGACGGCTCATCTCCTCCTCGCCCTCCCGCCGGAGAACCTCGTAGATCATCGGCGCGCGCAGATGCCGGCGCTCTTCGATGTCCTGGCGATCCCGCTCGCTGAAACCCTGCTGGCCCGGGGTGCCGGCCGCCTGGGGGCTCTTGGGCCCGGCTTGCCTGTCGCCGGCGGGCCGATCCTTGGCCGCGGGGCGTCTCGTCTGCGCAGCCATGCGGGCCTCCTCGGCCGGCCGCGTGAAGTGACGCGAGCCTCCGCACCTGCTGAGACCTTCGAGTTGTGTTCGGGGTTCCCGGCGCGTGAATCGCCGCTAGCGTCCCGATTCCGAAGTTCGCAAGCGCTTGCGGCTGGCTTTGGCGAACTTCGGAATCGATAAGGACACTAGCAAGTGTATGTTTCTAGTGTGCTTTCTTGGATTTGAAGTTCGCTCGGCGCGTGGCCC
>NZ_JAQGIZ010000136.1 GCF_028290885.1 Phenylobacterium sp.
CAGGTGGAAGCGGGCCGGGGTGGGGGTGAAGCCGAAGGGCGCGGCGAGCCGGCCGGCGGCGATGTCGTTGGCGACATAGATCCACGGCGACAGGCCGACGCCCAGTCCGGCGATCGCCGCCTCCAGCATGTAGAACAGGTGCTCGTATTCGCGGTTCTCCGGGGCTTCGGGCGCCGGCACGCCGGCGTGCTCCGACCATTCGGCCCAGGCCTGGCGGTGGGGCCGGGTGTGCAGGCGCGGGGTGCGGGCGAGGTCGAGGCCGCCGCGCGTCAGGGCGGGCGCGACCACCGGGCCATGGAAGTTGTCGAGGAAGGGCGTGGCGGTAAGGCCGTCGCCCGCGACGCTCTCGGTGAGCCGGATGGCGGCGTCGAAGGGTTCGCGGGTGAAGTCGACCGGGCCATAGGCCTCGGTCACGCGGATCGACAGTTCCGGATGCCGGGCGTGGAAGCCGGAGAGGCGCGGGATCAGCCACTTCATGGCCAGGGTGCCGACGCAGGAGACGTGTAGCTCGCGGTCGGCCGCCGCCCGCACCTCGCGGAAGGTCTGCTCCAGCTCATCGAAGGTGCGGCCGAGCGCGCGGGCCATCCGGTCGCCGGCGTCGGTGAGCTTGAGCGCATTGCGCGGGCCTTGGGTCAGCTTGACCCCGCACAGGGCCTCCAGGCCGCGGACCTGGCGGCTGACCGCGCCGTGGGTGACGCAGAGCTCGTCGGCGGCCAGGCTCATCTTGCCCCGACGCGCGAAGGCCTCGAACGCCCGAAGGGCCGTCAACGGCAGTTGGCTACGCTTGGCCATGTGTGACCTCAGCTCACAAGCTTCCGACCGGATATAGGGTCAGATAAGCGCGCGCCCAAACGACATCTCAGTGCGGCGTCCGTGAGGTCGGATCACAGAGCGTGGCCAGACGCCCGCCGTGAGTCCGGCTCACGGCGGGCGTCTGGTGCGTCGCTACTGCCGGTAGCTGAGCCGCAGATAGATGAACCGCCCGGGCGCGTCGTAGGCGTTCGGGTCGTAGTTGTTCAGGCTGCAGGTGATGCAGCCGGGCGGATCCTTGTCGAACAGGTTGTTGACCCCCACCGCGACCGCGACCCCGTTCAGCAGGCTGGCCGGCGTCCAACGGAGCTGGGCGTCGATATAGGTGCGGCTGCCGAGCTTGTTGGGATCGCCCGATTCCTGCACCGCCGAGATGTAGCGCACGCCGGCCGTCGCCCCGAACTCCGCCTTGTCCCAATCGATGATCAGATTGGACTTCCACTTCGGATAGGCTTGGTCGGGACTTCCGCGCTCGGTGCCGAGCCGCTTGATCGGCTCGAGCCCGTTGGACGTCGGCTGCAGCTCGGTGAACTCCAGTAGCCGGGTCGTGTAGGAGTGCACCCCGAACCGTCCGATCGACCAGGCCGGCGAACTCCAGTTGACGTTGAGGTCCAGGGCCCGGGTCTTGATGCCGCCGATGTTGATCAGGGGGTTGGCGATGCCGGAGACGACCCCCGAGGCTGTCCGCGTGATGGTGGCGCAGGACAAGGGGTCGTTGGTCTGGGCGCAGCGGTCCAGCAAGGTCTGGCCGCTGAGCGCTTGGATGGCCTGGTCCAGGGTGATCTGGGTGTAGGCGAGCTCCACCGACCCGCCGTTCGCCCAGCTGGCGTCGCGCAGGAAGTCGGGCTCCCACACGCCGCTGAAGTACCAGCTCTCGCTGGTTTCGGGCTTGAGCGCCTTGTTGCCGCTGGTGATTACCGGCAGCTGCGAATTGAGCTGGACGTAGGAACCGCTCGCGGGCACGCCGCGGGCGATGCAGTTGGCGCGGACAGCGGCGCTCTGCACCGTACCTCCAGCGAGGCCGAGGAAGTCCGAGCAGGGGTCGACCACGACCTGGTCGAAGCGCGAAGCGGAGCCGAAGAGCTCGCCGATCGAGGGCGCGCGGAAGCCCTGGCCCCACGAGCCGCGGAACAGCAGATCATGCATCGGCTTCCAGTTGAACCCGGCCTTGTAGGTGGAGTCCGTGCCGGAGGTGGAATAGTCGAACCAGCGGCCGGCCACTGAGGCGTCGAGGCGATAGAAGAACGGCGTGTCCTTGATGAGCGGGATCCGCAGTTCGCCATAAGCTTCCTTGACGGTGATCGAGCCGCTCGCAGGCTGGGCGGGGATGTCGGATGACAGGCCCGCGGCGACGATGGGATCTGGCTGGAAGAAGCCTTCGGTCACCCGATGCTCCAGGCCGACGGCGAAGGCGAGGGGCCCGGCGGGAAGGTCGAAGATGTCGCCCGTCAGGTTGGCGCTGACGTCCCGAAGTTCCTGCTGCGAGGTATCCTGCTGGGTGAAACCGATGAAGCTCAGCATGGCCGGCGTGATGGTGCCCGCCCCGCCGAACAGGTTGAGCGGAACGCAGGAACCGGTGCACCCGGAGAGCGGGCCGAGCGCCTGCTGGACACGCTGGGCGTTGACGTTGCCGGTGAATATCTGTTCGGCGTGGTTGCGCGACCACACGCCGTCGATGTCCCAGTGCCAGGTCCGGTCGCCGACCGCGAAGTCGCCGTCCAGCGTGCCGGCGACGTTCCAGGTGTCGACGGTCTGCTCGTAGTGCCGCGGGCCGGCCTCCACCAGGCGGCGGCCGATGAACGAATAGGTCCCCGGCTGCAGGGTGAAGCCGAAGGGGTTGTAGGGGTTGGTTCTGTCGACCGCGACGGTGTCGAGCAGGTTGCCGTTGCCGGCGTCGGGCCCCACGAACAGCGGCAGCGGCGCCGCCTGGTTGGCCGACTTGCGTTCGACATAGGACGCCCGCACGCGGAAATGGATGTGGTCGGTGATGTCCTGGGTCACCGAGCCGAACAGGCTCAGCCGTTCCAGCGGCGTTTCGATGTAGTTGAACGGCTGGAAGTTGAACCGGTCGGCGGTGGTGAAGGGCTTGAAGCTGCCGCTCGCGCCGGTGGGATCGAGCGGGTTGTAGATCGGCCGTTGTCCGGGCTGGAGGGCCTGCCGCAGGGTCGCGCTGAAGTCCTGGTTGGTGTTCGGGTCATGGATGATGAACCGGCCGAGCGGGGTCCCGGAACTGCAGCCGCTGTCGCAGACGGTGCCATACGGCGAGGGGAAGCGGGAAATGTCCCGGTCGCCCGCGAATACCGCGTCCTGCTTGAAATAGCCGCCGCCCACCACGATCGAGGTCCCACCCTGCGTGACCCCCCACGACAGGTCGTAGGTCTGGCTGAAGCCGTCGCCCTGGCCATAGCCGCCGACCTCGGCGGTCGCCTGGAAGCCGTCCTGCCGCTGCTTGGTGATGATATTGACCACGCCCGCGATGGCGTCCGAGCCGTAGATCGGCGACGCGCCTTCCTGCAGGACCTCGATGCGGCTGATCATCGACGTGGGGATGGAGTTGAGATCGACCGAGGCCGGGACGCCCGACGCCGAGGCGCCGCCGACCCAGCGCAGCCCGTCCACCAGCACCAGGGTGCGGCGGGGGCTCAGGTAGCGTAGATCGATCTCCGCCGATCCGGCGCCGACGCCGCCGCCGTCCGGCGGATTGCCCAGGTTGCCCGAGTTGTTGAACTTGCTGTTCAGGCCGCCGCCCGCTGACGGGAGACGCTGCAGCACATCGACGGTTGAGATCAGGCCGGTCTTGGCGATGGCGTCCTGGTCGATCTGCACGATCGGCTGAGTCTGTTCGAGCGGACTGGTGCGGATGCGCGAGCCGGTGACGACGATCTCGGAGACAGTGGGCTGTTGCGCGTGTGCAACGCCGAGGCTGCCCCCGGCGGCGAGCGCGCTGACGGCAAGCAGGGCTGCGCCCCTGTGAAGACGGTTCATGATGGATCCTCCCCGTGCCCCACAACGCGCCCGTTCGGCGTTCGCCGGCGGGTGAGTCGTGCGAGGCTTCTACCGGAGGATGACTCTTTCTGTTTCATCACTGTCAAGCTGGTGTCAGAATTGACACGCGGGACCGCTCTGTCGTGAAGGCCGCTGGATGGCGTTTTTGGCCCGCGCATATGGCTGGCCGTCGGCGGCGCCTGGGCAAAGCAGAGCGCGCGCCCGGGCTTCTTCCCCTGAACGGGGAAGGTAGGCTCCTAAGCCCGCTTGTTGAGCGTGATGGCGGTGGCGGCCGCGGTCGGACCGGGCAGGGCGCCGGGGCCGTAGGAGACGCCCTTCTGGCGCTGGGCCGCGATCTCCTCGGCGATGGACCGGACCAGGCCCTCGGTGACGAACTTGGCGGCGGCGACGGCGCGCGCCTGGCGGGCCAGCACCGCGTCGAAGGCCTCGGTGGCGCGAACCAGGCGGGTGCGCCTGCCGAGGCTGACGCCGGCGATCAGCGCCGGATTGCCGCGGATGCGGGCGGACTCGTGGCGGTAGTGATTGGCGAGGCGGCCGGTCTCGTCGACGTAGGCGGCGGCGTCCTGCGGCCGGCGGGCCTCGAAGGCCTGCGCCCCCAGCGCCACCAGGTGGGTCAGGCGCTCGGTCAGCAGGATCAGCTGGTCGACGCGCTCGGTGGCGTTCTCGGCGGCGGCGGCCATCAGTTCAGCCCCTGCATCTTCAGCATCTCGCGCTGGATGGAGCTGGCCAGCCCGATACCGCCATTGGCCGCCATCTTCTTGGCCATGGCCTCGGTGAGGAACGACTTGAACATGCTCTCGCCGGGGCCGCCGCCGAAGGGCGCGGGCGTGTCCACGCCCTCGAACATCTGCTGCAGCATGATCGACAGGAAGGAGGCCTCGAACTTCTGGGCCGTCTGCTTGATCTCGCCCCGCTTCGCCAGCTCGGTCGCGCTCTGCGGAGCGGCGGTGGGCTGGATCAGGTTCGTCGGGACAACGGCGGCGGTCAGGTCGGCCATCACATCACCTCGATGTCGGCCTGCAGGGCGCCGGCGGTCTTGATGGTCTGTAGGATGGAGATCATGTCCCGCGGGGTGACGCCGAGTGCGTTGAGGCCCGCCACCAGGCTTGCCAGGGAGGCGCCGGACTTCACGGTCAGGAACTTCTTGCCCTTCTCCTCGTCCACCGAGATGTCGCTCTGCGGGACGATGGCGGTCGTGCCGCCCTTGGAGAAGGCAGTGGGCTGGCTGACCTGCGAGGTCTCGCGCACGGTGATGGTCAGGTTGCCCTGCTGCACCGCGACGGTGGAGAGCCGGACGTTCTCGCCCATGACAATCACGCCGGCGATCTCATCGATGACCACCTTGGCCGGCGCGTCCGGCTCGACGGAGAGGTTCTCCACCTGGGTGACGAAGCTCATCATGTCCTGGCCGTTCGCCGGCCGGATGGCGACGATGGTGGGGTTCTCGGCGATCGCCGTACCCGGGTAGCGGGCGTTGATCACGTCGGCGATGCGCCCGGCGGTGGTGAAGTCCGGATTGCGCAGGGTCATGCGCAGGCTGGTCATGTTGGCGAGCTGGAAGCCGCTCTCGCCCTCGACGATGGCGCCCGACGCAATGCGGCCGGCGGTGGGCACGCCCTTGGAAATGGTCGAGCCGGAAGCCCCCGTGGCGCTGACCGCGCCGGTCTGCACGGTGCCCTGGGCCACGGCATAGGCCCTGCCGTCGGCGCCCATCAGCGGAGTGACCAGCAGGGTGCCGCCCAGCAGGCTCTTGGCGTCGCCCAGCGCTGAGACGCTGGCGTCGATCCGCGCGCCGGTGGCGGCGAAGGCCGGCAGGTTGGCGGTGACCATCACCGCGGCGACGTTCTTGGTGTTGAGCGTGGCGTCGCGGGTGTTGACGCCCAGGCGCTCGAGCATGGCCTCGAGGCTCTGCTTGGTGAAGGGCGCGTTGCGCAGGGCGTCGCCCGTGCCGTTCAGGCCGACGACGATGCCGTAGCCCACCAGCTGGTTGTCGCGGACGCCCTCGAAGGCAACGATGTCCTTGATCCGCGACTTGGCCGCGGCGGGCCCCGCGAACAGGCCTGCGGCGAGCAGGAGGACGGAGAAGATGCGGAACAGATGATGATGCATGGGCGCCGGATGAAGCTGCTTCGCATGGCGCCATGCGATCCGCGTGCCAGTCCAGGGGGCGGCGAAAACCCAAGGAAAACAGTTATGGTCGTCCGGCCGCGGCGGTCGCGCCGGTGTCCGTCGGCAGTTTTTGCCCGGCATTAACCATGCTGCAAGCTTGGGAGCGGAGAACGGGGGCAGAGTTCGGGCTGTGAGGGGTTGAAGCGCGCGGCATGAAGGTCACCGGCCCAGGCGGGATCGGATCCTCTTCAGGCGCACGCCCGGCGCGTGGCGCCGCCGACGGCGAGGGCTTCCGCGTCGTTACGCCGGAAGCCGCCCCGGAAACCAGCCAGGCGTCGTCGGTTTCGGCCACGCGCGGGGTGATGGGCGTCGAAGCCCTGCTGGCCCTGCAGGATGTCGGCGGGCCGCTGGAGCGCAAGCGCCGCGCCGTGCGGCGGGCGGGCCGCATTCTCGACGTGCTCGACGAGATCAGGATCGGACTGCTCGAAGGCGAGCTCGGCAGCGCGGATCTGGACCGGTTGCGCCGCGCTGTGCGCGACGAGCGCGAGCGCACGGACGACCCGGCGCTTGAGGCGGTACTCGACGAAATCGAACTTCGCGCCGCGGTTGAAGCGGCCAAGCTTGAGCAAGCCGGCCGTGCGGCGTAAAGGCACTCGCTCGGCGGTACGGATTGAAACCACTGTTTTGTTTGCTATAAGCGCCCCGCGTGTCTCGGGCAGTTTAGGGGGCTCGGAGTGTCCATGAAGGCATCTGCCGTGTTGGCTGAGAGGCCTGATTATCGTCCTTCCGAGGACGAGGAGTTTATGAACGAGCGTCAGCTTGAGTATTTCAAGCAGAAGCTCCTCGATTGGAAAGAGGACATCCTCCGGGAATCTGGAGAGACCCTCAAGCATCTGCAGAGCGAAACCGAGAATCATCCGGACCTTGCGGATCGCGCGTCTTCGGAGACTGATCGGTCTCTTGAACTGCGCACCCGCGACCGGCAGCGTAAGCTGATCTCCAAGATCGACGAGGCGCTGCGCCGGATCGAGGATGGCAGCTACGGCTACTGCGAAGAGACCGGAGAGCCGATCGGCGTGGCCCGTCTCGACGCCCGGCCGATCGCGACGCTCAGCCTGGAAGCCCAGGAGCGGCACGAGCGCCGCGAACGGGTGCACCGGGACGACTGAGTGAAAATCATCCCTCCTCTTTTAGGGGAGGGACAGGCCGCCCCCGGGTCCGGCGAATGCCGGCCCGAGGACAGGCTCCGCGGCCAGGGTGGGGGAGTCGCGTTCAAGCGCGGGCTCTCAGCTTGGCCCATACTCCCCCATCCCGGTCGGCTCCGCCGACTCGACCCTCCCCCAAAGAGGAGGGATGGCTCTTTGCCAAATCTTCAGCCTCCGCCTATATATGCTCAAAGTGAGCATTTCTCCCGAGCGGCAAATCAGGCGCTAGTGACGGGACGAAGGAGGCTGAGCCGCCCGTGACGAAACCGTTCCACGCGATCCACAGCCACGGCTTCGTGCGGGTCGCGGCCTGCACGCCAGCGGTGGCGGTGGGCGATCCGGGCTTCAACGCCGCCCAGATCCTGGCGCTGGCCAAGGAGGGGCACGCCCGCAGCGTCGACCTGATGCTGTTCCCGGAACTCGGGCTCTCCGCCTACGCCATCGACGACCTGTTGCTGCAGGACGCGCTGCTGAGCCGCGTGGAGGCGGAGATCGAGGGCTTGGCCGCCGCCAGCCGGGACCTCGCACCGGTCTTGATCGTGGGCGCGCCGGTGCAGCACAACGGCGCGCTCTACAACTGCGCGGTGGTGATCGCGCGCGGCCGGATCCTCGGAATCACGCCCAAAAGTTTCCTGCCCAACTATCGGGAATTCTACGAGAATCGCTGGTTCGCGCCGGGCGCGGGCGTCACCGGCTTGACGACCCAGCTGGCGGGCCAGAGCGTCCCCTTCGGCACGGACCTGGTGTTCGAGGCCTCCGACCTCGCGGACTTCAGCTTCGCCGCGGAGATCTGCGAGGACGTCTGGTCGCCGACGCCGCCCTCCACCCAGGCCGCGCTCGCCGGCGCCCTGATCCTCTGCAACCTCTCGGCCTCCAACATCGTGGTCGGCAAGGCCGACGACCGGGAGCTGCTCTGCGTCTCGCAGTCGATGCGCTGCCAGGCGGCCTACCTCTATTCGGCCGCCGGCCCGGGCGAGAGCACCACGGACCTGGCCTGGGACGGGCAGGCGACGGTCCACGAGCTCGGCCGCCGGCTCGCCAGGACAGACCGCTTCCCGACCGCGGCGCAGATGGCGGTGGCCGACGTCGACGTCGAGCGCCTGCGGCTGGAGCGCACCCGCACGCCGACGTTCAACAACGCCGCCGTGGCCGCCGGCCGCCCGGAGAAGGCGTTCCGGCGCGTGCGTTTCGAGCACCAGCCGACCTTCGAGGACATCGGTCTCCTGCGACCGCTCGACCGCTTCCCCTTCGTGCCGGACGACCCCGCGCGGCTCGACCAGGACTGCTACGAGGCCTTCAACATCCAGGTTCAGGGCCTGACCCAGCGGCTGCGGGCGACCAGGTCGAAACACATCGTCATCGGCGTCTCCGGCGGCCTCGATTCCACCCACGCGTTGCTGGTGGCGGCCAAGGCGTTCGACGCCTTGGGAAAGCCGCGCTCGGAGATCCTCGGGTTCACCATGCCGGGGTTCGCCACCAGCGAGGGGACCAAGGCCAACGCCTGGGCGCTGATGGAGGCGCTGGGCGTCACCGGCCAGGAGATCGACATCAAGCCCGCAGCCCTGCGCGTACTGGAGGATATCGGCCATCCTTACGCCCAAGGGCAGCCCGTCTATGACGTGACCTTCGAGAACGTGCAGGCGGGCCTGCGGACCGACTACCTGTTCCGGCTCGCCAACCGCCACGGGGGCTTCGTGCTCGGCACCGGCGACCTGTCGGAGATCGCGCTCGGCTGGAACACCTACGGCGTCGGCGACCAGATGAGCCACTACAACCCTAACGGCTCGCTGGCGAAAACCCTGATCCACCACCTGATCCGCTGGGTGGTGAAGACCGGCCAGCTGGAGGCGGCGGCCTCGGCGACCCTGCTGGCGATCCTAGACACCGAGATCTCGCCGGAGCTGGTGCCGGCCGACGCCTCGGGCGCCATCCAGTCCACCCAGGCCAAGGTCGGGCCCTACGAGCTGCAGGACTTCAACGTCTACTACATCACCCGCTTTGGGCTGCGCCCGTCGAAGGTGGCGTTCCTGGCCTGGCACACCTGGCATGACGCGAGCCGCGGCGACTGGCCGCCGAACTTCCCTGAAGGCGCGCGCCACGCCTACGACCTGGCGGCCATCAAGAAGTGGCTGGGCGTCTTCCTCTACCGGTTTTTCGAGATCAGCCAGTTCAAGCGCTCGGCCATGCCGAACGGCCCCAAGGTGGTCTCCGGCGGCGCGCTCTCGCCACGCGGCGACTGGCGCGCCCCCTCGGACGGCACGGCGCGGGTGTGGCTCGACGAGCTGGAAGCGAATGTGCCGTGACTTACCTCACCCGCGCAGCGGGGGAGGGGGACCATCGGCCGAAGAGCCGATGGTGGAGGGGGCGAGTTCAAGCTCGGAGCCCGGTCTCGCCCCTTCCACCACTCGCTCTACGGCGAGCGGTCCCCCTTCCCCGTGAACGGGGAAGGTAAGAGATCACGTCACCCTCGCCACGGCCGGCGCAGCGCCGGGCTTTTCGGGGGCGAAGCCGCGCAGCGCCGGGATGATGTCCTCGACCCGCTCGACGGAGGTCCAGGAGTCCATGAACTCCGGCGGGGTCAGCCGGGTGTCGACCGTGTGCTGGAAGAGGGCGAACAGCGTCGTCCAGAAGCCGTCGGGATTGTAGAACACCACCGGCTTGGCGTGCAGGTCGAGCCGGCGCCAGGAGAGCAGCTCGACCACCTCCTCCAGCGTGCCGATGCCGCCCGGCAGGATGACGAAGCCGTCGGCGTTCTCGAACATCATCTGCTTGCGCTGGTGCATGGAGGCGACCACCACCGTCTCCACCGTGTCCAGCGCGCGCTCGCGGCCGACCAGGAAGTCGGGGATGATGCCCAGCACCTTACCGCCGGCCTCATGCGCGCCGCGTGCGGTCGCGCCCATCAGGCCCACGCCGCCGCCGCCGTAGACCAACCTCAGGCCGGCGAGCGCCAGGTCCCGGCCCAACTCGCTCGCCGCGCGCAGATAGGCCGGGTCGGCCGCTTCGGAGGAGCCGCAGAAGACGCACACGGATTTCAGCGGGTCGGGCGCAGGCCCCATCGACGGTTTCTCCAGGAGATCGGCGCGCTTGCGAGCGCGCGGCGAAAGCCCGATTAGCTATAGCCCGGGTTAAGGAGTTTCAACCAAACCATGGTTCCCGCGAAGCCCCCCATTGCAGCGACCTGCGCCGCGCTCCTGGCGCTCGTGCTGCTGCCCGGCTGCAACGGCAAGCCCTTGGTGACGCCCGGCGCAGAGTCGGCGGCGGAGGACGCCGGCTACGTCGCGCCGCCGATGCCCGACGGCTTGCAGGCCGCCGGGGACGGGTGGCGGCTCTCGGGGTCTGCGGCGCCGGGCGCGCGGGTGCGGCTCGCCACGCCGCAGGGAGAGGCCCTGAACGCCACCGCCGACTCGCACGGCCGCTGGACGATCGCGCTGGGTCCTGTTCCCGAGGCGCGGATCTTCGGCCTCTCGGCGACCGCCAAAGGCGGCCAGGTGCAGTCGGAGGGCTATGTCCTGGTGACGCCGAAGGGACAGGCCGCGGTGCTGCGGGCCGGCGCCGGTGCGCTGCGGATCGATTCCGGGCTCCGGTCCGGCCTGCGCGCCATCGATTTCGACCAGGGCGGCGGGGTGGAGGTCTCCGCCATCGCGCCGCCCGGCGCCACGGTGATCCTTAACTTGGACGGCCGGCAGGCGGCCCAGGGCCGCGCCGACGCCTCGGGCCGCTATGACGCGAGCCTGCCCGCCGCGGGCTCGCAGACCCGCATCCTGCCGGGCGCGCACCAGGCGCAGGTGTTCGGCGACGGCTTTTCGGACAGCGTGGGATTCCAGGTCTCGGTCGCGCCGCCCCTTGCGCAGGGCCCACTGCGTAGCCAGCTCACCCCTGCCGGCCTCAGGGTCGACTGGATGACGCCGGGCGGCGGCGTGCAATCGACGATTCTCATTCACTGACGGAGCAACGGTTGGCCTTCGCGCACCCCGGAATGACGCGCCGCTTCGCCGGCGATATCGCCCCGGCCGAGACGAAGTTCAGCTTCTGGGGCTCCTTGGCCGACCTGGGGCGGCTGGTGATGCGCTCCGGCGCGCCGCAGCTGCGGCTGCGGATCGCCGCGGCCTTGGCGCTAGTCTTCATAGGCAAGGCGGCCGGCGTCACCGCGCCCGTCATGCTGGGCGACGCGATCAACACCCTGCAGCCGGCGGCGCAGGGCGGCGTCGCCATCGGCGCGACCTTCATCGGGCTGGCGGTGGCCTTCGCGGCCTTGAGGCTGGTGGCGGCCTGCGCGCCCTACGCCCGCGACGCGATCTTCACCCGGGTTTCGCAGTCGACCATGGCCAAGGCGGCGGTGGAGACCTTCGCGCACGCCTTGGGCCTGTCGCTGGACTTCCACCAGAGCAAGCAGACCGGGACCCTGACGCGGATCATCGACCGCGGCTCGCGCTCCACCGACTTCCTGATCCGCAGCCTGATCTTCAACCTCGGCCCAACGGCGGTCGAGCTGGTCATGGCCATGGCGGTGATGGTGGTGCGGCTCAACTGGCAGTTCGCCGTCACAGCGCTGGCGACGATGGTGATCTACGTCGTCGTGACCTTTCGCATCACCAACTGGCGGCTGTCACACCGGCGCGAGCTCAACGACACCGACAACCGGGTCGCCGGCCTCTCCGGAGATGCCCTGATCAACTACGAGACGCTGAAGACCTTCGGCGCCGAGGACCGGATCGTCGGGAGCTACGAGCGGGCCATGGGCGACTACGTGAACGCCAGCGCCCGGGCGAACGCCTCGCTGAACCTCCTGAACGGCTCGCAGTCGGTGATCCTCAACATCGGTCTGGCCGCCATGACGGTGATGGCCGGCTATCAGGTGGCGGGCGGCCACCTGAAGATCGGCGACATCACGACAGCGATCCTGCTGCTCAGCGGCCTCTACGCGCCCTTGGGGATGCTCGGCTTCCAGTATCGGGAGATCCGCCAGGCCTTCATCGACATGGAGCAGATGATCTCGCTGCGCGGGATCCTGCCCGAGATCGTCGATGCGCCCGACGCACGCGACCTGCCGCCGGCCAGCGGGGCGGGGGCCTCGATCGCCTTCGAGCATGTGAGCTTCCAGCACGACGCCCGCTCCGTCGGCCTGCGCGACGTGAGCTTCCAGGCGCCGCCGGGGACCACCACCGCCCTGGTCGGGCCGTCCGGGGCCGGCAAGACCACGGCCGTGCGGCTGGCCATGCGGCTGCTCGACCCCAAGGACGGCCGCGTGCTGATCGACGGCCTCGACATGCGCCAGGTGAAGCAGACGGCGCTGCGCCAGGCGGTGGCCCTGGTGCCGCAGGACGTGGCCCTGTTCAACGACAGCCTCTACGCCAACATCGCCTTCGCCCGGCCGGGCGCCGGGACCGACGAGGTGCGCGCCGCGGCCGAGGCCGCCGAACTCGGCCCGTTCATCGACAGCCTGCCGAACGGCATGTCCACCATGGTCGGCGAGCGCGGCCTGAAGCTCTCCGGCGGCGAGCGCCAGCGGGTGGGGATCGCCCGCGCCCTGCTGGCCAACCCGCGCGTGCTGATCCTCGACGAGGCCACCAGCGCCCTCGACGGGCCCACCGAGGCCGCCATCCAGGAGACCCTGCGCAAGGTGAAGGCCGGCCGCACCACCCTGGTCATCGCCCACCGGCTCTCGACTATCGTCGACGCCGACCAGATCCTGGTGCTGCGCCGCGGCCGCATCGTCGAGCGGGGAACCCACGCCGAGCTGCTGGCCCGCACCGGCGAATACGCCGCGCTCTGGCGCCGGCAGACGCGGGAGGTTTGACCCCCAGTTCCTCCCCCAGAAGGGGAGCAACTAACCGCTTTGCCCGATCGCCTTGCCCATTCGCACCAGCGGCACCGGCTCCCCGCCGCGGTCGTCGAGGATGTGCTCGATCTCGACGTAGCCGGCGCGGGCGTAGAGCGGG
Organism: Phenylobacterium sp.; assembly: GCF_028290885.1. Classification (GTDB taxonomy): domain Bacteria; phylum Pseudomonadota; class Alphaproteobacteria; order Caulobacterales; family Caulobacteraceae; genus Phenylobacterium. The sequence continues at coordinate 13,073 of NZ_JAQGIZ010000136.1, forward strand.
CGGCCCGACATCGTCGCCATCAGCTCCAGGCGGCTGAAGCCCTCCGCGCGGGCGGCGTCTTCGCACAGTTCAAGGATCAGCCGTCCGACGCCGCGGCGGGCGAAGGCCGGATGGGTGTACATGGCCCGCACCCGCGCCGGGTCGGTGGCGGGATCGAGCAGGGCGGAGTCGCGGCCCGGGGAGTGGTCGCCGCCATAGAGGGTGGCGCGGCGGCTCCAGCCGCCGCAGCCTGCGATCTCGCCGTCGGCTTCCACCACGAAATAGGTCCCATCGGCGATCAGCTGGCGGTCGAGGCCCATGATCGTGCGGCTGGCCGCGATCTGGGCCGGCGTCAGGAAGGCGCGCTGCAGCTCGGCGATGGCGGCGGCCATCACCGCGTCGAGGGCCGGGATGTCCTCAGGCCCCGCGAGGCGGGACGTCAGCCCCGCCACGCGCCTACTCCGCCCCCATCATTCTGCAGCTCGGGGAATGTCGTAGGGCTTCACAGTCTCCGGCTTCGGCTGGACGCCGGCCAGCTGCTGCATCCAGCGCCAGGCGATGCCGAAGCGGCGCGCGACGACCTTGGGCGCGGCCAACAGCACCGGCGTCAGCACCAGGGTCAGCAGGGTGGCGAACGACAGCCCCCAGACCACTGCGCCGGACAGCTGCACCCACCACTCCGAGCCGGGCGCCTTGAACTCCAGGTGGCCGTTGTGGAAGTTCGGGTGGATCTGGAACATCAGCGGCAGCAGGCCCACGACCGTCACCAGGGTGGTCAGCATCACCGGTCGGAACCGCTGGGTCGCGGCGCGCACGGAGGCCTCGTCCGCAGGATAGCCCTGGCGGCGCAGCTGGTAGAAGGTGTCCACCAGCACGATGTTGTGGCCCACCACGACCCCGGCCAGGGCGACGACCCCGGTCCCCAGCATGATCACCGAGATGTAGTCAAAGGTGTGCAGCAGGTTCACCTGGATGCCCAGGAGGACGCCGATGGTGGAGAGCGCCACGGCCGAGAGCGTCACCACCACGCCGTAGAAGCTGTTGAACTGCCACAGCAGGATCACCGCCATCAGGAACAGCGAGACGGCCATGGCGACCATGAAGAACTTGGCCGCGGCCTGGCCTTCCTCGTCGGCGCCGGTGAACTTCACGTGCACCTCGGGGTCGATCGGGGCCTTGGCGAGCCAGGGCTTCAGCTGGGCGATCTTCTGGTTGGCGGCGACCCCGGCGACGGTGTTGGCCTGGATCAGCACTAGCCGCTGGCCTTCGCGGCGCTGGATCTGGGTGATCTGCTGACCGGGCACGCGCTTGACGAAGTAGCTGGCCGGCACGGGGCCCTGCGGGGTGGTGATCTTCAGCTGGTCGAAGGCCGCCACGGTGCGGGCGTCGATCGGGAAGCGCACCCGGATGTCCAGCTCGTCCTCGGCGTCGTCGGGGCGGAAGCGGCCCACCAGCACCCCGTCGGTCATGAACTGGATCGCCTGGCCCACCGACAGCACGTCGACGCCATAGCGGCCCGCGGCGACGCGGTCGACGGTGAGGTTGTATTCGATGCCGGGCGAGGTGCGGTTGTCTTCCAGCTCGATGAGCTGCGGGTCGGACGCCAGGTGGGCCTTCACCAGGTTGGCGGCGCGGTCGAGGGCGGCCGGGTCGTGGCCGGTCATCTGCACCTGCACCGACTTGCCCGTCGGCGGCCCGCCCTCAGGCTCGCGCACCTCGACCTGCATGCCCGGCAGGTCGGCGACCCGGCCGCGGATGGCGTTGGAGACGTCCTTGCCGCGGATGCCGAGCAGCTTGCGCTGCTCGTACTTCTGGAACTCCACCTCGATGCGCCCGATGGTGTCGTTGGGGGGCGAGGCGGGACCGCCGTTCGACTGCACGCCGCCGGCGCGGACGTACATCGACTCGATGCCCTTCACGCCCACCAGCTTGGCCTCGACCTGCCGCATCAGCGCGTCCTGGGCGTCTGGCGAGAGGTTGCCGCGCGCCTTGACGAACACTGTCACCTGCTCGGGATCCTGGTCGAGGAAGAATTCGGTGCGGTGCTTCGTGTGGCCGAACCAGAACCCGATACCGACGATGATGGCCAGGGTGACCAGCACGGTGCGGCCCGGATGGCGGCCCAGCATGGAGATCGTCTTGGCGTACCAGCCCATGAAGCCGGTCATCTCGCGCGGGTCGCCGTGCTCCGACTTCTCGATCTCCGCCAGGTGGGCGGCGTCGACGGCCGTGGGGCGGCCGAAGATCGAGCCCAGCGCCGGCGTGAAGATCAGCGCCACGAAGATCGATGCGCCGAGCACGAAGAATAGGGTGAGCGGCAGGAAGCTCATGAATTTCCCGGCGATCGAGTTCCAGAACATGAACGGCAGGAAGGCGCAGAGCGTGGTCAGCGTGCCGTTGACCACCGGCCAGAACATCCGCTTGCCGGCGGCGGCGAAGGCCTGCTCCTTCGGCAAGCCCTCGGCCATCTTCCGGTCGGCGTACTCGACCACCACGATGCCGCCGTCGACCAGGATGCCGACCGCCAACACCATGCCGAACATCACCATCTGATTGAGCGTCACGCCCTTGGCGTGGATCATCAGGAAGGCGATCAGGAAGCAGGCGGGAATGGCCAGGCCGACGATGATCCCCTGCCGGATGCCGAGGCTGGCGACGATGATCATCATCACCAGCAGGCTGGCGGTCATGATCCCGCTTTCCAGCACGGTGAGCGTGCGGCCGATGAAGTCGGAATTGTCGTAGGTGAAGTCGACCTTCACGGTCGAGGGCCAGTGCTTCTGCTCCTCGGCCACGACGCTGCGGATGGTCTTCACGGTCTCCAGAAGGTTGGCGCCGTTGCGCTTGGAGACGTCCAGGGCCACCGCTGGCTGGCCGTTGAAGCGGGTGATGAAAGCCGGCTCCTTGAAGGTGCGGCGCACATTGCCGATGTCGGCGATGGTGACGATCCGGTCGCCGCTCTTCTTGACCGGCAGGGAGAGGATGTCGGCCGGATTCTGCACGACGCCCGGCACCTTCACGGCGAACTGGCCGGGACCGGAGCGCAGGTTGCCGGCGGGCACCAACTGGTTGTTGCGCGCGATCACCGCGGCGAGGTCGCTGGCGGTGACGTTGTAGGCCTCCATGCGCAGCGGATCGATGGTGACGTCCAGCAGCTCCTCGCGGGCGCCGCTCTCGAAGGCTTCCTGCACGCCCGGCGAGCTCTCCAGCCGCTCCTTCAGGCTCTTGGATATCCGCGCCAGCTCCCGTTCAGGGGCCTCGCCGTGCAGCACGACGCCGATGATCGGCCGGTCGGCGAAGCTTTCCTCCTGGATGATCGGTTCCTCGGCGTCCGGCGGAAAGCGGCCCCGGGCGAGGTCGGTCTTGGCGCGGACGTCGGCCAGCGCCTTTTCCTTGGAGAACTCGGGCTCGAACTCGAGCGTGACGATGGCCGCGCCCTGCCGCGCAACCCCGTTCATGTGCTTGATGCCCTGGATGGTCTGCAGCTGGACCTCCAGCGGCTTGATCAGCAGGCGCTCGGCGTCTTCCGGGCTCACGCCAGGGAAGGGCACGATCACCGAGATGTAGGGCAGGTCGATATCCGGCTGCGCCTCGCGCGGCATGGAGAGATAGGAGCCCAGCCCGAACAGGCAGGCGATCAAGGTGACGCCCAGCACCACCTTGCGGCGCTTGATGGCTCCATCGATCAGCGCAGCGATCATCGCTCTCTACTCCAGATCGTCCTGACGCTAACGCGCCAGGGCGACGCGAACCTTCTGGCCGTCGGCGACATAGGACTGGCCGACGGTGATCAATTGCACGGGCCCCGAAAGGCCGGTCACCCAAACGCCTTCATGGGTCTCCTCGACGATGGTCACCGGCGCGAACGCCACCCGGCCGTCGGCCAGGACGTAGCGGACGCCCTGGCGGCCGGCGGAGTCCAGCACCAAGGTCGACACCGGCACCAGGTGCGCCGGGCCCGAGCCCGCGCCGATACGCATCTCGGCCGAGAGCCCCGAGCGGACATCCAGCCGCGGGTTCGGCACGGTCATCTCGAAGTGATAGGTGCGGGTTTGCGGATCGGCCTCATGGGCGACATAGCGGACGCGGCCCTGCAGCGTCTGGCCCGACACCAGCCTGGCGGTGGCCGTCGCGCCGACCTTCAGGCTGGCGGCCTGGGTCTCCGGCACGTCGCCGACGATCAGCAGCGGATCGATCTCGATCACAGTCCCGCACGGCTGTCCGGGCGCGAGGTAGGTCCCGACCTCGGCGTCGCGGTGGTCGAACACGCCGGCGAAGGGCGCCTTGATGTTCACCTGGGCGAGCGCGATCTCGCCCTGGCGGACGGCGGCGTTGGAGGCGTCGAGGTTGGCCTGGCTCAGCAGCAATTGGGTCGGCGAGCGGAAGCCCTTCTTCGCCAGTTCCTCGTTCTGCTGCTGACTAAGCTGATTGGATTTCTGCATGGCGCGCGCCTGGTCGAGCGCCGCCTGGCGGGCGTCGACGGCCAGCCGGCACAGCACCTGGCCCTGCTTGACGAAGCCGCCTTGCAGCACCGGCGCGGCGGCCACGGTCCCGGCGGTTTCCGAGCGCAACACGACCGTGCGCGTCGCCTGCGTGCGACCGCGGATCACCACGTCATACTGACGCTGGACCTCTGGGACCAGCTTGGCCTGGACGCTGGGAGGGCCGGACGGGCCGGTCGCCTTGGCCTGCGCGGTGTTCGGCTCAGCGGTCGAGAAAATGCTGCGCACGACGAAGTAGAGCGCGACCACACCGACCACGACGACGACGAACCAGTACTGGGATTTCATCCGTATCAAGCTGTTCCCGGCCCCTTACAGCTCGCGCGAATCAGCGACGCCTCCCCGCGCGATCTTGTTCTGACGTTTTCCGCGCTTGTGATGCCGTCGTTACGCCAGCGCAAATGAAATCGCGGACAGGATAGCAGCACGGCGTTTATTCTGCTTCGCAGCAGTCCATTGCACCACGGGGCCGCGGCAGCATCGCGTAACCCCGTGTCTCCGAGCTTACTATGTAAAGGATAACCGCAAGTGAAATATCTCCACACCATGGTCCGGGTCGCGGACCTCGACGCCTCGCTGGAGTTCTATTGCGACAAGCTGGGCCTGGTGGAGGCCTCACGGACAGAGAATTCCGGCGGCCGCTTCACGCTGGTGTTCCTTTGCGCGCCGGGCGACGAGGCCGCCGCCAAGGCCGACAAGGCGCCGATGGTCGAGCTGACCTACAACTGGGATCCCGAGGCCTATGAGGGCGGCCGCAACTTCGGGCACCTGGCCTATGCGGTGGACGACATCTATGCGCTCTGCCAGCGGCTGAAGGACAAGGGCGTGGTGATCAACCGGCCACCGCGGGATGGGCGCATGGCCTTTGTCCGCTCGCCCGACAACATCTCCATCGAACTGCTGCAGGCCGGCCCGGCTCTGCCGCCTGCCGAGCCCTGGGCCTCGATGCCTAACGTAGGGTCCTGGTAGCCTTTTCGACGCGGTTTGCGCGCCCGGGAGACGATTTAGAAACCCCACTTTGCCATTCTGTGGCGGCGTCGATGCGCCAAAGCGCGCGCCGGCGCCGCCCGTGAGCCGCGAAGTCGGACGCGGGCGAGGGGTGGCGAGGTCCAGAATCGGGCCTGACGGGAGACACGCGACATGGACGGAGAAGGCGTCCTCGACTTCGTTGCGGCCCCGCCACAGGTAGGCGAACCCGCGCCCTTCTTCACCGCGGCCACCGACAACAACGACCATTACAGCCTGGAGGTCGCCGCGGGCCGCTGGATCGTCCTGATGGCGTTCGGCACCCTGGCCGAACCCGCTGCCGCCCAGGCGTTCACCGAGGTCGTGGCGCGCCGGGCGCTGTTCAACGATTTTGACGCCGCCTTCTTCGGGGTCAGCGTGGACCCGGCCGACCGGTTGCAGCGCGGTCTTGCGAACTCCGAACCGGGCTTGAGGTTCTTCTGGGACTTCGACTGCCAGGTCAGCCGCCTCTACGGCGTCGCCGACGCGCAGCATCTCAGGCCAACCCTCTTCCTGATCGACCCGTCGTTCCGCATCGCCATGGCCGAGCCGATCGAGTCCACGGGCGCGGTGCTCGACCGGCTGGAGGCGGTGCTCAAGGAGGCCCCGCGCGAGGCCGAAACCCAGGTGGCGCCGGTGCTCACCCTGCCGCGGATCCTCGAGCCGGAACTCTGCGCCGCACTGATCGCAGGCTATCGCGCGGGCGATCAGACGCCTTCCGGCTTCGCCAAGGACGTGGACGGCCGCACGGTCCAGCAGATCGATCCGTTCTTCAAGCGCCGCACGGATGTCACCATCGAGGACGAGGCGTTGATCGAAGACCTGCGCCTGCGCCTGCAGACGCGGCTGTTCCCGATGGTCAAGCGCGCCTTCGGCTGGCAGGCCAAGCATATCGAGCGCTACCTGATCTGCCGCTATGGCGCGGAGGACCAGGGTTTCTTTTCGCCGCACCGGGACGACGTGACGGCGGGCACTGCGCACCGCAAGTTCGCCGTCTCGATCAACCTCAACGACGACTTCGAGGGCGGCGACCTGAGGTTCCCCGAGTTCGGTCCGCGCATGTATCGGCCACCGGTCGGCGGGGCGACGGTGTTCGGCTGCAACCTGTTGCACGAGGCGACCCCGGTCACCCGCGGCGAGCGCTTCGTCTATGTGCCGTTCCTGTACGACCAGGAGGGGGCCCGGATCCGTCGCGCCAACCTCGCGCGCGTCGCGGTCGGACCGCAGGAAAACCGCCACATGCGCCGGGCCCAGCGCGGCGCTAGACCGGTCGGCCCGCCAGCCAGTGGGCCAGGTTCTCGAAATAGCGATGGGTCTCGGCCAGCGCCGCGGGATCGCGCCTGAAGCCGTCGCCGGGCGGCTCGCTGACAAAACTCGGACAGCCCATCGCCGGGTCGAGGTTGTAGTCGGCGAAATGGTGGAAGGTGCTTTCCGCGACGGCTGGCCCGCCCTCGTCGCTCGGCTCAAATGCGACGGCGATGTTGAAGAGCCGCCCGGTGGTCCGGCTGACACCGGTGGCGATCACGTGGGCGGAGGGGTGCTCGGCCGGCGCGCCGACGGCGCCCTCATGCGGGTGGGCGGGCAGGCGGGAGACGCCTTCGAACACCGGATGCCGTTCCCCGACGGGCTGCACCTGTTGGAAATCGCCGTTGGCGCCGGAGTGGTAGTTCGGCCAGTCGATGTCGCGGGTCGCCTGGTCGTCGCGGGCGCGGCGGCTCGGATCCGGGTCGAGGTGCTTCGAATGGAAGTAGTGGGCGTCGCCGACCCCGCCCAGGGTGCAGACCGAGCAGCCCAGGTCCATGTGGTCGCGGGTGACCATTAGGCCGCCGCCGCGCGTCCTGAACCGGCCGATGGCGGCGCATTCCTCGCCGTTCAGCCCGTCGCCGCTGTCGACCGCGAACAGCCACATCTCGTCGAAGTCGGAGGCGTCCAGCGAACCCAGCACCGGATCGGTCTGGCCCGGCGGCGCCTCGCGGTTGCGGGCGGTGACCTCGACCCCCTCCATCGCCGCCAGCCGGTCGCGCAGCTTGGAGAACCGGCCGATGTGCCAGTCGTCCTCGGTGTGCGGAATGGTGGTCTGCAACAGGATGCGGATGGGCTCGGCCATGAGCCCGAGTCTATCCCCCGGCGGTGACCCGACCAAGCGTCAGCGGGGGCCTTCCTCCTGGGCCTGCGCACGCGGGCCCAGGACGCCGCAGAGCAGGGTCGCGGCGACGCCGATGGACACCATCCTGGAAGCGACGCTCATTCGGACCTCCCGTCCGCGAGAACATCCAACGCTCAAGCTTGCCGCAGGTCCGAACGCCGGTCGAAACCGGCTCAGGCGACGATCCCGTAACGGCGGCGGCGAAGGGCGGCGCCCGCGAGCCCGAAGCCGGCGATCATCATCGTCCAGGTGGCGGGTTCGGGAATGCCCAGCACCCCCCCACCATTGGTGGACACGTTGGAGAAGACGAAGGTTTCGTCGAAATAGTTCCAGTTCGACGTCGCCGCGGGCAGGTCTTCGAGCGCCACGTAAGTTCCAGCGGGCAAGGTCGCGTCACCTCCGTAGGGCGCCGAGAACACATGGTTGGCGCCGTCGAGGTTGTCGCTCTTCGTTGAATACCAGAAGTTCCCGGTGGTCAGCACGTCGATGTAGAACTCCAGGGCGTCGCCCGCCGTGACGTGCCCAAAGTCGAGCGATGCGCCGATGGCGGTCGCGTGGTTTGGCAAGCCAGTGATCCCGCTGTCGACTCCGTTGATCTTGACCCCGAGAATCTCACTGTAGGCGGCCGTGGTCCCGGCGAAATAAGCGATCAGATCTCCATCCCCGGCGGCGGTGAAGGTGTAGGTCGTGGGGTTCTGCACGCCGGGCGTCGGATAGACCGGGAGCGCGGCGTTTGCGCGGCTGGCCATACCTGTGATGGCCAGGACCGCAACGGCAACGGCGAGTAGCGGACGCATGGAGGAGCCTCCTCGATTGCAGACCTGGGCGGGGGGATGAAAGCCCTGCGCCCCAATCTGCTGCGTCGCCACGGGCGAGTCCTAAAGCAGGGGTC
>NZ_JAQGIZ010000148.1 GCF_028290885.1 Phenylobacterium sp.
CGCCGGACGGCCAGCGGGGCGACCCGATCCTCGACGCCATCATCGCGCCGACCACCAGCGCCATGGTCGACTTCGACACCCGCGTCGTCGGCTGGAAGGTCGAGGGCCGGTTCAACGCGCTCAGCTACGACGTGGGCGAGAACTGGGAGAAGGGCGTCGAGCTCACCGAAGCCACCACCGACCTGCGCCAGGCGATCGCCGCCGACCCCAAGATGAAGGTGCTGATCGCCCACGGCTACGACGACCTGTCGTGCCCCTATTTCGTCTCGCGCCTGGTCATCGACCAGATGCCGATCACTGGCGACCCGGGGCGGGTGAAGCTGTCGATCTATCCGGGCGGGCATATGTTCTACAGCCGTCCGGCCAGCCAGGCCGCCTTCCGCACCGACGTGATGCAGGTGTTCGGGGCGCACTGACTTGCCACCTTCCTCTCCCACGAAGCGGGAGAGGGGGACCGCTCGCCGCAGAGCGAGCGGTGGAGAGGGCAAGCCTCAGGCGCCGAGCTTGCCGCTTGCCCTTCCCACCATCGGCTCTTCGGCCGACGGTCCCCCCTTCCCATAAATGGGAAGGGTAGGCGTTTGCCTCGGGCGCTGGGTTATGGTTGTTCACCTATGACGCCGCGCGGGCGGAAGACCTGCGCGCGAGCATAGGAGACGACGCATGTCCGAGGCCGTTTTGCCGGCCGGCTGGCCCGCCATGTCGATTGCGCAGGCGCACGCTCTGATCACCCAGCCGGGCTCGCCGCTGGAGGTCGAGGAGATCGACATCCGCGGCGTGCGGACCAAGGTCTGGAAGAACCTGCCGCCGAGCCTGCGCGCGGTGGTCGAGGCGGGCCGGGCCCACGGCGAACGGATCTTCCTGGTCTACGAAGACGAACGGGTGAGCTTCGAGGCCTTCTACCGCGCCGTGGCCGCGCTGGCCGCGGAGCTGGCCGCCCAAGGCGTCGGCAAGGGCGACCGGGTGGCGGTGATCATGCGCAACCTGCCGGAGTGGGTGACGGCCTTCTATGCGGCGGCCTCCCTGGGCGCCGTAGTGACGCCGCTCAACGCCTGGTGGACCGGCCCGGAACTGGAATACGGCCTGACCGATTCCGGAACCAAGATCGCGATCATGGACGCCGAGCGCTACGAGCGGATGACCGAGCACCTGCCCAATTGTCCGGCGCTGGCGCGGGTCTATGTGAGCCGGGCGCGCGAGGAGATCGCCCATCCTCTGGTGACCAAGCTGGAAGACGTCATCGGCGCGCCAGGCGCCTGGAGGGACCTGCCGGCGAGGGATCTGCCGGCGGCCGACATCGGGCCCGAGGACGACGCCACCATCTTCTACACCTCCGGCACGACGGGTAAGCCGAAGGGCGCGCTGGCCACCCAGCGCGGCGTGAACACCAACATCTTCACCGCCGCCGCGGCCGGGGCGCGAAGCTTCCTGCGCAAGGGCGAGGCGCCGCCTGCGCCCGATCCCGAGGGTCCACAGCGCTCGTCGTTGATCTCGGTGCCCTTCTTCCACGTCACCGGCTGCATGGCGGTCCTGAACCCCAGCCTGTTCAGCGGCGCGAAGCTGGTGATGATGCACAAGTGGGACGTGATCCGCGCCTTCGAGCTGATCGAGCGCGAGAAGATCCAGTCGGCCGGCGGCGTGCCGACCATCGCCTGGCAGCTGGTCGAGCACCCCGCGCGGACCAACTACGACCTGTCTTCGCTGGAGGCGGTGGCCTACGGCGGCGCGCCGTCCTCGCCGGAGCTGGTGCGTCGGCTGCGCGAAACCTTCCCGAAGTCGCAGTCCGGGCAAGGCTGGGGCATGACCGAAACCTGCGCCACCGTGACCTCCAACAGCGGCGAGGACTACGCCAATCGCCCGGACAGCTGCGGGCCGGCCGCGGCCGTGGCTGAACTGCAGATCCGCGACGCGGCCGACGGCGTCACCGTGCTGCCCGCCGGCCAGGTCGGCGAGCTGTGGTCCAAGGGTCCGATGAACGTGAAGGGCTATTGGAACAAGCCGGAAGCCTCGGCCCAGACCTTCGTCGACGGCTGGGTGCGCACCGGCGACCTGGCGAAGCTCGACGACGAGGGTTTCTGCTACATCATCGACCGGGCCAAGGACATGCTGATCCGCGGCGGCGAGAACATCTACTGCGTGGAGGTCGAGAACGCCCTCTACGACCATCCGGCGGTGATGGACGCCGCCGTGGTCGGCATTCCGCACCGCACGCTCGGCGAAGAGCCCGGCGCGGTGGTGACCCTGAAGCCGGGCATGCACGCCACGGAAGAGGAGCTGCGCGCCCACGTCGCCGAGCGGCTGGCGGCCTTCAAGGTGCCGGTGGCGATCAAGTTCTGGCACGAGGTGCTGCCGCGCAATCCGAACGGCAAGATCCTCAAGAACGAACTCAAGAAGCTGTTCGAAGACGAGCAGGCGCTCGCCTGAGGAGGACCCGGGCCGACCTCCTGCTGGTCGCGCGCGGCCTGTTCGAAAGCCGCGCCAAGGCCCGCGCCGCCATCGAGGCCGGCGGCGTGATGGCCGATGGGCGGCCGGTGCTGAAGGCCGCCGAACTGCTGGCGAACGATGCGGTGCTCGACGCGGCTCCGGCGCATCCCTGGGTCGGGCGCGGCGCCCTGAAGCTGGAGCACGCGCTGGCGACCTGGCCGATCGCGGTCGAAGGTCGCGTGGTCCTGGATGTCGGCGCCTCCACCGGCGGCTTCACCGAGGTCTGCCTCGCGGCCGGCGCGCGGCGGGTCTACGCCGTCGACGTCGGGCGAGGACAGCTCCACGCCAGCCTGATCGACGACCCGCGGGTGACGGTTCTCGAAGGCGTCGACGCCCGGACGCTGACGCTCGCCGAAATTCCCGAGCCGCCCCAGCTCGTGGTCTGCGACGTGAGCTTCATCGGGCTCGCCAAGGCGCTGCCGGCGGCGCTGAAGCTGGCGGACGAGGGCGCTGACCTCGTCGCCCTGGTCAAGCCGCAGTTCGAGGTCGGGCCCGAGCGGGTGGGGAAGGGCGGTCTCGTCAAGGACCCGGCCGCGCGGGAGGAAGCCCTGGAGGGCGTGAAGGGCTTCCTGGCGGACGTAGCCTGGGCGGTCCGGGCCGCGATCGACAGCCCGGTCGAAGGCGGCGGCGGCGCCCGCGAATACCTGCTTTGGGCGCAAAAGAATGGCCGCCCGCGCTGACGCGGGCGGCCAGGGCGTGCTCTCGGCAGAAACCCTTAGTCGACGACGCGGTAGCGGCCGCTGTCGTCGGGGCAAACCCGCACGAAGCGGCGGTCGACGCGGCCGTCCGGCATGTAGACCGGGCTTTCGGCGACCGTGCAGCCGTCGGAGCCGACGCGGTCTTCCATCACCCGCAGGCGGGCGCCGTGGCGGCCATAGGCCCAGACGGTCTCGCGCTCGGCGTAGCGCGGCGGTGGCGGGGCGTAGTCGGCGTCGCTGTAGGCCTGGGGCTCCGGCTGGTAATAGGCCGAGGGCGGCGGCGGCGGCGGCGCATCCCTGTAGGAATAGGCCGGCGGCGGGCCGTCGGTGCAGGCCGCCGTGTTCTTGCCGACGGTCGCGCCGGCGATGGCGCCGACCACGCCGCCCAGCAACGAGCCGTCGCTGCGGTGGCCTCTGGCCGCAAACTGCGAGCCGAGCACTGCCCCGCCGGCGCCGCCGATCAGGGCGCCGGCGATCCCGCGGTTGCCCGCGTCGCGGCGGCAAGGGTCGTAGTTGCTGTAGCCCGGGCCATAGGGCTGGGCGGAGGCCGCGGCGGCGGCGCCTAGGGCCATCAGGCCGGCCGCGGCGGCCAAGGCGCCCTTGGCGAAGGTCGAAGACTTGGTCATGGGTATCCCTCTCTCGAATTCCTGAGCGGCTTATTGGCGGCTTCGGGTTTCGTTGTCGCCCAGCCAAGCTGAACGGAGCTTGAGTGGTCCGTTCATCTTCGTTCATGCCGCCTTACCGCTCTCGCACGAGGACGCCCATTCCCCATGACGCCGCACTCATGAAGCCTGGCGCGCGACGCCATAAGCCACGCGGCGGTCCTGGGCGCACGGCCGGCCCGCCGGTCGAGCTGGTCATCGAGACGATCGGCGGCGAGGGCGACGGCGTGGCCCCAGGCCCGGCCTTCGTGCCCTTCACCCTGCCGGGCGAGCGGGTGCTGGCGACGGGAGCGGGCGAGCGGCGGGAGTTGCTCCAGGTGCTGCAGCCGAGCGAGGACCGCGTGGTCCCGCCGTGCCCCCATTTCGGGACTTGCGGCGGCTGTGCGTTGCAGCACTGGGCGCACGACCCCTACCTGGCCTGGAAGGTGGAGCGGCTGGCGGGGACCCTGGCGCGCCAGCAGATCGAGACGGAGATCCTCGCCCCCTTCGCGGCGGGCCCTGCGACCCGGCGGCGGCTGGCGCTGCACGCCCGGCGCGGCGGCCGCGAGACCGCACGCCTGGGCTTCAAGGCGCGGAAGTCCTGGGACCTGGTGGAGATCGGCGTCTGCCCGATCGCCGACCCGGCGATCCAGGCGGCGATCCCGGCGCTGAAGCGGCTGGCCGCGCCGCTGTTCGAGCATCCGAAATCGGCGCCGACGCTGCACGTGACCCTGACCGCGAGCGGCCTCGACGTGGACATCTCCGGCGTGGAGCGGAAGTCGGGCGGCCTTTCCGCCGACGCCCGCGTCCAGCTCGCCGAGCGCGCCGCGGAGGCCGACTTCGCCCGGGTGACGATCGACGGTGAGGTCGCCTATCAGGCCCGCGCGCCCCAGGTGCGCTTCGGCCAGGCGGTCGTCGCCCTGCCGCCCGGCGCCTTCCTGCAGGCGACACCGCAGGCCGATGTCGCGATGGCCGCCTTTGTCGCCGAGGCGGCGGCCGGCGCCGGCCGGATCGCCGACCTCTACTGCGGGGTCGGGACCTTCACCTTCCGCCTGGCGGAGGTCGCCCAGGTGTACGCCGCCGACTTCGCGCCCGAGGCCATCCGCGCCTTGGGCGGCGCCCTGGCCGCCGCGCCGGGATTGCACGGCGTCACCGCCGAGGCGCGCGACCTGGTCCGCCGCCCGGTGCTGGCCGAGGAGCTGAAGAAGACCGACGTCGCCGTCTTCGACCCGCCCCGCGCCGGCGCCGCCGAACAGACCGCCGAACTGGCCCGCTCGGCGGTGGGCCGGGTCATCGGCGTGTCCTGCAACCCCGCCACCTTCGCCCGCGACGCCCGCACCCTGATCGACGCCGGCTTCGCCCTGGATCGCGTGCTGCCGGTCGACCAGTTCCTCTGGTCCCCGCACATCGAGCTGGTGGGGGTGTTTTCGAGGTAGATTGCCTCCCCCGCGAAGCGGGGGAGGGGGACCATCGGCCGACGAGCCGATGGTGGAGGGGGCGAGGTCAAGCTCGGAGCCCAGTCCCGCCCCCTCCACCACTCGCTCGGAGCCTGTCCTCGGGCCGACCTCCGTTCGGTCCCGGGGGGCGAGCGGTCCCCCTTCCCCGTGAACGGGGAAGGCAAGGTCATCCAAACAAGTCGATCTGGCTTCCCGGCTTCGGAGGCACGCGGAACTGGGCGAGATCCAGCGGCGGCAGCTTCTCCCCAAGGCCGTAGCGCACCTTGGCTGTCGCGAAGCGGCGGGACATCAGGGCCGCGATCGGGCCTTCGCCCTTCATCCGCTTGCCCCATTGGCTGTCGTAGGTCTTGCCGCCGCGCATCTGGCGGACCAGCGACATGACGCGGGCGGCGCGGTCCGGATGGTCGGTGGCGAGCCACTCCTGGAAGAGGTCGGCGATCTCCATCGGCAGGCGCAGCGCCACATAGCCGGCGCCGCGCGCGCCGGCGGCGGCGGCGCGTTCCAGCACCGCCTCCATCTCGTGGTCGTTCAGGGCCGGAATGCAGGGGGCGAACATGACGGCGACCGGAACTCCGGCGTCGGCCAACCGCCGAACCGCGTCGAGGCGCTTTTCCGGCGTGGCGGCGCGCGGCTCCATGGAACGGGCCAGCTTGCGGTCCAGCGTGGTGATCGAGATCGCCACCCGCACCAGGTTCCGCTCGGCCATCGGCGCGATCAGGTCGAGGTCGCGCAGGATCAATCCCGACTTGGAGATCACCGAGAACGGATGCCTGAATCGCGACAGCACCTCGATGACCTGGCGGGTGACGCGCAGGCGGCGTTCCTGCGGCTGGTAGGGGTCGGTGTTGCCGCCGATGTGGATGACTTCGGGGACATAGCGGGGATTGGAGAGCTCGCGCTCCAGCAGCCGGGCGGCCTCCGGCTTGAAGAACAGCTTGGATTCGAAGTCGAGGCCAGGCGAGAGGCCCATGTAGGCGTGGGCGGGCCTGGCGTAGCAGTAGATGCAGCCGTGCTCACAGCCGCGGTAGGGATTGATCGAGGCGGAGAAGCCGACGTCCGGGCTGTCGTTGCGGGTGATGATCACCATCGCCTTCTCGGGCGAGATCGTGGTGGTCAGCTGCACCGGCTCGATGTCGTCGGGCGTCCAGCCGTCGTCGAAGGCTTCCCGGGCCTGCGCCTCGTAGCGGCCGGTGGCGTTGGTGCGGGCCCCGCGGCCCCGGGGCGCCTGGGAGAGCTGTTGGGTGAAGGTGGTCACTCGCGAAGGCTAGCGCTGGTGACGGAACAAAACAAGAACTCATTGACCGCGACCGCAGGCGCAGGGTTTGTGGCGGCATGCTTACCGTGATCGTGGAGACGGCTGACGCCGGGGACCGGCTGCCGGCGCTGCTGGCGGCGCTGACCTCGGCGGCGGTGGAGGGCCTAGTGCGCGAGGTGCTGATCGCCGGCGGCGGTCCGCCGGAGCTGCTGGCGGTGCTGCGCGAGGAGACCGGGGCGGAGCTGGCCGACGACCTGGCGGGCGCGCTGAGGGCCGCGCGATCGGACCGCCTGCTGATCCTGCCGGCGAAGATCCGGCTGAAGCCGGGATGGCTGGAGGCGCTGGCCACGCATCTGCGCAGTGGCGGCGGTGACGCCATGCTGGTGGGCGAGGGCGGCTTCTTCGGAGGGCAGGCCTATGGCGTCCTGCTGGGCCGTGCGCCGGCGGTGGCGCTAGCGCATCCCGATCTGAAGCGGCTGCGCGGCCAGCTGCGGCGCGGCGCGGTCCGGCTGGCCTAGGTCCAGGCGCTCGTCGATGGCCTTGTCGCCGGCGGCCAGGGCGTCGAGGCTCGGCGAGGCTTCGCCCCACATCCTGCGATAGGTCCAGTAGCCGGCCAGCACCCGCTGGACGTACATCCGCGTCTCCTGGGCCGGCAGGCATTCCATCAATAGCAGGCTGTCGGGATTGTCGCCCAGCATCTGGGCGGTCCTGGCGACCGTCGTGGGGCCGCCGTTGTAGGCCGCCACGGCCCGCACCAGGTCGTGGCCGACGCCGCGCTCCAGGAGCCAGCTGAAGTAGTCCTGGCCGACCCGCAGGTTGAAGGCGGGATCGAACAGCGGGGTCATGTCGGCCTTCAGCTTATCGTCGCCGGCGGCGGCCGCGGCGGCCTCGGGCATCAGCTGCATGAGGCCGGTCGCGCCGATCGGGGAGACGGCCTGTGGATTGAAGCGGCTCTCCTGGCGGACCAGGGCGTAGACCAGGGCCTTGTCGAGGGTGAAGCCGTTGCGGGGTTGCAGCTCCGGCGTCGGGTAGTCGAGGTCGTAACCCTTCGGCGGCGACGCCCGGTCGGCGAGGGACGTGCCCATCGCCAGGGTGAGGGCCTTCCAGTTCTGCTGCTCGGCCGGCGTGCGGGCCAGCGCCATGCCCGCGCGCAGCTCCTGGATGGCGTCGGAGCCGCGGCCGATCTGGGCCAGCGCCGCGGCGCGGTGGGCGCGGGGATCGGCGGCGACGAACCGGCCAAGGTCAACGAACGAGGCGGCGGCCGGCGCCTTGTAAGCCGCGAGCAGGAGCTGGGCCACGGGGTCGTCGGAGGGCGCAAGGCTGGCCTGGTCGGTGAGCTTGAGCTGGCGGGCCGCGAGAATGCCGTAGAAGGTCTCGGAATTGCGGGCCGCCGTCCGTAGATGTTGGGCAGAGCCCTTGGCGTCGTTCTGCGCCTCGGCCGAACGTCCGGCCCAGTAGGCGGCGGCGGACTGCAGCCAGGCGTCGCATTCGCCGTCGCGGGCGAGGTCAGCGAAAGCCGCCAGGGCCCGGTCGTAGGACTTCAGCCGGTAGGCGGCGAGGCCCTCGATCCAGCGGTCGCCGGAAGCGGAAGCCAAATTCAGCGCCCGGCGGGTGTCGCCGGCGTAGAAGGCCTCGCGTCCCCTGCGAGCCTTCTCCGAAAGCGTCGGGTTGGCGGCCGACGGGCCGTCGGACAGCGCGATCAGCGGCCGGGCGGCCTCGGCGGCCGGGTCGGTCTTGCGCTTTGAGGCCAGAGCGAAGATGCGGTCGGCGACCGGCAGGTCGCGGAACTTGGCGAGCCAGCCGGACAGTTCATCGAACGCCGCCACGTGCGCCGTCGGATGCATCAGCTCGCGGAACGACAGGTATCCCAGCAGCGAGGGGTCGGTGACTGCGGCGGTCTGCATCTGCGCGTCGATGAAGTCGCCGCGCTCGGTGGCGTCGAAAGCCGCCGTATAGGCGCGGGCGTCGTCAGGGGTGAGCGCCTGCGGGACCTCGGCGCGCGCAGGCGTGCAAACGCCGGCGGCGGCGATGGCGGCGGAGCAGGCAAGGCCCGCTAGGCGCTTCTTCAGCGTCATCCGTCGTCTGATCCGCGCGTTCCCTGATGCGGGCGGGCGCGGCCCTCTTCTCGATGTCCCCACAGCTAGGGTTAGGCGGGACGATCCTGCCGATCAAGCCTTTCCGTAAGGATAAGGAGGTCGGCCCAGGCGCGTTTCTTCGCCGCAGGCTGGCGTAGCAGGAAGGCCGGATGCAGCGTCGGCAGGGCCGGAATCCCGAGGCTCCCGTCGTTCGAGCGCCACTCGAACCAACGGCCACGAAGCGACAGAATTCCCTCATCTTTCTTCAACATCGCCTTGGCCGAAGCGCCGCCGGCCAGCAGCAGCATCTTGGGCTTCGCGAGCGCGATGGCGCGCTCCACGAAGGGCGCGCAGATGGCCTGCTCGGCCGGGGTCGGCGTGCGGTTGCCGGGCGGGCGCCAGAAGACGGTGTTGGTGATCAATACGCGATCCGTAAGCCCTGCGGCCGCCAGCATCCGGTCCAGGAGCTGGCCCGCGCGCCCCACGAACGGCTGGCCCTGACGGTCCTCCTCCTGCCCCGGCCCCTCGCCGATCACCATCAGCGGCGCCTTGGGATCGCCGCGATAGACCACCGCCTGGGAGGCCGCGCCCTCGAACTTCAGCGGGCAGCCGTCGAAGGCGGCGATGGCGGCCACCAGCGCCTCCAGGTTGTCCGCCTCGGCGGCGAGCGCCCGGGCCTGGGCGACCGCGCCGGAGACGTCCGGCTGGCCCGGCCGGACGGGCGGGGGGGCCGCGGCGGCCGCAATCTTGCGCTCCGGGGCTCGCGGCGGCGCGACCTTCCCCGCCGCGATCCGATCGACCGGCTCGTCCAGCAGCATCGCGTCCACGCCCGCGTCCGCCCAGAAGGCGAGGAGGGATTCCGAGAGTCTGCTGGCGGGTTCGGAAGCGGCGGGCATCGCCGAAGTCTTGGCGACTGAAGCGGAGGCTGTCACCCAAGGAATGCTGTTTGGCTTGCGCGCCGCGGCCTTCGGGTCCTGAATGCTCCCAACGATAAGACCGGGAGGTCGCGATGCATGACGGTTCGGTGGACCTCAAGGCCGAGGCGCGGGCGCGAATCTACGCACAGCCGATCGAGGCGGTGGACCCGGCGCAGCCGGAGCTGTTCGCCGCCGACGCCATGTGGCCGATCTTCGAGCGCCTGCGCGCCGAGGACCCGGTGCACCGCACGGATTCGCCGGACTACGGCCCGTTCTGGTCGGTGACGCTGTGGAACGACATCATGGCGGTGGATTCCAACCACGGGGCCTTCTCGTCGGCCGACGGCATCACCTTGCAGAGCCTGGAATCCAAGGCCGAGCAGGCCAGGCGCGGCGCGCGGCCGAGCTTCATCTCCATGGACCCGCCGCGTCATGACGAGCAGCGCAAGACGGTGAGCCCGGTGGTGGCGCCCTCGAACCTGCAGGTGATGGGCCCGCTGATCCGCGAACGGGCCGGCCAGATCCTGGACCGCCTGCCGGTCGGCGAGGCGTTCGACTGGGTCGAGCACGTCTCGAAGGAACTGACGGCGATGACGCTCGCCACGCTGTTCGACTTCCCGCAGGAGGAGCGGCAGTTGCTGCCCTACTGGTCGGACATGATGACCAACGCACCCGGCCACGGGCCGGTGAAGAGCTGGGAACACAAGCGCGAAGTGCTCGACGAAATGGTCGCCCGCTTCACCGGCATGTGGAACGACCGCGTGAACGCGCCGCCGTCGGGCGACCTCATCTCGATGCTGGCGCACGGCGAGTCGACGCGGAACATGGACAGGGCCGAGTACGCCGGCAACCTCGGCCTGCTGATCATCGGCGGCAACGACACCACGCGGAACACCATCTCCGGCTCGGTCTATGCGCTGAACAAGCACCCGGCCCAGTACCGGAAGCTGCGCGAGGACCCCACGCTGATCCCAGCTATGGTCTCGGAGACCATCCGCTGGCAGACCCCGCTGGCGCACATGGCGCGGACGGCGACGCAGGACGTCGAGCTGGGCGGCAAGACCATCAAGGCCGGCGACCGGGTGGTGATGTGGTACGACACGGGCAACCGCGACCCCGGCGCGGTCCAGGACACACACAGCTACCTGATCGACCGCGAGCGGCCGCGGCATCACATGTCGTTCGGGTTCGGCATACACCGCTGCGTCGGCAACCGGCTGGCGGAACTGCAGCTGACCATCATCTGGGAAGAGATCATGAAGCGCTTCCCGACGATCGAGCTCGTCGCCGAGCCCTCGCGCACCCATTCGATCTTCGTGAAGGGTTACGAGACCCTGCCGGTAGTGATCCCGAGCCGCCACTAGGGCGCGGTCAGGTCATACGCATCCAGAAGCTCGCGCCAGAGGTCGAGCTCGGCCATCGGGCCGCGATCCTCCGAAAGGTGATCTCGGCGTGGTTCAGCAGGTGGTCCTGCAGCCAGCAGGCCCTGGCGGAACTGGGCGTCCTGGGGGCTCGGAGAAGCCGTGTCAGGCATGGGCGCGTCGAGGCCGCCTGCGCCTAGCCGATCCCCTTGTTCGGGTTGATCAGGTACTTCTCGCCGGTCGCGCGCCGGTTGTAGGCGGCGATGACGTCCGGCTGCAGGGCCTCGGCCAGGCTGATCTCGGCGGTGTACTGGCTGGCGAAGGTGGTCTTGAGCTCGGCCGCCACCCGTTCGCGCAGCTTCTGGCCCTCCGCGGGGCCGATCTTCATCAGGAACGGCGTCAAGAGCCAGCCGCCCAGGCCCCACGCCATGCCGTAGCTGCGGACAAGCTCGGTCGGCCGGGTGTCGAGGCCGCCGTAGATATAGACCTGCTTGTGCACCGAGGAGCCGTAGCGGCTGTAGACCGTGGCGCGCTGATTGATCGCCGCCTCCATGGCGCCCAGGATCTGACCCGCCAGCTTGCCGCCGCCGATGGCGTCGAAGGCGAGCGTCGCGCCGGTCTCCACCAGCGCCTTGGTGAGGTCGTCCAGGAAGGTCGGCGCGGTGGAGTCGACCACGTGAGGCGCGCCGATGTCGGTGAGGATGTGGGTCTGCTCGCGGCTGCGGACGATGTTCACCAGGCCGATGCCGTCCTGCAGGCAGATCTTGTTGAGCATCTGGCCGAGGTTGGAGGCCGCGGCGGTGTGGACCAGCGCGGTGTGGCCCTCCCGGCGCATGGTCTCCACCATGCCGAGCGCGGTCAGCGGATTGACGAAGCAGGAGGCGCCCTCGGCCGGCGTCGCGCCGGGCGGCAGGGGCAACACGTCGGCGGCCTTCAGGGTGCGGTACTGGGCGTACATGGCGCCCCCGATCCCCGCCACGGCCTTGCCGAGCAGGGCCTGAGCGGCGGGGTTGGAGCCCGCGGCCACGACGACGCCCGCGCCCTCGTTGCCGACCGGCATGGACTGGTCGACGCGCCCGGCCATCGCCCGCATGAACTGTTGCGGAACGGCGGCGGTGACGACCGGACCGGCTGCGGCCTTGGCCGTCGACATATCGGCGGCGCCCAGCAGCAGGCCGAGGTCCGAGGGATTGATCGGCGAACCCTCGATGCGCACCAGGATCTCGTCGGGACCGGGATCGGGGATGTCGACCTTGGCGAGGGAAAGCTCGAGCTCGCCGCTGGCCTTGATCAGCGAGCGCAGCTGCAGGCCGGAGCCCGGATTTCCGTTGGCCATGGTGGTTTCCTTATCGCGTCGTTGAAGCGCGTGACAGAACCGCTTTGCGGCGGCCGGGGCAATACAGAACCCCTGTTGCAGCGATCAGCGGCGCTGGCGCTCGATCCGGTCTAATCTTGAGCCATGAGCGACACCTTGCCCGACGGCGCGCGGACATCGCCCGCCACGGCCCGCAACCGCCAGCCGATCCTGGAGGTCCTGCAGCCGCGGCTGCCGGCCGGGGCGCGGGTGCTGGAGGTGGCGAGCGGGGCGGGGGAGCATGCGGTGTTTCTGGCCGAGGCGCTGCCGGGCATGCCCTGGCAACCCAGCGACCGGGACGACGAGGCGCTGGCCAGCATCGCCGCCTGGCGAACCGCGACCGGGCTGGCGAACCTGGCCCCGCCGCTGCGGCTCGACGCGGCCGACCTGGCGTCGTGGCCGGAGGGCCCGTTCGAAGCGGTCGTCTGCATCAACATGATCCACATCTCCCCATGGGCCGCCTGCGAGGGCTTGGTAGCCGGGGCAGGGCGGGTCATGACGCCGGGCGGCCGGCTGTTCCTCTACGGTCCGTTCCTCGAGGCGGACGTCGAAACGGCGCCCAGCAATCTCGCCTTCGACCAGAGTCTGAAGGCCCGCGATCCGGCCTGGGGTCTTCGCGACCTTGCGGCGGTGACGGCCCTGGCGGGGGCGCACGGCCTCGCCCTCGCCGAACGGATCGGCATGCCGGCCAACAACCTGATCGTGATGTTCGAGAAGGCTTAGTTAGCTCTTGAGCTAAGTGTCTGGCCCTGATACTTAGCCTTATGGAACAGTATCCGGAGCCATTGAGCAGCGTCTTCCAGGCGCTCGCCGATCCGACCCGGCGCGCCGTCCTGGGGCGGCTGGGCGAGGGCCCGACGAGCGTCGGTGAGCTGGCCGAGCCGTTCGACATGGCCCTGCCATCGTTCATGAAGCACATCCGCTGTCTCGAGGGCAGCGGGTTGATCCGGACGCGCAAGCAGGGCCGGGTGCGGACCTGCGCCATCCAGACGAAGCCGTTCGCGATCGCCGAGGCCTGGCTGTCGGCCCAGCGCGCCCTGTGGGAAGGCCGCACCGACCGGCTCGAGCAGTTCGTCACCGCCCAGCAGAAGGACACGTCCCAATGACCGAAGCCGTGAACCCGGACCTCGACCTGACGATCTCGCGGGTGATCAAGGCGCCGCGGCAGGCGGTGTGGCGCGCCTGGACCGATCCGGCGAGCTTCGAGCAATGGTGGATCCCCGCGCCGGCCCGGTGCAAGGTCGTGGACATGGATCTGCGCCCCGGCGGCGCGTTCGCCACCCTGATCAGCGAGAACGGCGCCGATTTCGCCCCGCACGTCAGCGGCTGCTTCCTGGCCGTGGACGATCAGCGGCGGATCGTCTTCACCAACGCCCTGGTCGGCGGATGGCGACCCGCCGAGCAGCCCTTCATGACGGCGGTCATCGCGCTGCAAGACCATCCGCTGGGCACGGACTACGTCGCCCGTGTGATGCACAAGGACGGCGCCGACCGGGCGCGGCACGAAGAGTTGGGCTTCTACGACGGCTGGGGAACGGTGACCGCACAGCTGGCCGCGCTGGTCGAGAAGGCCGCGTGACGGCGTGCTAGGTCTTCTTCAGGTCGGGACGGGCGGCGAGGAAGGCCGCGCGCTCGGCGGCGCTCAGCACCTTACCGGGCTTCTGGCGCGAGACCCTGGGCGTCGGCGGGGCGTAGACGCCGGTGGGGGGCGAACCGCCCTTGAGGTCGGAGAGGCGCTTGGGCGGAGGTTTCATCGCACGTCCTAGCGCTTGCGGAAGCGCTTGGCCTCGGCGGCCAGGGACGAGCCCCAGGGGTCGGGGCGATTGTCTTCCGGCAGGAAGGGAAGCGAGCCCGCCACGCCGCGAAGCGCCAGCCAGAGCTGCTGGTTGAAGTGGGCAAGCGTCCGCAACGGCCGCCGCTTGTCGTCGGTGACGTCCCAGCCCTCGGCCTCGAAGGCCGCCACCTGGGCCGCGAGCGGCAGGCTTTCCACCCCGTCCCAACTGGCCGGGCGGGGATGCTCCTCGGCCTGGTCGGCGGTGAGGCCGAAATTCTTCTGCGAGCACGAGTCGATCTCGGGATGCTCGGCGCGGGCCTCGGGCTCGGCGAACTCGCGCTTCAGGAGCGCGCGGTATTCGAGGTCGGCGACGCCCGGCAGGTCGATGAGGCGGCGAAGCGCGGTCGGGCGATCCATGAGGGCGCCTTATCGCGGATTGCCGGCCTCAGGTTGAAAAAAGCGTTCGCCGCGGCCGCGACTTTCGGTTCCATGGGCAAGCATAGCCATAAGGGGCGCCCCGAATGATCTTCGCCTTGCTCGCCGCCGCCGCGGCCGCCGCGATCCCGGTCCGCGAGCCGGTCGCGACCTTCAATCTCGCCCAGGACAAGGCGGTGCATCAGGTGGAGGTGATGCGCGTGCAGTTCCTTCCGGGCCAGGTCATGCCGCGCCACGTGCATCCGGCGCCGGTGGTCTGCGTCGTCCAGGCCGGCGCCTTTGCGGCCAAGATCGGCGACGCGCCCGAGACCCGCTATGCGACCGGCGAGGCGACCTTCGAACCGGCCGGGGTGGTGATCGGCTACTTCCGCAACGTCTCGGCGACGGAGCCGGCGACCCTGGTCTGCGCCTTCCTGGCCGGGGCCGAGGACAAGACACTCAGCACCATGCTGCCGGAACCGGCGCGCTAGCCGAGAAATCCACAGGGCGTTGTCGGCGCGGAGCCCTCGCCGGCGTCCTATGGGCCCGGGGCGCCCCCAAGGAGGACGACATGCCGAAGATCCATCCGTTCCTGTGGTTCGACAAAGAGGCCGAGGAGGCGATGAATTTCTACGTCTCCCTGTTCCCGAATTCGAAGGCGCTGTCGGTGCAGCGTGGCCCGGGAGGCGGCGTGATGACCGCCGACTTCGAGCTGGACGGCCAGCGGATCAGCGCGCTGAACGGCGGACCGGTGTTCAATTTCTCGGAAGCCGTCTCCTTCGTCATCGACTGCAAGGACCAGGCAGAGGTCGACTACTATTGGGACAAGCTGGTCGAGGGCGGTCAGCCCAGCCAGTGCGGCTGGCTGAAGGACCGGTTCGGCCTTTCCTGGCAGGTGGTGCCGGCGGCGCTGTTCGAGACCATCGGCGGCCCGGACCCCGAGGGCCGCAAGCGGGCGATGGCGGCGATGATGCAGATGAGCAAGCTCGACGTTGCGACCTTGGAGCGGGCTTACAGGGGCGAGGCCGCCTAATCCGGCCGGAACTCCGGCTCGGGGCTGGCCGCCTTGCCTTGGGCGGCTTCAGCAGGAGCCGTTGCGCCTGGACGCCCGATCCTACGACGCCGAAACGCTACCCTGGATGTAGGGCAGGGCGACGTTGGCGATGGTAAGGTCAAACGTGTTCATCAGGGTCGCCAGGGTCAGGCCGCCCCGTGATCGGGATGCGGTTTGCGATGTCCTGGGACGACGCCATCAATCGCCGCCAGGCCGTCGCGAAGGCGGGTTGCTATACGCAGGGTTGTGAAGCGCTTGCGCGGTCAAGCGGCGATCGGCGCCGATGTTGGCGGCCTCCCCTGAGGCGTGCGGCGGGCACGCCCGACGGCCTGGCTTTACGCGCTGCGCCCACCACGACGCTTGTACGCGCCCGCCGCTTCAGTCGACCGCAGCGCCGCGTCTTGACCGTTTCCATTGTGCAATGCGGCGCCATCCTTCGGAAGGCCAGGTGGACTATCAGGCCCAGCGTTACCTGCAGTGCGTGCCAGACGGGCGCTGTGTGGCCCGAGCGAATCTGACGGCGGATTAGCGGCAAGGGACCCGAGAGCGATGGCGGCTCGCCGAAGAAATCGATGGGGTTTCATCGTATTGGGGCTGGTGGCCGTCGCCTTGGTGGCTTGGGTGCTGACCCACCGCAAGAAGGCGCCGCCACCCGGTCCCCCTCCCGTCGCGGTGACCACGGCGACGGTGGCCGTGCAGGACATCCCCCTCACGGTAAGCGCCCTGGGCGCGGCGCAGGCTTGGAACAGCGCCACCATCCGAGCGCAGGTGAGCGGCATGTTGTTGCGTGTCCCGGTCCGGGAAGGCTCCGACGTGCGGGCCGGCGACCTTCTGGCTGAGATCGATCCCAGGCCTTTCCAGGCTGCGCTGCAGCAGGCGCAGGGCGCGCTGAACCGCGACCAGGCATTGCTCGATGTCGCCCGGGTGCTGTTGGCGCGCGATAAGCAACTGCTGGCCCAGGACTCCATTGCCCGCCAGGACTTCGATACTCAGGCCGCGCTGGTCAAGCAGGACGAAGGGATCGTCGAACTCGATAAGGGCGTCGTGGAGACCGCGGCGATCAATCTGAAGTACTGCCGGATCACCGCGCCCACGGACGGCCGGGTCGGCGTTCGCCTTGTCGACCCCGGCAACCTAGTGAGCAGCACCGACACCACCGGCGTGCTGATCCTCAACCAGATCACCCCGATCGCTGTGACGTTCACAGTGCCGGAGGGCGATTTCCAGCGCCTGGCCAGTGTCTCGAACCGTTTCCACGCACCCCTCGCAGTCCAGGCGCTCAGCCAGGAGACCGGCGAGGCGCTCGGCGCCGGCGAGCTGAGCATCGCCGATAACCGTGTCGATCCGACCACGGGGACGGTGACGCTCAAGGCGCGCTTTGCCAATCCTTCGCACCAGCTCTGGCCCGGTCAGTTCGTCAATGTGCAGCTGGTGCTGCAGACCCTGCCGCGCGCTTTGACCATTCCGCTCGCTGCGGTCAATCGAGGTCCGAAGGGCGCCTTCGCCTATGTGGTGGGCGCCAACAGCAAGGTCTCGGTGCGGCCTGTTACGGTGACGACGGTAGAGGGCGCCACGGCCATCATCCAATCGGGCCTGAAGCCGGGTGAGGTGGTGGTCACCGACGGGCAACTGATCTTGAAGCCCGGCATGACGGTCAGGGCGCGTCCGTCCGCGCCGCAACCGGCGGCGGCGCCCGGCGGGGGGGTCTTCAAATGAACTTCTCCAGCACCTTCATCCGTCGCCCGGTCGCGACCTCGCTGATGGCGGCGGCGTTCCTGGTGTTCGGGATCGTCGCCTACGTGAACCTGCCGGTGTCAGCCCTGCCGGAGGTGGATTTCCCCACGATCCAGGTCACTGCCGCCCTGCCGGGCGCCAGTCCGGAAACCATGGCCTCGAACGTGGCCACGCCGCTGGAGCGGCAGTTCTCGCTGATTCCGGGCCTGACCGAACTCACGTCCACGAGCGTGCTTGGCTCGACGCAGGTAACCTTGCAGTTCGATCTGTCGAGAAATGTCGACTCCGCCGCCCAGGACGTGCAGGCGGCGATCAACGCGGCCAGCGGCCAGTTGCCCACCAACCTGCCCAGTCCGCCAACCTTCCGGAAGGTCAACCCGGCGGACGCGCCGGTGATGCTGATTGCGTTGCAATCCGACACCTTGCCGATCAGCAAGGTCAGCGACTATGCCGACAGCATCCTGGCGCAGCAGATCTCGCGCATCAGCGGGGTCGGCCAGGTCAATATCGGCGGCCAGCGCAAGCCGAGTGTTCGCATACAGATCGATCCGCGCAGGGCGGCGGCGCGCGGCATCCAACTCGACAGCATAAGGACTGCGATCACCCTCGGCACGGTGAACGCCCCCAAGGGCGTGATCAACGGACCGCAGAAGAACTACACCGTCTACGCCAACGATCAGATCCTCGAAGCGGCGACCTGGAACCAGCTGATCGTCGGCTACAACAGCACCAACGGCGCCCCGGTTCGGGTCAAGGACCTCGGCGACGCCATCGATAGCGTCGAAAACAACCAGGTCGGCGCCTGGGCCTATCCCGGCAAGGCGAACACCGACCCGACCCTCAGAAGCGGCCCAAGCATCCTGCTGGTCATCTTCAAGCAGCCCGGCGCCAATGTCATCGCCACCGTCGATCGCATCCAGGCGGCCTTGCCCCAGCTTCAGCACGACATCCCGCCCGGGATGGACATGCACATCGTGGCCGACCGCACCCAGACCATCCGCGCCTCGGTGCGGGACGTGGAGGTCACCCTCCTGATCACCATCGTGCTCGTGGTCATCGTGATCTTCCTCTTCCTGCGCAACCTGCGCGCCACCGTGATCCCCAGCATCGTGGTGCCCCTGGCCCTGCTGGCCACCGCCGCCGTGATGCTGCCGTTTGGCTTCAGCCTCGACAACCTGTCGCTGATGGCGATGACCATCGCCGTCGGGTTCGTCGTCGATGATGCGGTGGTGATGGAGGAGGTGATCTGGCGCCGTATCGAGGAGGGCCAGTCGCCCTTCGACGCGGCCGTCACCGGCGCCAGCGAGATCAGCTTCACCATCATGTCGATCTCGGTCTCGCTGGTCGCGGTCTTTACGCCCCTGATGTTCATGAGCGGGTTGGTCGGCCGGCTGATGCAGGAGTTCGCCATCACGCTCAGCGCCGCCGTCGTCCTGTCTGTGATCCTGTCGCTGACCCTGACGCCGATGCTGTGCGCAAAATTCCTTAAGCCGCCGACGCCGCCCACGAACTGGTTCACCAGGGGACTGGAGAACGGCTTCAAGAAGCTCGAGGACAGCTATGCGCGCACGCTGGATATGGTGCTGCGCCACATGCGCATCACGCTCGCGGTGTTTATCCTCAGCGCCGTGGCCGCCATCGCCCTCTACGCCACCGTGCCGACCGGTTTCTTCCCGCAACAGGACACCGGCCGCCTCAGCGGCGTCGTGGTCTCCTCGCAGGATGCCTCCTTCCTCAAGATGCAGGACAAGATCGAACAGGTCGCCGACGTGCTGCGGCAGGACCCGGCGATTACGGCCATCGGGGTCTTCGTCGGCGGTCAGACCACGAACCAGGCGAACCTCACCATCTCGCTGACGTCTCGCGACAGCGGCCGCAAGGAAACGGCCGACCAGGTGATCGCACGTCTGCGGCCCAAGCTCGGCCGGCTGGTCGGCGTGCAGACCTTCCTGCAGTCGAACCAGGACATCACCGTGGGCGGCCGCCCGGGACGCGCCCAGTGGCAGTACACCCTGTCCGATCCCGATCTAACCGAGCTCAATCGATGGGCGCCCGCATTGCTCGCGGAGATGCAGCAGATCCCGCAACTCACGGACGTCAGCTCGGATCAGCAGACAGACGCCTCGGCGGTGAACCTGACCATCGACCGCGACGCGGCCTCGCGGTTCGGGCTCACGCCGTTTGATATCGACGCCGCTATCTACGACCTCATCGGCCAGCGTCAGGCGACGCAGTATTTCACCCAGCTGAACAGCTACCACGTAGTGCTCGAAGCGCCCGCGGCCCAGCAGGCGACGCCGGCCTTGTTCAACACAGTGCGCCTGTTATCCCCGCTGACCGGCAAGACCGTGCCGCTGTCGCTGTTCGTCAAGGCGGACCCGACCGCGACCAGCGCCCTGTCAATCAGTCACCAAAGCCAGTTTCCGTCCGCGACGCTGACTTTCAACCTCGGCCCCGGCGTCTCGCTCGGCCAGGCGACGCAGCTTGTGCAGCGGGCGCGCGACCGGCTCGGCGCGCCCGTCACCTTGACCGGCT
>NZ_JAQGIZ010000264.1 GCF_028290885.1 Phenylobacterium sp.
AGGCTTCTTCGCGGCGGGCTTCCTGGCGGCCGCCGGCTTCTTGGCCGCGGCGGCCTTGGCCGGAGCCTTCTTGGCCGCGGGCTTCTTGGCGCCCGGCTTCTTCGCCGCCGGTCGCTTGGCGGCGAGAGCCGGGGCGGCGGTCGCCATCGACGGGGCGACGGCGATGGGTTTCGGTGGCGTGGCCGGAGCGGCCTTCGGCGGTTCGGCCGGCGTCGGCGCGACGCGCCCGGTCAGGGCGTCGAAGGCCTTCATGAAGAAATTGCGCATCGGATCGGTCTCCATCAGGATTTCATGGTAGGCGCCGGGGATGTTGATGAACTTTCCCTGCGGCAGGTGGCGGGCCGCCGCGGCTTGCGCGGCGGTGTCGATGAGCTTGTCGTCCTCGGCCGAGACGATCACCACGGGGGCGGTGACTTCGCGCAGGGCGTCGGGCCGGGCGAGGTAGGCGGTAGCGCGCAGGCCGAAGTCGACCCAGCCCCAGGTGGGCGCGCCGAGCGCCAGCTTCGGCTCGGCGGCGATCAGGCTCCAGGCGCGGGCGTAGCGCGCCGGGTCGTGGGTCAGGACGTTGCCCTCGAAGGCGTCGTCGAACGGCTTGCCGGCGCCGCCGAGCGCATAGCCGCCGGCCTGGCCGACCAACAGGTTCAGACTGGTCAGGGCGCGCGAGAGCACGACCGGGAACGGCGTGCGGATGCCGAGCATTGGCGCCGAAAGGATTGCGCCGGCGAACCGGTCCTCGCCGTGCGCCATGGCCAGCAGCGTCAGGCAGCCGCCCATGGAGTGCGCCACCGCCACCCAGGGCTTGGGCAGGCGCATCGAATAGGCCCCGAGCAGGGCGCGGAAATCGTCGAGATAGGCCTTGTAGCCCTTGGCGTGACCCTTCAGCGGATCGGCGAGGTCGCGCTGCGAGAGGCCCTGGCCGCGCCAGTCGTGCGCCAGCACCACGAAGCCGCGGTCGAGGCATTCGCCGATGAACTCGTAGTACTTCTCGATGACCTCGGTGCGGCCGCCGGAGAGCACGATCGTGCCGCGCGGCTGGCCGGCCAGGCCTTGCGGCGTGAACAGCGCCGCCCTTAGTTTCGCGCCGCCCGCGCCGGTGAACCAGGCCGCCTCGCCGCCTGGCGGGGCCTTGGCTTGCGGCGTTTCGATGAGGGGCGCTTCGTCGGCCATGCCCTGCCTTACGCGGCCTTCGCAAACAGAGATTGAATCTTCGGCTGCAGCTGCATGGCGAGCGCCATGTCGGAGAGCCGAAGGCGGCCGGTCATCATCGCCCGCGTGGGGTCGAGCTCGCCTTTGCCCAGCGCCGCCAGGTCATTCAACGCCACGGTCACCACCAGGTCCGCCGGTAGGTCGTCGTTGGTGACCGCCGCTCCGTCGATATGGATGACGCCCTGACCCTTGAGGTCGAGCTTGATGGACTTGCCCAGGCTCGAAGCGGCAACCCCGGCGTCGGACGCCGCAGCGGCGCGGATACGATTCGTCAGCTCCTCCAGCGTCGCCATGTCGATATCCTCCAGCCCCCCGCGAGCTTCGCTTCTGACGTGTGCGAAGTAAACCTTCAGGCGTGCGTGGCGCCAGCCTTGACGAACCGCAGCGTCATCCGGTCGCTCTCGCCGATGGCGTCGTACTTGGCGCGATCGAAGCTGGGATCGGCCGGCTTGCCGCGCGGCGACGACCGGCGCACCGGCGGCAGAGTCCAGACCCCGAACGGGTGGTCCTTGGTGTCCTTCGGATTGGCGTTGATCTCGCTCGCCGCAGCCAGGGTGAAGCCGGCCTCCTTGGCGAGCTGGACCACATAGTCCTGCGGCACGTAGCCGTTGGCCGCCGTCACGTCGGGCACGGCGCCCGGGTCGGCGCGGTGCTCCTCGACCCCCAGCGCGCCGCCGGGCTTCAGCGCCGCGAAGGCGTCGCGGAAGGCCTTCTCCGCCAGGCCGGCCGCCATCCAGTTGTGCAGGTTGCGCAGGAACAGCACCAGGTCCGCGCTTGCGGCGGGCGCCACCGGGCCGCTGCTCGGCCCGAAGGCGGTGATCTCCACCTTGCCGTAGAGCTTGGGCTGGTCGGCGAGCTTGCGGCGATAGGCCTCGACCATGGTGCGTCCGTCAGCGTCGGCGGATTCGAGGTCGGCGGCGTAGAGTTTGCCGCCGGTCGCGGCCAGGAACGGATCCACGATGTCGGTGTACCAGCCGGCGCCGGGCCAGAATTCGACCACCGTCTGACCGGGCTTCAGGCCCCAGAACTGCAGCGACTCCAGCGGATGGCGCCAGCGGTCGCGCGCCCGGTCGGCCGGCGGGCGCCACGAGCCGGCGATGGCGGCCTCGAGCGTGGTCGGCGCGACCGCCGCCTTGGACCCGCCGTCCTTGGCGCTGCAGGCGCTCAGAGCAGCAGCGCCGAGCAACATCGCTCGTCGCGAAAACCAGACGTCCGGGTGCGCCATTCGACCTCGCCACGCCCCCCGGCCCAGCTTTCGTCCTAGGCCTAGCGCGGGCGCTGCGCCGGGTCAAAGGACGCAAGGACGCAAGGCTGCAAGGTCTTGAACCGAAAAATCGTCCGCCTACCTCATAGCCCGAAGGCGCTGGATGTCCGGGCCTTCGGGTGTCGCGCGAGGCCTGATGGCTCGCAAAGACGCTCCGCTGAAACTGCAACCTTGCTTGATGAGAAGGATGTGACCGCATGCGTACGATCGATTTCTCCCCCCTCTACCGCTCCGTCGTGGGCTTCGACCGCCTGGCCGACCTGCTGGATTCCGCCGCCGCCGACGGCGCGGCCGGCTATCCGCCCTACAACATCGAGCGGACCGACGAGAACGCCTACCGCGTCGAGATCGCGGTCGCCGGCTTCCGGCCGGAAGAACTCTCCATCGAGGTGAAGGAAAACCTGCTCACCGTCACCGGCCGCAAGGCCGCCAACGACGAGCCGCGCCGGTTCCTGCACCGCGGCCTCGCCGAGCGTAACTTCGAGCGCAGATTCCAGCTCGCCGACTATGTGGTGGTGACTGAGGCGAACATCGCCGACGGCCTGCTGTCCATCGCCCTCAAGCGCGAGCTTCCCGAGGCCCTGAAGCCCCGCCGCATCGAGATCGGCGTCGGCCAGCCCAGCCTGATCGAAGGCGAAAAGGCCGCGTAGCCGCGACAGTTGCTCCCCCGCTGGGGGAGCTATCAGCGAAGCTGACTGAGGGGGTCTTCCGAGGTCTGAGCGGACCCCCTCCGGCGCTTCGCGCCACCTCCCCCACAGGGGGAGGAACTTAGAAATGAAGGGGCGGCGCAGCGATGCGCCGCCCTTTTTCGTGCGCGTCAGATGACGTCGTCGAGGCCGCGGGCGCCGTGGCGGGAGACGCCGGTGAAGTTGGCCTGGCGCAGCAGCGCGCCGGTGAAGTTCGCCCGGCTGACGTCGGCGTCGATGAAGATCGCCTGGCGGACGTCGGCGCCACAGAGGTCGGCGCCCTTCAGCTCGGCGCGGCGCAGGTCGCAGGCCAGCACCCGGTCCGCGCCCAGCAGCAACGGGCCCATCTGCGCCTCGCGCAGGTCCGATCCCGAGAGCTTGGCGCCGGCCAGCTTGGCGCCGCGCAGGTCGGCGCGCCGCAGGTTGCAGTTGCGCAGGTCCGCGCCCTCCAGGTGGGCGCCCTGCAGCTGCACGCCGGCCATGTCGAGGCCGTAGAACACCGCCGCCTTGCCGGAGAGCGCCGTGAGGTTGTAGCCGCGCACCGTCTCCAGCGCGCGTAGGTCCGCGCCATCGAACACCGACGGCGTCCCGTGCTGGCCATCGGTTTCGCACCAGCGGGCGTGATCCTGGATCATGGCCTTGTAGGGCAGGCTGGTCGCGGCGATGCCGGCGGGCTTATCCGTGAGCGCGCCGGCCAGGTTGGCGTTCTGTACGTTCCAGGCGAGCGTCTTGGCGCCCACCAGGACCACGTTGCGCAGATCCGCGCCGTCGAGGTCCGCGCCCGAAAGGTCGGCGCCGGAGAGGTTGGCGCCGTGCATGGTGGCCTGCCGCAGGTTGGCGCGCACCAGGCGGGCGTCCTTGAGCACCGCGTCGGTGAAGTCGGCCTTCACGGCGATCACGCCCGACAGCTTGGAGCGCTCGAGATTGGCGCCCACCAGCTTGGCGCCCTGGGCGTCGCCCACCTTCGCGCTGCCGCCGGCCTCGATCCGCCGGAAACCGAACTTGGGGTCCGCCGCCGCCAGCACGCCTTCGCGAAGGTCTGCCTCGAACAGGTCGGCGCCGGTCAGGTCGGCGTTGCGCAGGCAGGCGCCGCGCAGGTCGGCCCGACGCAGCGAGCTGTCGCGCAGGTCGGCCTCCTGCAGGTCGGCGCCGAACAGGGTGGCGTGGTCGAACCGCGCGCCGCGCAGGTTGCAGCCCGCCAGCACCGCCCCGCTGAAATCGGCGTCGCAGAGGTTGCGGTCGGAAAGGTCGAGGCCCGACAGGTCCGTCCAGGCGAACACCGCGCGCGCGCCGCCCGGCTTGGAGCTCCACAGCCGGTCGTGCTTGGCGCAGATCCGGTCGACCTCCGCCTGGTTGACGCGCCGGGTGATGTGGGAGGCTTCGGGCATGAATCCTTAGGGCGTGGGCGGCATGGTTACCCAATCCTAGGCCGCGGGGATTAACGGCGTCTTTCCAGACGGTTAGCGATTGGACGGCGAACGGTCTCGCGGACGGTAGTCGGCGTAGAGCGGCGCGGCCTCGGCGCCCAGCAATCCCAGGTCGAGGGCTATCCCAGCGTCGCGCAGGCGTTGCAGGCCGCGGCCGGATGCGAAGGCCGAGGCGTCCGTGCTGGCCACCACCACGCGCGCGACGCCGGCCGCCGCCAGCCGCTCGCCGCAGGACGCGTGCCCTGCCGTCC
>NZ_JAQGIZ010000266.1 GCF_028290885.1 Phenylobacterium sp.
TCCACTGCAAGATGATCTCGGACATTCTTCTGGAAGAGCACGGGATCTACGTTCAGCCGATCAACTATCCCACCGTCCCGCGGGGCACGGAGCGCCTGCGCTTCACCCCGTCGCCCGCCCACACCGACGCCATGATGGACGACCTGGTGGCGGCGCTGGAAACCCTCTGGGTCCGCTGCAACGTCCAACGCGTCGGCGGCGTCGCGGCCTGAGCCAATTCCGCTCATTCCGCTTTGGCGGATGAGCGGGCGTAGGCGCGCGGCTACTTCCGCCGTCGGACGCCGCGGCCAAGGCCGATCTTCTTGGCGAAGTCGGAGCGCCGCGCCGCATAGGCCGGAGCCACCATCGGATAGTCGGGCGGAAGGCCCCAGCGCTTGCGGTAGTCGTCGGGGCTCAGGTTGTAGCGTGAGCGCAGGTAGCGCTTGAGCATCTTCAGCTTCTTGCCGTCCTCCAGGCAGACGATGAAGTCGTGCTGCACGCTGCGGCCGATGGAGACCGCCGGTTTCGGCCGCTCCTCGGGAGCCGGCGCGGCGTCGCGGGAGAGGCTTTCCAGCGCCTGGTGCACGGTGCGGATCAGGTCAGGGACGGCATCGGCGGCCACGGAATTGCGACTTACGTAGGCCGAGACGATCTCGCTGCCAAGCCGCAGCAAATCCTCGCCCTGCGGCCCTTCCGGGTCCGGTCCAACGCTCATGCAACTCCCCCATATCTGACGCAGCACAGCCCGCGGCGCGCATCGAACCTGCACATCGGGCGAAGGATCAAACGCCGTCTGCGTGAGATTGTTCCCGCTCGCCGCCTCGGCGGTGGAGGGAACCGCGGTTTGGGGGTAAAGAGCGCTCTCCGCCCAAAAGACTCTCGACGTCCCGAACCCACCAGCCTGAAAGGCGCCGCCCTTGACGCTCAACGTGCAAGCCAATCCCTCGTCCGCCAAGGCCACGTCCGGCGCCTTCTTCGGCAGCGGCGTCGCGGAGGCCGATCCGGAGTTGGCGCGCATCCTGGACGCCGAGTTGAAACGCCAGCAGGACCAGATCGAGCTGATCGCCTCGGAGAACATCGTCTCCAAGGCGGTGCTGGAGGCGCAGGGCAGCGTGCTGACCAACAAGTACGCCGAGGGCTATCCGGGCAAGCGCTACTACGGCGGCTGCGAGGTGGTCGACCAGGCCGAGACCCTGGCCATCGAGCGCGCCAAGCGGCTGTTCGGCTGCGAGTTCGTCAACGTCCAGTCCCATTCCGGCAGCCAGGCGAACCAGGCGGTGTTCATGGCCACCATGTCGCCCGGCGACACCTTCATGGGGATGGACCTGGCGGCGGGCGGACACCTGACCCACGGCAAGAGCGTCAACCAGTCCGGCAAGTGGTTCCGCCCGGTGGCCTATGGCGTGCGCCAGCAGGATCACCTGATCGACTACGACCAGGCCTGGGAGGTCGCCCGCGCCGAGAAGCCCAAGGTGATCATCGCCGGCGGCTCGGCCTATTCGCGGACCATCGACTTCGCGCAGTTCCGCGCCATCGCCGACGAGGTCGAGGCCGTGCTGATGGCCGACATCGCCCACTACGCAGGCCTGGTGGCGGGCGGCGTCTACCCGAACCCGTTCCCGCACGCGCACATCGTCACCACCACGACGCACAAGACCCTGCGCGGTCCGCGCGGCGGCATGATCATGACCAACTCCAAGAAGTGGGCGAAGAAGATCGACTCGGCCGTCTTCCCCGGCCTGCAGGGCGGGCCGCTGATGCACGTGATCGCCGCCAAGGCGGTGGCCTTCGGCGAGGCTTTGAAGCCGGAGTTCAAGCTCTACGCCCACAAGGTGATCGAGAACGCCCGGGCGCTGGCCGACAGCCTGCAGAGCGCCGGCTTCAAGATCGTCTCCAATGGCACCGACAGCCACCTGATGCTGGTGGACCTCACGCCCAAGGGCGTCAGCGGCGCCGACGCCGAGGTGGCGCTGGAGCGGGCCGGGATCACCACCAACAAGAACGGCATCCCCTTCGACCCGTTGCCACCGATGCAGACCTCGGGCCTGCGGGTCGGCTCACCCGCCGGCACCACCCGCGGCTTCGGCCCCGCCGAGTTCCGCCAGGTGGGCGCCTGGATCGGCGAAGTGCTGGATGGCGTGGCCGCCGGCGGCGACAATTCGGCAGTCGAGGCGAAGGTCCGCGGCGAGGTCCTGGCCTTGACGGCGCGCTTCCCTATCTACCAAGGGTAGGGTTTGAATAGGCCCAAGGGGGCTAGATCATGCGCTGTCCGTTCTGCGGTCACGCCGAAAGCCAGGTCAAGGACAGCCGGCCGTCGGAAGACGGAGCGGCGATCCGCCGTCGCCGGCTCTGCCCGGAATGCGAAGGCCGCTTCACCACCTTCGAGCGGGTGCAACTGCGCGAGCTGACGATCCTCAAGCGCTCGGGCCGGCGCACGCCCTTCGACCGCGACAAGCTCGCCCGCTCGATCTCCATCGCCATCCGCAAGCGGCCGGTCGACCCGGAGCGGGTGGAGCGGATGATTTCCTCGATCGTCCGCCAGCTGGAGAGCATGGGTGAAACCGAGCTGCCGTCGTCGGCGGTGGGCGAGCTGGTGATGAAGCAGCTCAAGGCGCTCGATGACGTCTCCTACGTCCGCTACGCCTCGGTCTACCGCGACTTCCGCGAAACCCAGGATTTCGCCAAGTTCCTCGGCGAGGAAGGCCTGGCCGAGGCGGCGGAGGAGTCGTGATCAATCCCTCCTCTTTAGGGGAGGGTGGACGAGGCGAAGCCTCGGACGGGTGGGGGTGTGTGGGCCAGGTTCGGCCTTCATTACTTGAACGCGACTCCCCCACCCCGGTCGGCTGCGCCGACTCGTCCCTCCCCTAAAGAGGAGGGATGACGCTGATCACCCTGAAGCTCGCCACCTCGCTGGACGGCCGCATCGCCACGGCGGGCGGCGAGAGCCGCTGGATCACCGGCGATGCCGCGCGCGAGGTGGTGCACCGGCTGCGCTCGGAGCACGATGCCGTGCTGATAGGGATCGAAACCGCGCTCGCCGACGATCCGGAGCTCACCGTGCGGCTGCCGGGCTACACCGGCGCCCAGCCGGCCCGGGTGGTGCTGGACAGCCGCCAGCGCCTGCCGCTCACGTGCAAGCTGGTCGCGACGGCGCGCCAAGTCCCGACCTACATCGTGGCCACCACCGAGCCGGATCCCGCCCTCGTCGCGGCGGGCGTCGTCGTGGTGCGGGCGCGCGCCCTGGGCGAGGACCGGCCGGAGCTCAAGACCGTCGTACAGGCGCTGTCCGCCGAGGGGCTGAACCGCCTCTTCGTCGAGGGCGGCGGCCAGGTGGCGGCGAGCTTCCTGCGTTGCGGGCTGGTGGACGCCATCGAGTGGTTCCGCGCGCCGATGCTGATCGGCGGAGAGGGTCGCCCGGCGGTGGGGGCGCTCACGATTGCGGCGCTGGCCGATG
>NZ_JAQGIZ010000300.1 GCF_028290885.1 Phenylobacterium sp.
GCCCTGAGTCCCCTCAAAGGCGAGGGGCTTAGACGTCGAGCTCGATCACGAACGGTACGTGGTCGGAGGGTTTGTCCCAGCTCCTCACGTCGCGGTGGATGCTGACCCCGGTGAGCAGGTCGGCCGCCTGCGGCGAGAGAAGGGCGTGGTCGATGCGGATACCGTTGTTCCGCTGCCAAGCGCCGGCCTGATAGTCCCAGAAAGTGTAGGCCCCGGGCGCGCCGTCCGCCTCCAGGTAGGCGTCGGTGAGGCCAAGGTATTTCAGCGCCCGGAACGCCTCGCGGCTCTGCGGCTGGAAGAGGGCGTCGTCTGCCCAGTTGGCCGGGAACTCCGCGTCGCGCGGTTCCGGGATCACGTTGAAGTCGCCGGTCAGCACCAGCGGCTCCTCCAGGGCCAGCAGCTCCTGGGCGTGGCGGCGCAGGCGGCCCATCCACGCCAGCTTGTAGGCGAACTTCTCCGTCGCCACCGGGTTGCCGTTCGGCAGGTAGATCGAGGCCACCCTGACCGGTGTGCGGCCCGAGACGACGGCCTCGACATAGCGCGCATGGTCGTCACCCTCGCCATCCGGGAGGCCGCGGCGCACATCCTCCAGCGGGGTCTTCGAGAGCAGGGCCACGCCGTTGTAGGTTTTCTGGCCGTGGATCGCGAGATTGTAGCCAAGGCGCTCAAAGGGTTCGGCGGGGAACTTCTCGTCGACGCACTTGATCTCCTGCAAGCAGGCGACGTCCGGCTGGGCGGCCTCGAACCATTTCAGCACCGTCTCCAGGCGCGCGTTGACCGAGTTCACGTTCCAGGTGGCGATGCGCATCTAGGGCTCCGGTTGAACAGGGCCGGACGCTAGCCGCCGGGGGGCGCGGGCTCAATGGGCTGGGTTTGCGGATCAGGGTCAGCGGTATCGTCGCGCCGGCCGGGCGAACACGCCCAACAGCTAGGCCCCGATCGCCAAGGTTCAGATGGAGAAGCTGACGCCGCAGCCGCAGCTGGACTTGGCGTTGGGATTGCGGACCCGGAACTCGGCGCCGGCGAGTTCGTCGACGAAATCGATCTCCGAGCCCTTCAGCAGGACCAGCGACATCTCGTCGACCAGGGCCGCCGCGCCGTCGCGCTCGATCCGCAGGTCGTCGGGCTGGGCCTCCTCCACCAGGTCGAACTGGTACTGGAAGCCCGAACAGCCGCCGCCTTCCACCGCCACGCGCAGCATCACCGGCCGGCCTTCGGCCTTGCCGATGGCGTGGATGCGTTGCGCGGCCGAGGGGCTGAGGGTGAGTTCGCTTGAGGTCATGACCGTTAGACGAATGAAACGCCTAGACTATATGAGGGGCCGAGCGGCTTCGACCAAGAGGCCTTCGTACAGATGGATTTGATGGCCGCCACGATCCCGCCGAAAGCTCCTTACGCCGAAGACCCTGCAAAGTCGCGGGGCCGCAAGGTCGCGGAGGCCGAGAGCCAGACCCGCACGCCCTTCGCCCGCGACCGCGACCGCATCATCCACTCGACCGCTTTCCGAAGGCTGAAGGAGAAGACCCAGGTCTTCGTGGCCCACGAGGGCGACCACTTCCGCACCCGGCTCACCCACTCGCTGGAGGTGGCGCAGATCGCCCGCTCGCTGGCCACCGCGCTCGGCCTCGA
The DNA here is from genome assembly GCF_028290885.1 of Phenylobacterium sp. Classification (GTDB taxonomy): domain Bacteria; phylum Pseudomonadota; class Alphaproteobacteria; order Caulobacterales; family Caulobacteraceae; genus Phenylobacterium. Next base: position 1,630 of record NZ_JAQGIZ010000300.1, read on the forward strand.
CGCCGACCTGGCGGAGACCATCGCGCTCGCCCACGACCTCGGCCACCCGCCGTTCGGCCACGCCGGCGAGGACGAGCTGCAGGTGCAGATGCAGGGCTTCGGCGGCTTCGACCATAATGTGCAGACCTTCCGGGTGGTCACCAAGCTGGAGCGCCGCTACCCACGCTTCGAAGGCCTGAACCTCACCTGGGAGACCCTGGAAGGGGTGATTAAGCACAACGGCCCGGTGGTCGATAAGCTCGAGAAGCCCTCGTGGAGCGCCATCGCCGAGTTCGACGCCGAATACGACCTGCGGCTGGGCACCTGGGCGTCGGCGGAGGCGCAGGTCGCGGCGCTGGCCGACGACATCGCCTACAACAACCACGACGTGGACGACGGCGTGCAGGCCGGGCTGTTCAACCTCGAGGAGCTGCGCGGGATCCCGCTGATCGGCCCGCATGTGGCCAGCGCGGTCGCCGACTATCCCGACTGCGACGCCGGCATCCTGCGCCTGGAGGCGGTGCGCCGGATGATCGGGGCGATGGTCGACGACGTGCTGGCCGAGACCCGCCGCCGCGCAGCCGTCGACAAGGTCGGCTCGCCGGAGGACGTCCGCGTACTGGGCCACGCGCTGGTCGCCTTCTCGCGCGACATGGTCGAGGACCTCTCGGCGCTTCGGGCCTTCCTGATGGAGCGGATGTACCGCCACTGGCGGGTCAACCGCACGCGCAGCCAGGCCAGGCGGATGCTGGGCGAGATGTTCCTGCTGTTCCTGGCCGAGCCCGACGTGCTGCCCGCCGAATGGTACGCCCGCGCCCAGAACCGCGAGGAGGCGGGCAGGGCGCGCGTGGTCTGCGACTACGTCGCCGGGATGACCGACCGCTTCGCCATTGAGGAGCACCGCAAGCTCTTCCACCTGGACCTGCTCAGCTAGGCGGCCTGCGCCGCGATGCCGCCTTTCCGCGGCCATATCGCCCACAGAAAATGGCCGTCCGGGCGGTTCGGGGGGCGCGGGCTCCGCTAGACTGCCCTGTCAGGCGCGCGATTCGTTGAACCGGCCGCGGCCTTCGGGAGACGTCGATGTCCGAACATGAACGCGGCGCCTATGCGCCCCCCACCGAGGCCTCGCTGCATTTCGATGCGCGGCAGCCGGTGCGCGGCGCATCGCCGATCCCCTTCACCCTGATCATCTCGATCCTGGTGCTGCTGGGCCTGGCGGCGGCGATCTTCGTCTTCTACCGCTCGGGCGTGCGCCAGGCCGGCCAGCCGCCGCAGGCGGTGGGCGCGCCGGTGGTCGGCATGAAGGCGCCGCCCCCGGCCGAAGCCCAGCCGCAGGACCCGGCCGCGGGCCTGCAGATCTACAAGGCCGAGGGCGACCAGCCCTATTCGCCGGGCCAGAAGACGGTGCACTTCGCCCCGCCGCCCGAGCAGCCGGAGGCCCGCCCGCAGCCCGGCCCGCCCACGCCCGCGATCGTCGTGACGCAAGCGGCGCCGGCGGCCC
>NZ_JAQGIZ010000308.1 GCF_028290885.1 Phenylobacterium sp.
GAACGTCTCGGAGCACGATTTCCTTGCGGACCTTCGACCGCTTTACCAAGCTACAGACGTTCTGGTGCTGCCGTCCGTCGAGGACGGCAGCGCGCTCGTGACTTACGAGGCCCAGGCGTCCGGCTGCGCTCTCCTGGTCTCGGACGCCGCCGGCGCCCGTTTCACCCACGGTACAGAGGGCTTCATGCACCACGCGGGCGACGTGGAGACCCTTGCGCAGCAAATGCGCATGCTGGCCGATGATCCGGCGTTGCTGCTGCGCATGCAGAATGCCGCCGCCCTCAACGCGCAGCAATATACGTGGGAGCGGGCGACCGAGCGCTTGGTCAATGCTTATGAGGCAGCCTTATGAGTTACGAGCGCCCGATGATTCCATTTAACCGACCGACGCGCGTTCCGGAAGAACTGGAACTGGTCTCGCAGGTTCTGTCGGGCCAGAGCCCAGGCGGGCACTTCAACCGGGAGTGCGATAGCTTCTTCCGAGATCGCCTGGGTGTCTCCTATTCCACCCTCACGCCCTCCTGCACCCATGCGCTCGAAATGGCGGCTCTCGCGCTCGACATCCGGCCGGGCGACGAAGTCATCGTTCCATCCTTTACGTTCACGTCCACCGCCAACGCATTTCTCCTGCGTGGCGCCCGCTTAATCTTCGCGGACATCAGTCCCAGCACGTTGAATATTGATCCGGATAGTCTTGGTCGCCTTATTAGTCCTCGCACCCGCGCTATCGTGGTCCTTCATTATGCAGGCATCGCCTGCGACATGGATGCGATCATGGATATTGCCGGCGGCGCGGGGATACCGGTCGTCGAAGACGCCGCACATGCCCTCTTCGGAGCCTATAAGGGACAGCCTCTTGGGACTATTGGCGCTATGGGCGCCTTCAGCTTCCAGAATACAAAGAACTTCTCCTGCGACGAAGGCGGAGCGTTCGTCACCAACGACGCCCGCTTGGCCGAAATCGCCGAAATTGTCCGGGAGAAGGGAACCAACCGCAGCCAGTTCATGCGCGGGCTCCTGCACAAATACGAGTGGGTGAGCGAAGGATCGAGCTATATCCTCGCCGATGTTCTCGCGGCGCAACTCCTGGCCCAACTGGGGCGGGCTGAGGAAATCCAGGACAAAAGGAAGAGGATCTTTGAGCGGTACCAGGAAGGCTTGGCCGATTGGGCGTCGGCTCAGTGCGTGCGTCAGCCAACAATCCCGAACGGCTGCGATCCGGCCTGGCACCTCTATTATCTGATCATGCCTTCAGAGGAGGTGCGGGATCGTTTCCTTTCCTACCTTCGCTCCCATCAAGTCGCGTCGGCCTTTCACTACATTCCGCTGCACATAACGCCCATGGGCCGGCGCCTCGGTGGTCAAGTCGGCGACGCACCTGTTACAGAACAGATGGCCGCGAGCCTCGTGCGTCTGCCGTTCTATACCGATCTCTCGGAGAGCGATCAGGAACGCGTGATCGACGTTGTTCGATCGTTTGAGGTTGGCTGAGTAGAAGGGTGGCGGGCATGAAGATCCTGATCACCGGTGGGGCCGGATTCATCGGGTCGGCCGTGGTGCGTCGCGCCGTCGCCGACGGCCACGAGGTCGTGAACCTCGACGCGCTGACCTATTCCGCCAACCTCGAGAACGTCGCCAGCGTCTCGGGCGACCCGGCCTACGCCTTCGAGCAAGCCGACATCTGCGACGAGGCGGCGGTGCGCTCGATCTTCGCGCGCCACAAGCCCGACGCCGTGATGCACCTGGCCGCGGAATCCCACAACGACCGGGCGATCGAGGGGCCGCTGGACTTCGTGCGCACCAACGTCATGGGCACCGCGGTCCTGCTCGAGGCCGCGCGCGAGCACTGGAGCGGGCTGCCGGCGGACCGGAAGGCCGCGTTCCGCTTCCATCACGTCTCCACCGACGAGGTGTTCGGCGCCCTCGGCGAAGATGGACAGTTTACGGAAGAAACCCCTTACGACCCCAACTCGCCCTATTCCTCGAGCAAGGCCGGCGCCGACCACCTGGTGCGCGCCTGGGGCCGCACCTACGGCCTGCCGGTGGTGCTGACCAACTGCGCCAACAACTACGGCCCGTTCCAATTCCCGGAGAAGCTGATCCCGACTGTGATCACCCGCGCGCTGGAGGGCAAGACGATCCCGGTCTATGGCGACGGCCGCCAGGTGCGTGACTGGCTGCACGTGGACGACCATGCCGAAGCGCTGCTGCTGGTGCTGGGCAAGGGGCGGCTCGGCGAGACCTATTGCATCGGCGGCGACTCGACCAAACGCAACATCGAGGTGATCCGCATGCTCTGCGCCCACCTCGACGCCATGGCGCCGGCCAACACCGCGCACCACGAGAAGATCACCTTCGTCACCGACCGGCCGGGCCACGACTTCCGCTATTCGATCGACGCCTCCAAGCTGCAGGCCGAGCTGGGCTGGGAGCCGCGCATGCCGCTGCTGGAAGGCCTCGAGGACACCGTCCGCTGGTACGTCGACAACCGCGACTGGGTCGAGGGCATCCGCCAGCGCGGCTTCCAGTCCGAACGCCTGGGCCTGGTCAAGGCATGACCGTCCGCGTCCTGCAGTTCGGGACCACCGGCCAGCTGGCGCGGGAACTGCTGGCCCAGGCCAAGGACTGCGACGTCGAGATCATCGCGCTGTCGCGCGCCGACGCCGACTTCGCCGACCCGCAAGCGCTGGCCCGCGCCCTGGAGGGCGTGTCTGCCGACCTGGTGATCATCGCCGCCGCCTACACGGCCGTCGACCTCGCGGAGAGCGAGGAAGCCCTGGCCTATCGGGTCAACGCCGAGGCGCCGGCGGCCATCGCCGGCGTGCTGGGCGGCCGCGGCGCGGCGCTGGTCCACATCTCCACGGACTACGTCTTCGACGGCGCCAAGGGCAGCCCCTACGTGGAGGCGGATACGCCCCACCCACTCAACGTCTATGGCGCCTCCAAGCTGGCCGGCGAGCGTCAGGTGCTGGCCGCGTGCCCTCGCGCGCTCGTCCTTCGTACGTCCTGGGTGGTGTCCAGCCACGGCAAGAATTTCGTCAAGACCATGCTGCGGCTGGCGGGGGAGGGCGGGCCCATCAAGGTCGTCGACGACCAGTTCGGGCGGCCGACCTCGGCCCGCGACCTAGCGCGCTTCATCCTCTCGCAGGCCGCACGGCTGGCCCGTGCGCCCGCGGGCGACGCGGTCTTCGGGCTCCACCACTTCGCCAACGCCGGCGAGGTGAGCTGGAAGGGCTTCGCGGAGGGTGTCTTCGACCTGGCGCTGGGCGCCGCCGCGCCCCAGGTGCAGGCGATCGCCACCGCCGACCGGCCCGCACCGGCGGCGCGTCCCACCCGCGGCACGCTCGACACCGGCAAGCTCGAACGTGTGTTCGGCGTCACGCCCCGCCCCTGGCGCGAGGCCCTGGCCGAGATCGTGGCCGAACTCAAGGCGGAACAGAGGTCGGCGGCATGAGACGCGGCGTCATCCTTGCCGGCGGCTCCGGCACGCGACTGCACCCGCTGACCCTGGCGGTCTCCAAGCAACTGCTGCCGGTCTACGACAAGCCGATGATCTACTATCCGCTGTCGGTGCTGCTGCTGGCCGACGTGCGCGAGATCCTGATCATCACCACGCCGGAGGACCAGGCGGGGTTCAAGCGCCTGCTGGGCGACGGTTCGCAGCTCGGCGTGCGGTTCGAATACGTCGTGCAGCCGAAGCCCGACGGTCTGGCCCAGGCCTACATCCTTGGCGAGGAGTTCATCGCCGGCCAACCCAGCGTCATGGTGCTGGGCGATAACATCTTCTTCGGCCAGAACTTCAGCCAGGCGTTGCAGTCCGCCGGGGCCCGCGAGCTGGGCGCCACCGTCTTCGGCTACCTGGTCCAGGACCCCGAGCGCTACGGCGTGGTGGAGCTCGGCTCCGACGGCAGGGCGCTGGGCATCGAGGAAAAGCCCACGGTCCCGAAGTCGAACTATGCGGTGACCGGCCTCTATTTCTACGACGGCCGCGCCAGCGAATTCGCCAAGACGCTGAAGCCCTCGCACCGCGGGGAACTGGAGATCACCGCCCTCAACCAGGTTTATCTGGAGGCCGGCGAGCTGAACGTCGAACTGCTGGGGAGAGGGTTCGCCTGGCTGGACACCGGCACCCACGACAGTTTGATCCAGGCCGGAGAGTTCATCCGCGCCGTCGAACAGCGCCAGGGCTTGCGCATAGGGTGCCTGGAAGAGATCGCCTATCGCCGCGGCTGGATCGACGCCCCGCAATTGCGCAAGCTGGCCGACGGCCTGGCGAAGAGCGAGTACGGCCAGTACCTGCGCCGGCTGGCTGAACAGCCGCTGTCGGCGGACGGGGCGGAATAAGGTCCGGGATCGTGAAGGCCTGCGCGCCCTAGAAGAACAGCGCCCGAATGCCGGCCGCGGCGGCGACCCAAAGGCCGACAGAAGCGCAGGCCGCAATCGTCAGGCCGATGCCGAGCGGCAGCCGTCGCCGTGAGCTCGCCTCAACCGAGACGCTGCTGGGGCTGACGTTCTGGAATGACACGTCTGCTGGCATCGCTCTTGCTCCGAGCCCGCCCATCGGGGCGCGTGTCCCATAAAACGGCGGTTGGGCTTAAGAGATCGTGCGCAAGATTGGCAAACGCTCCGTTAAGCGTGTTTTCGCCGGCTACGACCCTGAGTGGCGGAAGGCTCGATGAAGAGCGTCGTGAGCGTGCTGGCGGGCGAAGGGGACGTGAAGAGGCGGCTGACGGCCGCTCCAGATCGCGTCCGCGCCGCCCGCAACTCTTTAGTACACGCCGTTGCGACGGATCCCTTGAAGCGTCTGTTCGATATTCTGGCGGCGGGTTTCGGTCTGCTGCTGTTCCTGCCGCTGCTGGCGGTGGTGGTGCTGGCGATCCGCATCGAGTCTCCGGGCGGGGCGATCTTCCGTCAGCGGCGGACCGGCTACCGGGGCGAAGTGTTCACGATCTACAAGTTCC
>NZ_JAQGIZ010000012.1 GCF_028290885.1 Phenylobacterium sp.
CCCACGTGTGCATCGACCGGATCAACTACTATCCGACCGCCGATGCGGTCTCCGCCGAGCGGCGGGTGCAGCGCGGCGAACTCGACCTCAACACCACCTTCCAGTCGAACCGGCTGCAGCACATCAAAGACGTGATGCCGGGCTACGCACGGCCCCATCTCACGCTTGCCACCTACTACCTGTCGTTCAACACCCGCGACGTGAAGCCCTTGCAGGACCCGCGCATCCGCCGCGCACTGTCGGAGTCCATCGATCGCGAGTTCATCACCCAGAAGCTGCAGCGCGCCGGGCAGCTGCCGGCCTACAGCTTCGTGCCGCCGGGGGTCGCCAACTACGCCTATGGACCGCGGTTCGCCTGGGCGCGGAGATCCTTTCCCCAGCGTCAGCTCGAGGCGAAGGCGCTGTTGGCTCAGGCCGGGTACGGACCCCGCCATCCGCTGAAGCTGGAGATAAAGGCTCCCAATTCCACCGAGACCCTGCTGCTGGTTGAGGCCATCCAGGCAGATTGGCGGTCGATCGGCGTCGACGCCTCGATCGTGCAGAACGAGGGCCAGATCGCGTTCGCCGCCTATCGCGACCGCGATTTCCAGGTTGGCGCCATGAGTTGGTACGCCGACTTCAACGACCCGATGACCTTCCTCGGCCTGCTGAAATCGGACACCGGCGCGCAGAACTACGGCGACTACAAGAATCCCGCCTACGACGCCCTGTTGGCGCAGGCCGACCAGGAGCCGGACGCGGCGCGCCGGGCGCAGATCCTGGCCCGCGCCGAACAGATCATGCTCGACGACGAGGGCGCGGCCCCCATCGCGTTCACGGTCAGCCGCAGCCTGGTGAATCCGAAGGTGACCGGCTGGGCGGATAATTCATTGAACGTCCACCGCGCCCGCTGGCTCTGCGTCAGGCGCTAGTCGGAGGGTTTGAGCGCCTGGCCTAGCGGTATTCGTAGTGGCAGCGGCGGCGGTCGCCGTTGTGCTTGGCGATCTGGTGGCCGGCGACCGCGCCGACGCCCGCGCCGATGATCGTGCCGCCGGTCTTGCCGCCGCCGTGCGACAGGGCGTTGCCCAGAAGGCCGCCGGTGACGGCCCCAACGACGGTGCCGGTGTTGCGCGCGCCGCGCGAGCTCTCGTTGTTGCAAACCCAGACCTTGTGGCGGTGCTGGGCTTGGGCGGCGGTGGGGACAGCGGTGGCCACGGCCAGGGCCGAACAGACCAGGGCCGCCGTAGCGAGAAGCTTGTTACGCAAGAGATATCTCCATCGAGATGAGGCCGACACGCTCGGAACTAAACCCCTCACCAAGGCGAAGGTTGCGCCGTCCGCGCTGCAAGTTCCGACCGCGAGCCGCCGCGGAACCGAAAGCCCCTTGTGAACCTTGTTAACGCATCCGCCGGAGGAGAGCGCCGGCTATCTGGAGACACGCCTATGTCAATTCTCGCCTGGATCGTCCTGGGCCTCATCGCCGGCTTCATCGCCAGCAAGCTCGTGAACAGGACCGGCAGCGGCATCGTGATGGATCTGCTGCTGGGCGTCGTCGGCGCCTTCGTCGGCGGCTTCCTGTTCACCCGCTTCGGCGCCGCCGGTGTCACCGGCCTCAACCTCTATTCCATCCTCGTCGCCACCCTGGGCGCCGTGGTCGTGCTGTTCGTCTACCACCTGCTGGTGGGCCGCCGCGCCCTGTAGCGGCGATCGTCCGGCCTCGCGCCGGAGCTGAACAAAGGAAGCCCCGTTCATGCCGAGCGGGGCTTCTTGCTATCTTAGGATCCGAGCTTCGGCGCCCGCTGCCGGCCAGGTCAGCGGGGCGATCTTGCCGACCATCGCGGTCCAGCAGAAGACGCCGGCGAGCGCCACCGCGCCGGCCACTGCGAAGGCCCAGGTGAACTCGCCCGTCCGGTCGACGACGGCGCCGGTGACGATCGGCGCGACGATGCCGGCCAGGTTGCCGATGCAGTTCTGGAACCCGATCCACTTGCCCGCGCCGCGCGGCCCCGCCAGCGTCTGGCCGATGGCGTAGAGGCAGGGGCTGTTGAAGCCGAATGAGACGCCCGCCAGGAACAGGCTGCCGACCGCCACCGGGGCGTTTCCCAGCATGCAGCCCAGCATGGCGCTCGCCGTGAGCACATGGCCGGCGATGATGATGGACTTGCGCACGAGGGTCACCGAGCCGCCCGCCGCCAGCCATCGGTCCGACAGCCAGCCGGTGACGATCGAGCTCGCCGCATAGACCAGGTAGATCAGGCCTCCGAGCTCGGCCATCTGGGAGACGGTGAAGCCGCGCGTCTTCACCAGGTAGAGCGGGAGCCAGGAGATCACGAAATAGAAGGCGTAGTTGTTGCAGAAGTGGCCGAGCCCCGCCCCCCAGGCCTCCCGTCGGGCCAGGATCTGGCTGAACGGCGGGGCGGCGTCGACCTTCGGCGCGTCGTCGGCGCGGGAGAGGTTGCGGGTCATGGCGAGCCACGGCCACAGCCACAAGAGCGAAACCAGGCCGAACAGCAGGAACACTGGCCGCCAGCCCAAGCGGGCCATCAGCAGGCCGCCGGCGAAGGTGCCGAAGGCGGGCCCCAGCGACAGGCCGAGCGCGATCATGCCGTTGGCGACCCCCAGCCGATGCTGCGGCAGGTGCTGGGCGATCAGCTTCGACGAGCACGGGAAGGCGACGCTCTCGCCGAGGCCCAGCAAGAGGCGAAGCAGAATCAGCATGGCGAAGCCGCCGGCGAGGCCAGTGAGGGCCGTCGACACGGACCACAGCGCCAGGCCGAGTGCATAGGTGCGGTAGGGATTGATCTTCTCGCACAGCCAGCCGGCCAGGATCTGCGCCGGCACATAGGTCCAGAAGAACGCCGAAAGCAGCAGGCCGAACCGGCTGGCGCTGAGATGCAGCTCATCCTTCATCAGCGGCGCGGCGGTCGCCAGATTGCCGCGGTCGACGTAGTTGATGAAGATCGCCAGCGCCAGCAGGACGACGACACCGCCGCCGAACGTGACGGGCGCGGGCGCCGCCTTGATCTCTATCGCCGCCACGTCCATCCCCCCGGACCGCGGCCGTCGCCTGACCCAGGCCCGCCGCCGGGTCACTGAACGATGTTAGAAGGCGCCTGGCAAGCCGGGCGGAAACCTAGGACGGATCGACATTCAGGCCGGTGCTTGAGGTGTCCTCCTCCCCTTGTGGGAGGAGGTGGCCCGCGGAGCGGGTCGGAGGTGGGGTCTCCCAGATCCCTCGGCGCTGCCGGAAGCTTCGTGTCGTGCAGAGAGGTGAGCGCGACCCCACCTCCGTCAGCCGTCCGGCTGAAACCTCCTCTCACAAGGGGAGGAGGAAGGCTGAGCCACGGCCTCGCCTCAGAATCAATGTCGAGCCGTCCTAGTCCGCGGCCATCCGGTCGGTCTCGGTGCGGGCCACGATCAAGGTCTCGGCGTCGAGCTTACGGCCCCGGCGGTCGGCGATCTCCAGATGGATATGGTCGGTGATGCCCAGGGGATAGCGTTGCTGCAGGCTGTGGGCCTGGCCGATGGGGTGGCCGACCGCGACCGTGTCGCCGACCTGCACCTTGGGGTCCACGTAGAGCACCCGCGCCGTCAGGTGCAGCGCGGGATTGTCGATCTCGACGTAGCGGAGGCTGGTGTCGTCCGGATAGGCGTAGCCGATCTTGGCGATGTAGCCGGAGATCGGCGCCTCGACCGTCTGGCCGGGCGTGGCCACGTAGTCGACGCCCTCGTGCTCACGCTCGCCGCCGTCACGCGAGGCGTGGAAGCGGCCTTCGCCATAGGCGTCGATCTGCCGCGGCGCCTGGCCGGTGGGATTGGCGATGTCGGCCTGGCCGTCGCCGTCCAGGTCGGCGCCCTCCCAGACCAGCCGTTCGCGCACCACGAAATGCGCCGGCGGCGGGCCGGAGGTGAACGCAGCCCCGGAGACGGCGAAGTGGCGGTTGATCTCTTCGGCGTGCGCCGCGGCCTCGGCAAGGCCAAGCGAGATCACCGCCGCGCCGAGCGCTGCGGTCAGAACAGTTGAGTTTCTTTTCGGAACCCGCCCCCTGCGGCAAAGTCCATCGAACCCGGCTTGTGAGAAACGTTTGACGCCCATGCGGGGCCCCATAGGCGAAAATCGCGGCAAGTTCATGCGATATATTGGCGTGAACAAGGCAACGGCCAAGCTTGTCCGATCTGATGCTTGCAGGAGCTCAACCATTCGGACGGCGGCTCCGGCCAGGACCCGCTCAACCCGCCTTCAATGTCCGCTCCACCCGCCGGTCCGGGATGAACCAGATCATGGCGACGAGGACGTAAAGCGCCAGCGAGACAACCGGCTGGACGAACGCAAGACCGATGGCCAGCGCATACATGACCAGCGACACCTTACCCTTGATGTCGCGCCCCATCGCCCGGGCCAGGGCGGAGTCGGCCCCTTCGTGGCGGATCATCAGGGTCATGAGCAGGGTGTAGCCGATCGCGTTCATGATCAGCACGACGCCATAGACCGCCACCGGGCCCGTCGAGGGCCGGTTCTCGCCCATCCAGGCCGTGGCGAAGGGCACCATGGAAAGCCAGAACAGCAGGTGCAGGTTGGCCCACAGGATCGGCCCGGTCACCGTTCGCGCCAACTGCAGCATGTGATGGTGGTTGTTCCAGTAGATGCCGACGTAGATGAAGCTCAGCACGTAACTCAGGAACACCGGCAGCAGCGGCTGGATAGCGACGAGCGAGGTCCCGTGCGGGGGCCTCAGCTCCAGCACCATGATGGTGATGATGATCGCCACCACCCCGTCGCTGAACGCCGCGAGCCGCTCCTTGCCCATGGAATGTCCCCCCGCGCCGCCCCTGAAGCGCCGAGCCCAGCTTAGGACGGCGCCGCAGCGGACGCCTACCCGCAACCTGCCGCCTTGTCCGCGCCGGCATAGCCAAGGTATGAAGGGGCGCCCGCCTCACTTGCGGGTGGATACCAAGCGCGCCGATGCCTTCGGGCTTAAACGGGAACGCAGGACGGAGACCTATCCCTCCCGATCTGCGGCTGTCCCTGCAACTGTGAGCGGTGAGCGCATACGCATCGGCGGGAGGCCCTAAGCCCCTCGCCAGCCACTGGACCCAAGGGTCCGGGAAGGTCCGCGTGTGACGCTATGACCCGCGAGCCAGGAAACCGGTCGGTGCGTGTCGCTCGAGCTTTCGGATCAGTGGAATCCGGGGCGCGGAACTCCGTCTGAGCGACGAGCAGAAGCGGTGGAGAGCCGTTTCGACCGGTCCGGTGTGGCGTGCTTCCGCGTCCTCGCCGCCGGGCCGTCGGCCTATGGGTTCTAAAGCCCTCAAGGAGGCTCTCCGCTTGTCGTTCAGACGCAAGCAAACGGGGGGCTTTGATGCCCGGATACCTTCTCAGCGCCAGCATCCTGGCGCTCGCCGCCGCAACACCCTTGACGGCTTTCGCCGCCGACGACCCTGCCCCAGCCACGACCGTGCAGGACCTGGTGGTCACCGCCACCCGCGCGCCCGGCGGCATCGAGGCCGACGAGATCGGCGGCTCGCTCACCCTGATCACGCCGGAGCAGATGGAGGAGCGCCAGATCCGCATCGTCTCCGACGTGCTGCGCGACGTGCCCGGCGTCGCGGTCAGTCGCACCGGCGCGGTCGGCAACTTCACCCAGGTCCGGGTGCGCGGGACGGAGAGCAACCATGTGCTGACCCTGATCGACGGGATCAAGGCGTCGGACCCGTTCTTCGGCGAGTTCGACTACGCGACGCTGCTGGCCGACGAGGTGTCGCGGGTTGAGGTGTTGCGGGGCCAGCAGAGCGCGCTCTACGGCTCCGACGCCATCGGCGGGGTGATCAACTACATCACCCCCACTGGCGCCCAGGCGCCGGGCATCCGGGTGCGCGCCGAAGGCGGCTCGATGAACACCGTGGGCGGCGCCGTCCGGCTGGGCGGCGTGCAGGGCGGCTTGGACTACGTGATCAGCGCCGGCTACCAGTCGACGGACGGCTATCCCGTGGCCACGGTCGGCACGCGGGATATCGGCTCGATATTGAAGTCGCTGGCGGTCAAGCTCGCCTACCCCGTCGGCGACCACCTGCGGCTGCGCGGCGTCTACCGGCGCACCGAGACCGACGCCGACGTCAACGGCCAGGACTTCGGCACGACCGGCTTCGTGCTGGACAGTCCCGGCAGCTCGATGAAGGCGGTGAGCACCTACGGCTTCGCCGCCGCCGACTTCAGCTTCCTGGACGACCGCTGGCTCACCAGCCTGCAGGTGCAGGGCGTCGACGCCACGCGCGACAACATCGACAACTTCGTCCGCGACGGCGGCGACAAGGGCAAGCGGCTCAAGGAGAGCCTCACCACCAGCTACAAGCTGACCAGCGGCGGGCTGACCCACACCTTCACCCTGGCCTACGACCACGAGCGGGAAAGCTACGAGAACACCAACCCGCCCGGCGCCTTCAACGCCGACACCACGCGGCGCTCGGTGAACAACGACGGCTATGTGGGCGAATACGACCTGGCGATCGGCAACGTGGCGGGCGTGCGCGGCGCGGTGCGCTATGACCGCAACGACTTCTTCCAGGACGCCACGACCTACCGGATCGAGGGCTTCTATCGGATCAACGGCATGGTCCGGCTGCGCGCCGCGGCGGGCTCGGGGATCAAGGGGCCGAGCCAGACGGAACTGTTCGGCTTCAACGCTGGCGCCTTCCCGTTCGTCGGCAACCCCAACCTGAAGCCCGAGCGCTCGGAGGGCTGGGAGGCCGGCGCCGACCTCTCGCTGATCGAGGGCCGGGTGCGGCTGGGCGCGACCTGGTTCGACTCCACCCTGCACGACGAGATCTTCAGCATCTTCGGCGCGCCGGTGGCGCTCTGCACGGTTGCGGGCCGGCCCGCCCCCTTCAGCTGCAGCACGACGGGCAACGAGCCGACCAAGTCCACCCAGAAGGGCCTGGAGCTGTTCGGCGACGCTCAGCTCTCCGACGCCTTCAGCCTGAACGCGGCCTACACCTACCTCGACGCCAAGCAGAACGGGGTCGAGGAAGTCCGCCGGCCGAAGAACATGGCCAGCGCCAACCTCACCTGGCATGCCCCGGGCGACCGGGGCAGCGTGACGCTCACCGCCCGCTACAATGGCGAGATGACCGACGAGGAGTTCAAGAATTTCAGCACCGTGACGCTGAAGGCCTTCACCCTGGTGAACCTCGCCGGGTCATACAACCTCACCGACCACGTCGAGCTCTTCGCCCGCGTCGAGAACCTGCTCGATGAGCGCTACTTCGAGGTGGTCAACTTCCGCACCCCCGGACGGGCCGCCTATGGCGGCGTGCGCCTGAGGTTCTGACGATGAAGCGCCCGCTCCGCTCCGCAGCCCTGGGCCTTGCCGCCGCCATCTTCGGCGCCGGCGAGCCGGCGGCGACGGCGGCGGAGCGTCCGGCGCCTAGGCGGATCATGTCGCTCAACCTGTGCACCGACCTGCTGCTGCTGCAGATCGCCCCGAAGGCCAGGATCGCCTCGGTCACCTTCCTGGCCCGGGACGGGGCGCGCGCCCTGTTCCCAGGCCTGGAGGCGGGAATCCCGGTCAACCACGGCTCGGCCGAGGACGTCGTCCAGGTGAAGCCGGACCTGATCCTCGACAGCGGCCTGGGCGCGCCGCTCACCCGCAGCATGGCCCGGCGCGTGGGCGCCCGGGTGGTCGAGGTGAAGAACGCCGAGAGCTTCGAAGACATCCGCCAGATCGTCCGCCAGGTGGGCGAGGCGGTCGGCGAGCCCGCGCGCGCCACCGCCCTGATCCGGCGGATGGACGCTACGCTTGCGACGCTCGCCGCGCATCCGCCGAAGCGGCGGCTGCGGGTGGTCGCCTGGAGCGGCGGCTCGGCGGTGCCCGGCAAGGGCAGCCTGACCGACGCCATCATCACTGCCGCAGGCGCAGTGAACATCGCCGCCCAGCCGGGCGCCGGCGAATCGACCTTCGGCGTCGAGCAGCTGCTGGCCGCCAGCCCCGACGCCCTCCTGTTCGGCGGCGCGACGCTCGGCCAGCCCTCGCTGCTCAACGACGAGGGCCAGCACCGCGTCGTGCGCCGGCTCTACGCCGGGCGGCGGATCGCCTACAACGACGTCGCCCACACATGCGGCCTGCCGCAGTCCGCCGACTCGGCCCGCGACCTGCGCCGGGCGCTGGAGGCCCTGCCCGCGCGGAGACCGGTCCATTGAGACGCAGCCTTCCGCCCTATGTTCTGCCCTCGCTGGCGCTCGCGGCGCTGCTGCTGGCCGCAGCCGGGTCGCTGCTGCTCGGACGGGTGAACCTCAGCCCAGGGGAGCTCGTGGGCGGGCTCCTGTCGCCCAACGCCAATCTCGCGGGCCTGGTGGTGACGGAGCTGCGCCTGCCGCGAGCGGTCCTGGCGATCCTGGTGGGGGCCTCGCTGGGCCTATCCGGCGCCGTCCTGCAGGGCCTGCTGCGCAATCCGCTGGCCGAGCCCGGCCTGCTGGGCGTGTCGAACGGGGCGGCGCTGGGGGCAGTGATCTCGATCTACTTCGGCCTGTCGCACGCCTTCAGCCTGGCGACGCCGCTGCTGGGCCTGGTGGGGGCCATGGGCGCCGGCGCCCTGACCTTCGCCTTCGGAGGGCGCAGCACGCTGACCCTGATCCTGGCCGGGGCGGCGGTCTCCAGCCTAATGAGCGCCTTCCTGGCCATGGCGCTCAACTTCGCCCCCAGCCCCTACGCCGCCTACGAGATGAGCGTCTGGATGCTGGGCTCGCTTTCGGAACGCAGCTGGGACCATGTGCTGCTCGCCGCGCCGTTCATCGCCGTGGGCCTGGCGATCCTGGCCACCATGGGCCGCGCCGTCGACGCCCTGACCCTCGGCGACGTCCAGGCGCGGAGCCTGGGCATCGACCTGGACCGAACCCGCGTCCTGGCGCTGCTGGGCGTGGGCCTGGCGGTCGGCGCGGCGACCTCGGTGACCGGATCGGTCAGCTTCATCGGCCTGGTCGCCCCGCACCTGGTGCGGCCGTTCGTCGGCCACCAGCCGAGCCGCACCCTGCTGCCCT
>NZ_JAQGIZ010000045.1 GCF_028290885.1 Phenylobacterium sp.
GGACCATGCTCTCGCCGCCGTCCAGGCCGAAGCGCTTGGTGCCGGGGAAGCGGCGGTGCAGGAACCGCTCGAAGCCTTCGGTCTCGATCAGCTTCTTCAGGATGGCGACCTTGCCCTCCTTGGTGAACACGATCTCCTTGTCGCGGCCCTCGATGCGCTCCTGGAGCCAGGCCTTCTCCTTGGGGTCCGAGATGTGCATGTACTGCACGCCGACGTTGCCGCAGTAGGTGCGCCGAAGGATCTCCAGGATCTCGCGGACGGTGGCCGTCTCCAGCCCCAGCACGTAGTCGAGGAAGATCGTTCGGTCGAAGTCGGCCTCGGAGAAGCCGTAGGTCGCCGGATCGAGCTCGGAGGCGTCGCCGGGCGTGGTGGCGATGCCCAGCGGATCGAGGTTGGCCTTCAGGTGGCCGCGCATCCGGTAGGCGCGGATCATCATGATGGCGCGCAGGGAATCCAGGGTCGCGGCGCGCACCTGGTCGGTGGTGGCGGCTGGCTGGCGCTCGGTGATCTTGGTTTCGACCTTGGCCTGGACGGCGGGCCACAGGCCGTCGAGGGCGGAGAGCCAGTCGGGCCGCGCGGCCGGGGCGGCGGGCTGGGTCCAGCCTGGCCGCTCGGTCTGGCGCTGAGGGTCGCCTGCGGCGTCGTGCAGGGAGGCGAAGAAGGCCCGCCAGGAGGGCTCCACAGAATTGGGGTCGCTCGCCCAGCGCGCGTAGAGGTCCTCCACGAAGGCGGCGTTGCCCCCATAGAGGAAGGAGGTCTCGGCGAGCACCTCGTTGATCAGACCTGCGTCGTCGGCCATGTCGTCCGCTTCCCGGGCTGTTGGGCCGCGGAGCTTCTCGAGAAAAGGAGCCGAGCGCGGACCGCCCTCAAAACTAGTTGCCTGCTTCAGGCGCCTTTCAGCACCTCGACCATGGTGGAGCCGAGCGCCGCCGGAGAGGGAGAGACGCGGATGCCCGCGGCCTCCATCGCAGCGATCTTGTCCTCAGCCCCGCCCTTGCCGCCGGAGATGATCGCGCCCGCGTGACCCATGCGCCGCCCAGGCGGCGCGGTGCGTCCCGCGATGAAGCCGACCATTGGCTTCTTGGTTGCTGAATTTTTAATGAACTCGGCCGCGTCCTCCTCGGCGGAGCCGCCGATCTCGCCGATCATGATGATCGACTCGGTCTCGGGGTCCTTGAGGAACATGTCGAGCACGTCGATGAACTCGGTGCCCTTCACGGGGTCGCCGCCGATGCCCACGGCCGTGCTCTGGCCGAGACCTGCCTGGGTGGTCTGGAACACAGCCTCATAGGTAAGGGTGCCCGAGCGGGAGACAACGCCCACCGAGCCGCGCTTGAAGATGTTTCCCGGCATGATGCCTATTTTGCACTCATCGGGAGTGAGCACGCCGGGGCAATTGGGCCCGATCAGCCTGCTTTTCGATCCGCTGAGCGCGCGCTTCACCTTGACCATGTCGGCCACCGGTATGCCCTCGGTGATGCAGACGATCAGGCCGATCTCCGCGTCGATGGCTTCCAGGATCGAGTCGGCCGCGAACGGCGGCGGCACATAGATCACGCTGGCGTCGGCGCCGGTCTCGCGCGCCGCTTCGCCCACCGTGTCGAACACCGGCAGGCCCAGGTGCTTGGTCCCGCCTTTGCCCGGCGTCACGCCGCCGACCATCTTGGTCCCGTAGGCGATCGCCTGCTCGGTGTGGAAGGTGCCCTGCGCGCCGGTGATGCCCTGGCAGATGACGCGGGTCGACTTGTTGATCAGGACGGACATGGACTTAGGCGGCCTCTCGCACGGCTTTCACGATCTTCTCGGCGCCGTCGGCCAGGTCGTTGGCCGGGATCACGTTGAGGCCGCTATCGCGGATGATCTGCTTGCCGAGCTCGGCGTTGGTGCCTTCCAGCCGCACCACCAGGGGCACGACCAGGCCCACCTCCTTGACCGCGGCGACGATGCCTTCGGCCAGCAGGTCGCAGCGGGCGATGCCGCCGAAGATATTGACCAGGATGCCCTTCACGTTGGGGTCGGCCATGATGATCTTGAAGGCCGCCGTCACCTTCTCGCGGGTCGCCCCGCCGCCCACGTCGAGGAAGTTGGCGGGCTCGGCGCCGTAGAGCTTGATGATGTCCATGGTGGCCATGGCCAGGCCTGCGCCGTTGACCATGCAGCCGATCTCCCCGTCGAGGGCGATGTAGCTGAGGTCGTGCTTGGAGGCCTCGATCTCCTTGGGGTCCTCCTCGCTCTCGTCGCGCAAGGTCCGGATCTCGGGGTGCCGGAAGAGGGCGTTGTCGTCGAACGACACCTTGGCGTCGAGGACGCGCAGCTGGTCGTCTGCGGTGACGATCAGCGGATTGACCTCCAGCATCGCCATGTCCTTGGCGACGAAGGCGGCATAGAGCTGGCCGAGCAGCTTCGACGCCTGTTTGGCGAGGTCGCCCTTGAGGCCCAGCGTGGTCGCCAGGCTAAGGCCGTGGTGCGGCCAGACCCCGGTCGCCGGATCGATGGAGAAGGTGGCGATCTTCTCCGGCGTGGAGTGCGCCACCTCCTCGATGTCCATGCCGCCTTCGGTGGAGGCGACCACGGAGACGCGGCTGGTTTCGCGGTCCACCAGCAGCGAGAGGTAGAGCTCGCGGGCGATGGCCGCGCCTTCCTCGATATAGAGGCGGTTGACCTGCTTGCCCTTGGGCCCCGTCTGGTGCGTGACCAGCACCCGGCCCAGCATCTCGGCGGCGTTGGTCCCGACCTCCTCCACCGACTTGACGACGCGAACCCCGCCCTTGGCGTCGGGGCCGAGGCCTTCGAAGCGGCCCTTGCCGCGGCCGCCGGCGTGGATCTGCGACTTCACCACGAAGACCGGTCCCCCCAGCTTCTCGGCGGCCTGCACGGCCTCCTCGACGGAGAAGGCGGGATAGCCGCGCGGGACCGCCACGCCGAACTCGGAGAGGACGGCTTTGGCTTGGTGCTCGTGGATGTTCATATGGCTCGCAGGCGCTGGCGAATGTCGCCTCGCCTCAGCGGCGAGTGGGCGGCGTTATAGGCGCCGCTCCAGGGGATGACAACCGCGCTAGGGACGGAAAACCCGGGTCTCTAGCCGGCGCCTTCGAAGGCGGCGGTGGCGCGGCGTTCGAGCTTGCCCCAGCCGACCCGCGCGCCATGCAGGGCCGCGTCGATCGACTTGACCACCACATAGTACATCAGCTGGCGGTAGCCGAAGCGCTGGATCGGCATCCACACCAGGTCCGCCCAGGGCGCGCGCCGCTCCAGGGCCATGCCGACCGCGCCGGCCGAAAGGTCGAGGAAGATGAAGGCGGCCCAGAAGAACAGCGGCCGCGACAGGTCGTCGGGCGACCACTCCACCGGGTGGAAGGCCCAGGCGTAGACCGCCGAAATCAGGCTCCAGAGGACGGCCAGGTCGACCAGCGGCGCCACCGCCGTCAAGATGATCTGGAACAGCCAGATCTGCGGCAGGGCCACGAAGCCCAGCACCGGCCGCTTGACGTCGAACAGCGCCGCGCGGTGCTTGTAGATGCATTGCAGGGTGCCGAAGGACCAGCGGAAACGCTGCTTCAGCAGGCCGGCTACAGTCTCCGGCGCCTCGGTGTAGGCGCGCGCCTCGGGATCGAACTCCACCCGCCACCCGGCCCGCTGCATGGCGATCGTCAGGTCCTGGTCCTCGGCGAGCGTGTCGTCGGGATAGCCGCCGAGGGCTTCCAGCGCGGAACGCCGCCACGCCCCCACAGCGCCCGGCACCACGGTCACCGCGCCCAGCGCCGCCCGCGCGCGACGCTCCAGGTTCTGGGCGGTGACATATTCCAGCGCCTGCCAGCGGGTGATCAGGTTGCGGCGGTTGCCGACCAGCGCATTGCCGGCCACGGCGCCGACCGCCGGATCGGCGAACCAGCGGGCAAGCTTGCCGAGCGTGTCCGACGGAAACAGGGTGTCGGCGTCCAGCGCCACCACCACGTCGCCGCCGGCCTTGGTCAGGCCCCGGTTGAGCGCGCGCGCCTTGCCGCCGTTCTCGAAGGCCATCAGCGTCACCCGCGGCTCGTCGGCGAAAGCCCGGCGGACGACCTCGGCGGTGTGGTCCTGCGAGCCATCGTCGAGCACCAGCACCTCGAGCCGCGCCCAGTTGGAGGCCAGGACCCGGCGCACCGAGGACTCGATCACCTTCTCCTCGTTGAAGCAGGGGACCAGCACGCTGATCAGCGGTCCGGTCTCGGGATCGGGCAGCGGCGGCGTCCGTTTCACGATCGTGAAGCGGTGGATCAGCGCCAGCACGCCGAGCAGCAGCAGCCGGGCGACGCCCAGCACGATGGCGACGATGAACAGGCTCTGCAGCGCGACCTGCACCCCGTGGAAGAAGCCGAAGCCCATGCGGTCGAGCAGCAGTTCGAAGGAGTTGCGGCTGGTGGGCGGCAGCACTTCGGCGGGGGTCATGCCGGCCAGGTCACCGACGGTGACCAGCTTGTAGCCGCGGGCCCGCAGGGCGTCGATCAGCACCGGCAGGGCCGCCACCGTGCGGCTGCGGTCGCCGCCGGAGTCGTGCAGCAGGATCACCTGGCCCGGGCGCTGGTCGCGGTCGGCGAGGCGGGTGAGTGCGGTGTTGATGATGTGGCTGGGGTCGGGCTTCTTCCAGTCGTCGGTGTCGATCCGCAAGCCCACGCTCAGGTAGCCCTGGCGCTGGGCGTCCAGCAGCGGCGCGACCTCGCGCGGGGTCGAGGGCTCGGCGTCGCCGAAATAGGGCGGCCGGAACAGGCGCATGGAGCGGCCGGTGATGGTCTCGAACAGCCGCTGGGTGGCCGACAGCTCCACGGCGGTCTGGGCGGCGGGGATCTCGCCGATGTTCGGGTGGGTCCAGGTGTGGTTGCCGACGTTGTGCCCTTCGCGCAGCTCGCGGGCCACCAGGCCGGGCTTGGCCGCCATGTTCTTGCCGATGACGAAGAAGGTCGCAGGCGCGTGCTTCTGCTTCAGGATGTCGAGGATCTTCGGCGTCCAGCGGCCGTCCGGCCCGTCGTCGAAGGTCAGCGCCACCCAGCCGGGATGGAAGCCGTAGCGCTGGATCACGTAGGAGCTGGGCATCACCTCGTAGTTCTCGCCGGAAATCAGGCCGGTGTCGGAATCGATCTCCAGCGACCGGCGGCCGGGCGTCGGGATGGACTCCACCCGCAGCACCTCGCCGGAGCCGTCGAAGTCGACGTCGACGCCTGGCTTCAGCACCTCCAGCCCGTCGGGCTTGGCCTGGCCGTAGTCGTGGCGCAGCACCTTCCAGTCGAGCTGGTCCTCGCCGCCCATCCGCCAGAGCGCATAGCCCATGGGGCGGAAGCCGTCGGCGACCTTGATCTGGTTGAACAGGGTCGAGGCGTCGAGGAACCAGACGCTGTGCTTGCGGCCCAGGTCGTCCTGGTAGCCGAAGGTCGGGTTGAGCGAGGCCTCGTCCATCTCGGCCTGCGCCTCGGCGTCGTGCGCCTTCTGGGTCGCCTCGTTGAACAGGATGGTCTCGGCCGACGCCGGGTTCTTCGGGCCCTTCAGCGTCCAGTCGTAGCCGTAGGCGCCCAGCGCCAGGACCGTCTTGGCCGGGTCCAGCGCCTCCATCCGCTTGGCGAGCGTGGTCTCGAACCAGTCCTGCGCCGCGGCCGGACCCGGCTCGCCGCCGCCCCAGTGCTGGTCGTAGGCCATCAGCACCACCGCGTCGGAGACCTCCTGCAGGGCCTTGATCGGAAAGTCGTCGTCGGCGAAGGGCGTGGTGACCCAGACTTCGCGGCCGATCGGTTTCAGCGCCGCGCGCGCCTGGGCGATGAAGCCCGGATAGGCCCGCGCCCCCGCCGGCGACAGGTCCTCGAAGTCGAAGACGTAGCCGGCGTAGCCGCGCTTCTGCGCCTGGGCGACCAGGTTGTTGATCAGCCCGACGCGGGCGGCGGGGTTGAACAGCACCGCGTCGGCCTGCGGGCCGTTCCAGGCGTGGCCGGCGGTGTTGTAGTTGAACACGCCCGGCAGGATCGACGGCGGGCGCTTGGCCGAGGCGATGATCGCGCGGGCCTGCGGGTCTGAGGTGATCGACAGCGTCCCGTCCGCGCCGGCGAGGGCGATCCACTGCGGCGAGACCACGTCCAGCTGGTCGATGTGATCGGCCAGGGATTCGCGCGAGCTCTCGTCCCAGGAGACGTAGAAGCCCACCGCCAGGGGACGCGCCTGCCCGCCCGCGGCGGCGGCGCTGCGCGGATGCGGGATGCGGTTCCACTGCTGCCGGCCCTTCAGCTTGTGGGCGGTCTCCTGGTGCAGGGCCGAGAGCACCTGCGGGTCCTTCAGCGTCAGCCCCGGAAGCCGCGGCGCGAAGGCCAGGGTGGCGAAGAAGGCCGCGACCATGAGGGCCACGAAGGAGGCCACCAGGCCGCCCACGAGGCGCACGCGGCGCGCGCGGCGCCCAGTCGGGTCGTGGAAGATCAGATCGGCCATAGCCGCGGCGGCGCCTTAGGGTGAATCGGCCAGTCTTATGCCTCGCCACGATGACCGAAGCTAGGCGGCCCCACGGCGGCCCCGGCGACCGGCGTTTGCGAAACAGGCGACATCCGCTATCTGCGGGCGGAGAGACGAGACGCAGGAGCCCTGCGCTGATGGCTTTGATGCCGAAGATCCTGCGCTGGGGGCCTTACGACGACCTGCGGGGCTGGCTGCGCAGCCTGATCATCGCGCTCACCGGCGCGACCTTCCTCGCCTATGCGGGCGCCTTCGGATCGAATCGGGCGTCCCCGCCTGTGCGCTTCGCCTACTGGTTCGGGCTGATGATCGCGGGCTGGCTGTGGGGCGCCTTCGTCTCCCGGTTGATCTTCGGGCGGGTCGGTCAGCCGCAGCAGCTGTGGCTGCGGGTCGCCGCCTCGTCCCTGGCGCTGTCGATCCCCTTTACCGTCGTCGTCGCCTTCGCCTCCCGCGTGGCCTGGGGCTCCCGCTTCAACCGGCTGCCGGACATCGTCGAGCTGGCGGCGCAGGTCACCGTCGTGTCGGCCGCGATGATCGCGATCAATGTGCTGGTCGTCCGGCGCACCGGCGCGGCCACCCCAGCGTCGTCCGAGCCGCCGAAGTTCCTCGATCGCCTGCCCTTGAAGCTGCGCGGCGCCGAGGTCTGGGCGGTGGAGGCGGAAGACCACTACCTGCGCCTGCACACCTCCAAAGGCCAGGACCTGATCCTGATGCGGCTGGCCGACGCGGTGGCGGAGCTGGAGGGGATCGAGGGCGCCCAGGTGCACCGCTCCTGGTGGATCGCCCGCGACGCCATCACCGACGCGCGGCGCGGCGACGGGCGGGCCACCCTGACGCTGAAGGACGGGGCCGAGGTCCCGGTGAGCCGGACCTATGCGGGGCAGCTGCGCCAGCGCGGCTGGATCTAGCCTAGCTCTTGTTTTCGGGAATCGCGGTGCGATTCCCTGGCCGCCTCGCCAGCCACTGCTCGCGGGTCTGGCCCCAGGCCTCGACATAGGTGTCCTGATAGGGCGGGGGCATGGCCGACGGGCCCCACAGGGTCGAGCCCAGGCGCTTGGCCACCGCCTGCGAGGCGGTGTTGGCGGGTTCGATCGTGTGGATCGCCTCGCTCCAGCCCAGTACGTCGAAGACGTAGTCCATGCAGGCCGCCGCGCCCTCGGTGGCGTAGCCCTTGCCCCAGGTCTCGCGGGCGAGCCCCCAGCCGACCTCCCGGCCCGGCCAGTCCTCCGGCTGCCAGGGCCCGAGGCGGCCGATCCAGCGCCCGGACGCCTTCTCGATCACCGAGAACATCGAGAAGCCGCGGATCGACCAGGCCCCGGCCACGGTACAGATCCCACGCCAGGCCACCGAGCGGGCTTGTGGCCCGCCGAGGTGGCGCATGGTCTCCTCGTCGGCGGCGAAGGCCGCCCAGGCTTCGAAGTCCTCCGCGACCGGCGCGCGCAGAATGAGGCGATCTGTCTCAAGGATTGGCGCTAGCTTAACCTTCATAGTTCAGGCTCATATTGTAGCGGGAGAGATCGGTGTGGGGGTCGTCAGCTTAGCCGTGGGCGCGGCAGGCGGGCCAGCACTTCGTTCATCGAGGGATCCGCTTGGGGCTGGGATCTCTATTATGACGCCTGACAATTTCGACGAGTTCATGCCGCAGCCGGCCAGACGGCGCGGCGCCTCGACGCGACACATCCTGTTCGCAGGGGTCGCGGGAGCCTGCGTGCTGGGGGTGGGCCTGGGCCTGTGGGCCCGGCCGGCCATGAACGAGCGGCGCATGGCCGCGGCGGCGCCGGTCGCGCCGGTGAAGCCGGCCGCGCCGACCCGCAGGCTCGAGATCGTGGTCGACGACCGCCCGGCGCCAATCGGCGCCCCGATCGAGGTGCTGTCGAAGACGCTGGCCGCCCCGGCGCAGGCCGTCCGGCCCGAGCCGCCGTCGGAGCCCGAGCCGCAGGCGCCGATACGGCCGCCGCAGGGCCTGATGCGGGTGCAGGCGACGACCCCGCCGGCGCCGGACCTGGCGCCCGCTGCGGCCAAGCAAACTCCGAGGCCCAGGCTGCAGGCGCCGCCCGCGCCGGCCCTCGCCGCGCCCAAGCTGACGATCGCCAAGGCGAGGCCGCTCGCGCCACCCACCCGCTTCGCGAAGATGGAGCCCGCGCCCGCCAAGCCGTCGCGCAAGGCGGAGCTTGCCAGCGCGCAGGCCGCAAGGGCGCACAGCATCGAATTGGCGCGCGCCGAGGCGGCGGCGCACAAGGCCCAGCTCGCCCGCGCCGAGACGGCCAAGGCGCACAAGGCCGAACTGGCCCGCGCCGAGGCCGCAAGGACGGCGGCCCACAAGGTCGAGCTCGCCAAGGCGGCCAAGGCCGCGCGGCAGGATCAGCTGCGGCTGGCCAAGGCCGAAGCCAAGGGCCGGGCCGAGGCGCGCGCCGAAGCCAAGACCGAGGCCCTGGCGCAGGCTCGGCAGGAGGCGCGCAGCCGGACCCAGCTGGCGGGCCTGATGCACGCGCTGGCCCGCGCCGCTCATCACAAGGCCACGCCGCAGGAGCCGCCGCCGGCGCAGCTGGCCAGGCTCGACCGCAAGTCCAAGGCCCGCCACGAGCTGAAGGTCGCGTGGGCCGCGGCCCGCAAGCCGCCGCGCCGCGCCGAGCCGTCGTACCGGGCGCGTGCGGTCCAGCAGGCGCCGCAGCCGGCCTCGGGGCTGATGAAGGTCTCGACTACGCCGCGCTGCGCCAACCACGATGCCGGCGCAGCCCTGGTCTGCGCCGACCCGAGCCTCGGGGCCGCCGACCGCCAGCTCGCCCGCGCTTACCAGGGCGCCCGGGCCGCCGGCGTGCCCGACGCCCAGCTACAGCGACAGCAGCAGCGCTGGCTCGCCGCACGCTCGGCGGCGGCCCGCGAGGCCCCCTGGGCGGTGCATGACGTCTACCTGGCCCGCATCGCCGAGCTGAACGGTCAGGCGCACGACGCGCACGGCGACGGCTACTGAAAGCCGGCTTCGCCGTTGCAACTGCGGAGTCGCCGAGCGGGTTAGGGCCCGCAGGGGACGCTGCAGGAGGTTTTTCACCATGACCACGGAGCCGGCTGGGCAGCCTTTGGGCGGCGGCAGCTATCGCGGCTTCTCCGGGGCTGCGCCACCCCTGCCGCGGCCCGCACAACGGGCGCCGGCTCGGCCGATCCCGAGGGCCCTGACGGCCGCCGGCGGCGTGGCGGTCGCGGTGGCGTTGGGCCTGGGCCTGGGTTTACTGGCCAAGCCCGACCTCATCCATCTGGGCCCCACCGCCCCCATGCGGGCGGTCACCGGCTCGGCGGAAGACGCCACGCCGCCGAAGGTGGACATCGAGGTCAACCGGCCGCCGCCTCTGCCCGCCGTGAAGTCCGCAGGACGCCTCGACGTCCTGCCGCCGGACCTGGCCCGCAGTGCGGCCAGGCCGATCCCGACCTCGGCGCCTGAGTTGGCCCAGGTCGAGACGCCGGCGCCGGTTCCCGCGCCGCGGGCGCTGGCCACCGATCCCGCCTGCGATGACGCGCGGAGCCGCGCGGCGCAGATGGTGTGCGCCGATCCCGACCTTTCGGCCGCCGACCGCGAGTTGAACCGAGCGTACCGCCGAGCCCTGCGCTCCGGCGGTTCGCCCGATCAGGTGCGCGAGGAGCAGCGCGACTGGCTGACCATCCGCGAGGACGCCGCGCGCCGCTCACCGCGCGCGGTCGCCAATGTCTACGAACAGCGGATCGACGAACTGAACCGGATCGCCGAGGACGATCCCAACTAGTGTGCTGGATTTGAAGTTCGCCTCACGCGCCACGCGCCTAGCGAACTTCAAATCCAAAAAGCACACTAGAAACATATACTTGCTAGTATCCTCATCGATTCCGAAGTCAGCCGCAAGCACTTGCGAACTTCGGAATCGGGACACTAGAGGGTCGCGGCGGGCTCGCCCTCGGCGACGAGTTCGGCCGCGGCCGCAAGCTTGCGCAGCGAATCCTCGTGGCCTTGGCGCGTGATCCGGTACCCGGTCAGACAGAGCAGCGCCAAGCCGTAGAGGAGGACGGTCGTCGGCGCATAGACCAAGCCCAGGTTGCGGACAATCTGCGGGTCCACATAACCCGGGCGGGCGTGCTGCGGGAAATGAATCGCCGCCAGCAGCATACCGGAGGCGAAGATGCCGATGCCGGTGACGGCCTTGGCGACGAAGGCGGCGGCGGCGAAGAATAGCCCCTCCGAACGCCGGCCTGTCTTCAGTTCGGAATCCTCCACCACGTCAGCGATCATAGAGGTCATCAGGATCGCGCCGGACGTCCCCAGGCAGACCGTGACCACGCCCAGCACGAGCAGCAGCGGAAAGATGACCGGCGAGCCGTTGGGCGGCAACAGCCCCGCGAGCCGCAGGGCGATTGGGGCGATGGCCGCCATCGCCGCGATCGGGATCAGGATGAGGGCGCCGGCCTTCTTGCCGAGCGACTTGGAGATCAGCGGCGCGATCACGAAGGCGAGCGCCGCCCCGCTCAGGCTCGAGAAGGTGAACAGCGCGATCTGGGCGGACGACAGTTCCCAGAAGTAGGTCTGGAAATAGAGGCCGATCGAGAACCCGAGGCCGACCGCCATGGCGAAGAACAGGCTGCCGCCCAGGAGGGCCAGGAACGAGGCGTTCGCCAGGGTGCCGAACATCTCCGCCACCAGGACCTTGAGGGAGACGTCCCGGCGCGGAGGGTGGCGCAGGTAGGGGATTTGGCTGTGGGTGCCCAGCGCCGAGGTCAGGATCGCGAACAGCATGACGCCGGCGGCCGCCAGGCCGTAGTGGGAATAGCCGGCCGGGTTGAGCTGGCCCACCGCATGGCCGGCCTCGGGCCGCAGGAAGACCTTGAGCGCCATGAAATACATGAACAGGCCGCCGATCCAGGAGAACAGGAAGCGGTAGCTCAGCAACTTAGTGCGCTCGTCGTATTCCGCCGTGAGCTCCGCCGACAGCGCCGTCGAGGGGATTTCGTAGGCGGTGATGAAGCTGCGGATCAGGATCGCGGTGGCGATCAGGTAGATGAACAGCGCCCCGTGGCTCCACCCGTGCGGCGGGTTCCAGAGCAGGAGGTAGGAGACCGCCACCGGCCCGGCGGCGGCGTACATGAAGGGGTGGCGCCGCCCCCACCGGGACCGCCAGTTGTCGGAGATCTGGCCGGTGATCGGATCGAGGAAGGCGTCGACGACCAGGGCGACCATGATGGCCAGGCCGACCATCGCCGACGGCAGGCCCACGACCTGATTGTAGAAAATCAGCAGGAAGGTCGAAAAACCGTTGTCCTTGACGCCGAACGCCACCGAACCGAAGCCGTAGAACAGCTTGGTGGGCAGGCTCAGCCGGCGAGCCGCCGGATGGATTACGGATTCAGCGGACACGCCAGGGTCCTCCTGCCGCCCTAGCGGCGCTCGTCGGACTTTCGGACCGTCTGCGGTCCGCGCCCGCTCTTTGTCTGTCACGCGACGGTGCGGGAGGCCTCAGGAGGCGTCAACGCATTTGATCTTACTTCGCGGAAAGATTCGAAAAGCCGGAATGCTCCTCTCCCGAAAACAAAGGGCGCGCCCTCGCGGACGCGCCCTTCGAACCGGATTTCCGGATCGCTTAGAAGCGGTACTGGACCTCGATCCCGTAGGTCCTGGGCGGGGTCAGGTTGTAGGT
The DNA here is from genome assembly GCF_028290885.1 of Phenylobacterium sp. Lineage (GTDB taxonomy): Bacteria > Pseudomonadota > Alphaproteobacteria > Caulobacterales > Caulobacteraceae > Phenylobacterium. Next base: position 12,120 of record NZ_JAQGIZ010000045.1, read on the forward strand.
GGTGCTGATCCCGTTGAAGGCCGAGTTCGACTGCACCGTGTTGAACGTCCCCGGGATCGTGGCGGGCGTGCCCTGGGGCAGGCCGGCCGCCGCAATCGTGGCGGCCGAATAGACGCCGGCAAAGCGCGTACTCGTCGATCCGCCGTCATAGCCCAAGGTGTTGAAGGCGTTCTTCACGTACGCGATCACGCTGTAGCGGTTGTCCTTGCCCTTCCAGGTGATGCGCGCGTCCCATTGGTCCCACGACGGGGCTTCGTTGTAGGACCGTTCGAAGATCGTGCCGTACTGCTTGTCCCGCCAGATGTAGGAGATTTCCGGGACCAGGGAGCCGCGCTCGGTCTCGAAGGCGTAAGTGACGGCGACGGCCACTTTGTTCTTCGGGTTCTGCGGCAGGCTGTTGCCGCTCAGGCTCTGAGTACGCTGATTGAGGCCGGTGTTCACGTCACAGACCCCCACCGCCGCGCCGCAAGCGGTCAAGGCGGTCAGCGGCTTGGCGCCGGCCGCGAGGGCTTCCGGGTCCGAAGGATCGACGATCCCGGAGAGGCTGACCACGTGGGCGTCGTCATAGGAGTAGTTGAACAGCACGTTCAGGTGCTCGACCGGCGCCCAGTTCGCCTCCAGCTCGACGCCCTGGCTGACCGACTTCGGGATGTTGAGGTACTGGCTTTGGCTCGTGGCCAGCTGGCCGCTAGTAGACACCACGGTCAGCGGCGCCTGGAAGTCGCGCAGGTCTTCGTAGAAGATCGCCACGTTGACCTGCAGCGTTCGGTTGAAGAAGTCCTTCTTCATGCCGACTTCGTAGTCGTTGATGTGCTCGGGGTTGGTGAGTGGGAACTGGCCCAGCTGCGAGGTCACGCCGGCGTTGAAGCCGCCCATCATGTAGCCGCGGCTGTAGCGGCCATAGAACATCGTCCCCGGATTCGGATCCCACTGCAGGCCCGCCGTGCCGGTGGTGGCCGACCAGCTGGCGGCATAGTTGCGGGTCGCAAAGCCGTCGGGGGTGAAGGTGATTCCGCCCGGCTTGCCGTTGTTGACGACCCCGGCCGGAACACCGGCCTGATAGACGACACGCGCAGTGACATCGACCGGCGGCGTCAGGCTGCCGAGCAGTTCCGGCGTGGTGCCGCAGGCCGTGGTCGCAAAGCAGAGCAACCGGACCGATTCCGAACCGGTCAGCTTGTCGTGGCTGTAGCGCAGGCCCACCGTCAGCTTCAGGGTGTCGGTGAACTTCCAGTCGACCTGGCCGAAGCCGGCGTAGGATTCCTCCTCGAACTGCGGACGGTCGTCATAGATGCGGCGCTGGAAGTCGCGGCTGACGATGCCGCTCACGGCCACATTCGCGGGCGTCACCGCGCCGTCGAGGGCGGTGTTGTTCGGCTCGGTAGTGAATACCGGCTGCTTGTAGCCCTCACGATAGTAGTAGAGGCCGCCCAGCCACTGGAGCGCGCTGGTTCCGTTCGAGGCGATGTTAATTTCGTGGCTGAAGTTGTGGTAGTCCTCGGCGTAGGTCGAGATCTGCTTCGCCTGGAAGGTGAGCGGCGTGCAGACGCCGCCGGCGACAGCCGCCGGCGAGCAGGTGGCGGCGGGCGCACCTGAGGCGGCCGTGCGCAGCGGCACCTGGAACGACGCGATCGAGCCGGCGGTCCCGTTAGTCGAGTTATCCGAGACCAGGGTGTAGTGGTAGTTCCCGCCGCCGCCGATGTATTTCAGGTCGAAGCCGTCGAAGTGGTAGGTGTAGTTCGCCGACAGGCCGTAGGTCTCGTCCAGCGAGACCGTCTGGGCGACGTTGGTGGCGAAGTTGCGGTGATCGCCGGTCTGCGCCGGGTTGGTGCAGCCGGACGGGCTGGTGTTGACCACATTGGCGACCACGCCTCCGGGCGCGCAGCCGAAGCCGCCGTTGAGGTTCTGGGCGGCGAACTCCGAGTAATTGATCGGCCCGGCGACGTAGCCGTTCCGGGCGCCGGGGCCGCCGGAACCGTTGTTCCAGCCCTGAACGTAGACCTTCACCCAGCCATCGGCGTGATCGCCGAACTTCGCCTGTAGTTGGCCTTCCAAGTAGTATTGGTCGATGACGTTGCCCTCGGACGGCATGCCCGGGACGATGTTCTTGAAGTAGCCGTCGCGCTGCTTTTCCCAGCTGCCGCCCAGCCGGTACTGCAGGTCGGGGGCCAGCGGGCCGGAGACCGCGGCTTCGAAGAGGGTGCGGCCGTAGTTGGCGACGGTGGCGCGCACCTCCGCGTACGGATCTTCCGTCGGGCGCTTCGAGATGACGTTGATGGCCCCGCCGATGGAGTTGCGGCCGTAGAGGGTGCCTTGCGGTCCGCGCAGCACTTCCACCCGGTCGGTGAAGATCGGCGCCTTGCCCGCGGTGGTCGTCGAGGTGGTGTAGATGCCGTCGTCGTAGACCGCGACCGGCACGGCGACCGCGTGGGCGTTGGTCAGGCGGCCGATGCCGCGCAGCGAGGGGCGGTCGTTGGCGCTGGTGTAGTTCAGGCCAGGCGTGAAGTTGGTCAGGTCCTGGATGGACTTGATGCCCAGCAGGTCGCGCTTTTCTGACGTGAACGCCGAAATGGCCACAGGCACGTCCTGCAGGCTCTGGCTGCGCCTTTCAGCGGTGACTACCAGTTCTTCGATGGTTCCGGCCGCCGCAGCGGTGGTTCCGGTGCTCGATTGGGCATGGGCGGCGGTCGTGCCGAGCAGCGCGGCGGCCAGCAGGGCGCTGGACGCCAAAAGGCGATTCTTATGTTGCAAGTTTACCTCCCCAGAAGGCCGTTCCGGCCCTTGATTTGAAAAAATAATGGTCCTGTTGCTTAAATTTGCCGCGGGCTCATGCCGCAGGCTCTCGGCCCCGCGAGCTCACGCTCGCGCGTCCGCCAACAAACTGTCGGATGCCCCAATATGTCCTCCCCGCCGCCCCCAGGCGGCCTCCGTCGCGCGTTTGAGGGCCGAGAGGCCGCCATCGCCCGTTCATTTTGCGCGCGGAACCTGAGGGAGGCCTAAGGCAGCGTCAATGTTTTTCGATCTTCCGGGACGGAGTGTTCAACGAACAGGGATGTTCGATAGGAAATTGCGCTGAAAAAACAAAGGGCGCGCCTTGCGGCGCGCCCTCCGAACCGAAATCGGTTTCTCCTAAAAGCGGTATTGCAGCTCCAGCCCGTAGGTGCGGGGCGGGGTCAGCGGATAGCTGACGTTGAAGCCCGGCTGCACAACATTGGTCAGCGGCACGCCCACCCCCGCGAAGTTGCTGCCCGCGATCCGCGACCCGACGGCGCCGCCGTCGTAGCCCAGGGTGTCGAACAGGTTCTTCACATAGGCGATGACCGAGTACTTGTTGTCCCTGTCCTTCCAGGTGAGCCGGGCGTCGACCTGGCTCCAGGACGGGGCCTCGTTGTACGCGCGCTGGAAGATCGAGCCGTATTGCTTGTCGCGCCAGATGTAGCTGACCGACGGCGACAGCGAGCCGCGTTCCGTCACCCAGGTGTAGGTGGCGTTGAAGGCCACCTTGTTCTTGGTGGATTGCGGAAGCTGGTTGCCGCTCAGGTCCTGGCCGCGCTGCACGGCGTGGGCGTAGATGTCGCAGTTCTGGGCGAAACCAGCCGTGCCCGGGGTGGAGCTGGTGCAGGGCACGAGCGCGCCGATCGGCTTGGCGCCGGGCTGGGTCGCCGTCGGGTCGGCCGGATCGATGACGCCGCTCAGCTGGGTGATGTGAGCGTCGTTGTAGGCGTAGGTCAGCATCAGCTGCAGGTGGTCGATGGGCGACCAGATGCTTTCCAGCTCGACGCCGTAGCTCACCGCCTTCGGCACGTTGATGAACACGCCTTGCGGCTGCGCCACCGTCCCGCCGACCGCCGGGATGGTCACCGGAGCCTGGAAGTCCTGATAGTCGAGATAGAACACCGCCAGGTTGGTCTGCAGGGTGTGGTGGAAGAGGTCCTTCTTCAGGCCGATCTCGTAGTTGTTGGCGTGCTCCGGACCGGTGTAGGGCGAGCTGCCTTCGGTGGTCGTGATGCCGACGTTGAAGCCGCCGGCCTTATAGCCCCGGCTGTAGCGGGCATACATCATGGTGTCCCGATCGGGATCCCATTGCAGGCCGGCGGTGCCGGTCCAGGCCGACCAGCTGGCGTCGTAGCTGCGGTGGGCGAAGCCGTCCGGGGTGAAGGTGATGCCGCTGCCGTTGATGCCCCCGGGCACCACGCCTTGGGGCAGGCCCGTCAGATTGACCACAGCGGCCGTCACGTCGACCGGCGGGGTGAAGGCGCCGAGGCCCTCCGGCGTGACGAGCGTGCTCCCCGGTGCGTTGAGGCAGGTGGTGACCGCGTAGCAGACGATGCGAAGCGCTTCAGTGCCCCACTTGTGGTCGTGGCTGTAGCGGATGCCGAGCGTGGTTTTCCACGTCGGCGCGAACTTCCAGTCGACCTGACCGAAGCCCGCGTAGGACTCGTCGTGCATTTCCGGGCGGTCGTCGTACGGCCGCTGCAGGGTGTCGGGCTGGAGGGCGGAGCCGGTCACGGCGGGCACAGAGGCCGCGAGCGGGCCGGCCAGCGCGGTCTGGTTGACCAGGGTCGTGAACACCGGCTGCTGGTAGCCTTCTTTGTAGTAGTAGAGGCCGCCGAGCCACTGCAGCGCGCCGTCGCCGCTCGATGACAGGTTCAGCTCGTGGCTGACCCAGTGCTTGTTCTCCTGATAGGTCGAGACGTACTGCGGGCGGACGTTGACGCCTGTGCAGCCCGGCACGACGGAGCAAGGAGTGAGCGCCGCGCCCACCGTCGTACCGAGAGCGCCGAAGAACGGCGCCACCGGCAGGGTGAAGCCCTGGATGGCGGTCGCGTCCTGATCGGCGATCAGGGTGTAGTGATAGTTGTCGTAGCCGCCGATGTACTTCAGGTCGGCGCCGTCGAAGTGGTAGGTCCACTGGGTCGAGAAGATGTAGGTCTCGTCCAGCGACACCGAGTTCGCCGTGTCAGCCGCGAACGTGCGCTTGTTGCTGTCGGTCGGATTGGCGCAACCCGCCGGCGAGAGGTTCACCACATTGGTCACCTTGCCGCTACAGGCGTAGCCCGGGTTCACGAAGAGGGCGCTGGGCGCGAACTCCGTGGTGTTGATCGGACCAGTGATTGCGGTCGCCCGGGCCCCGGGGCCGCCGCCGCCGTTGTTCCAGCCGGCGATCGAGGCCTTCACCCAGCCTTCGAGGTGGTCCCCGAACTTCGCCTGGAGCTGGCCCTCGATATAGTAGGTGTCGATGACGTTGCCTTCGCTCGGCATGCCTGGGACGACGTTCTTGTAGTAGCCGTCGCGCTGCTTCTCCCAGTTGCCGGCCAGCCGGAACTGCAGGTCGGGCGCCAGCGGGCCGGAGACCGCCATTTCCAGCAGCGTGCGGCCGTAGTTCGCCACGGTGGCGCGCACTTCGCCGTAGAACTCCTCGGTCGGGCGCTTGGAGATCACGTTGATCGCGCCGCCGATGGAGTTGCGGCCGTAGAGGGTGCCCTGCGGGCCGCGCAGCACTTCCACCCGGTCGGTGAAGATCGGCGTCTTGCCGGCCTCGACCGTCGAGGAGGTGTAGACGCCGTCGGAATAGGTCGCCACGCCCGGGTCGGCGGACTGCACATTGGTCAGGCGGCCGACGCCGCGCAGGCTGATCCGGTCGAGCTGGCTGGAATATTCCAGGCCGGGCGTGAAGTTGGTCATGTCCTGGACGCTGTTGATGCCCAGGAGGTCGCGCTTCTCGGAGGTGTAGGCGGAGATGGCGACCGGCACGTCCTGCAGGCTCTGGCTCCGCTTTTCGGCGGTCACCACCAATTCTTCAATGGTGCCGCCGGCAGGGGCCGCCGCCGCCGTTGCGGCAGGGCGGGTCTGTGCGTGGGCGGCCGTTCCCAGCGCGGCGGCGAAAAGCAGAGCGCTGGACGCGAAAAATCGAACCTTGTTGTGCAATTTGATCTCCCCAGTGGGCCGAACGGGCCAGAAACGAGCTGACGCTTTTTCTTTCTCCACTGGCTCAGCCGTACGGGGGCGTCAACCTCACTCGCCGAAAAATACAACCGGATTTCGAAGAATCGGTCTGGAGTGTGGCGCAGATATCAGTCGTTTTTAGCGCGTCATTCAAAAACCGGGTTTGAACTGACGGCGACCTCAGAACTGCGGGTGCAACCTTAAGTGCTGGCCGTCACGAGCACCACCTTGCCGACGTGAGCGCCTTCGAGGTGTGCGTGCGCCTTGGCGGCCTCGGCCAGCGGGAAGGTCGCATCGACCTGCGGCCGGACCTTCCCGGCCTCGATCCAGGGCCATACCAGGGCCTCGACGGCGGCCGCCAGCCGGGCCTTCTCGTCGGCGGTGCGCGGGCGAAGGGTCGAGCCGGTGACCACCGCGCGCTTCTGCATCAGGCGGCCGATCGACAGGGTGACGTCGCCACCGCCGAGGCTGGCGATGAATACGATGCGGCCATCCATTCGCAAGGCGTCCAGGTCCTTGGCGAAATAGTCGCCGCCGACCATGTCGAGGACCACGTCGCAGCCCCCCTCGCGCTTCGCAACCTCGGCGAAATCCTCCGTCTTGGCGTCGACCGCCACGTCGGCGCCCAGCTTGCGGGCCACGGCCGCTTTCTCCGAGCCCCTGGCCGTCGCGATCACCTTCGCGCCGTGGGCCTTGCCCATCTGGATCGCCGTGGTGCCGATCCCGGAGGTCGCGCCGTGCACCATCAGGGTTTCGCCGGGTTTCAGCGCGCCGTGCTCGAAGACGTTGGCGTAGACCGTGAAGACCGTCTCGGGCAGGGCCGCGGCCTGGACGAAATCGAGGCCCTTGGGAATCGGCAGCGCATGGCGGGCGTCACAGACCGCGTATTCCGCATAGCCGCCGCCGCCCAGCAGGGCGCAGACCCGGTCGCCGGCCTTCCAGCGCCCTGCGCCGACCACCACCTCACCGGCGACTTCGAGCCCCAGGGTCTCAGGCGACCCCGGCGGCGGCGGATAGAAGCCCATGCGCTGGATGATGTCCGGCCGGTTGACGCCCGCCGCGCGGACCCGGATCAGGATCTGCCCCGGCTTCGGCTCGGGGCGCGGAATCTGCACGGGCTTCAGCGCCTCGGCGGGACCCTTGCCGCCTTCGATGGCGATCGCGGTCATGGTCTCAGGCATGTGGACGGCTCCGGCAAAGCTGTGCATCGCGCGCCGGCGCGAACTTGCGCTTTGACGGCTTGCGCGGTTGGATAGCGTCCCATCGGGGAACCGGAAAGGTAAAGCCCGTCATGGAAGAGCCGGCGGAAGTTCGTATCGGCCGCGGCCAACGCCTCATCGAGGCCGTCCGCGAGGACCTGGAGCTGTTCGGCGTGGCCGAGCTGGAGGAGCGGATCGAGATCCTCCAGTCGGAGGTCGCCCGCGCCCAGGCCCAGATCGACCGGAAAAGGGCGGGCCGGGCGGCGGCCGACGCGCTGTTCGGCGCGGGCCCGAGCTAGTTTGGGACGCGGACAAGGCGCAAAATGGTCCAGATCGCGTGGCCCAATATGAGTGGCACAGGGGTTGCACGGACGGTTTTTCGCGACCGCTTGGCAGGCTGAGTATAGGTTGACCACCGTATGAGCGATCTCAACGTCCCCTCCACGCCGTGGCGCGCCGAAGTCATCCAGGACTTCGCGCGCTCCGAGCTGTTCCAGCGCACCTTCCAGGAAGGCATGGACCTGGTGGAGGAGACTGCCGGCTATCTGGACGGCGCGGGCCGCCAGGCTTCCAAGCTGCTGTCCCGCAACGCGGCGCTCGCCTATGCGGCTGAGAGCATGCGGCTGACCACGCGGCTGATGCAGGTGGCCTCCTGGCTCCTGGTGCAGCGCGCCGTGCGCGAGGGCGACATGCCCCCGGGGGCCGCCTGCGAGGACCGCTACCGGCTGGCCGGGGAAGAAGTCTGCCGGGCGTCCGGGGAAGCCGATGGCCTGCCGGGCGAGCTCATGACCCTGCTCGACCGCTCCGAGCGGCTCTACGAGCGGGTCCGCCACCTCGACCGGCGGATGTACGTCGAGGGCGACTCCGAGGAGGCGCCGCATCCGGTGCTGTCGCAACAGGACCGGCTGAAGACCGCCTTCGGGACCTGAGGCGGGGCTGCGCCGGGATGTCGGCTATCGCCGGTTTCCCTGTGGCCGGCGCGTCATCAAAATATGAAGACGTCATGGCCCGGCTTGTCCGGGCCACCCATAAACACGGGAAAGCGCGATTAGTCGCTGTGGCGCCGCTGCGGCCAACCGCGGGACGGCGAGATCATGGATGGCCCGGACAAGCCGGGCCATGACGATCGGTGGGGGGTGTTGGTCCCAAGGCCCGAATTCGCGTCGTCCAGTCGTCGTTCCGGAAACGCAAAACGCCGCAGCGGTCGCCCCTGCGGCGTTTTCACATTCGAGCGCGCAATCTATTTCCGGGTGAAGCCGCCGAACTTGGCGTTGAAGCGCGACACGCGGCCGCCGCGGTCGAGCATCTGGTGGCCGCCGCCGGTCCAGGCCGGGTGGGTCTTCGGATCGATGTCCAGGTTCAGCGTCGCGCCTTCCTTCCCGTAGGTGGAACGGGTCTGGTAGGTCGTGCCGTCCGTCATCACCACGGTGATGAAGTGATAGTCCGGATGGGTGTCTTGTTTCATCGCGAAGGCGCCTGACGTAAAGGAGCGTCGAAAGATATCAAAGGCCTCCTGCGAGGGGGCCGTTCGAAGAAGCCGGGCGTATAGAGAAACGCCGGTGCAAATGCAAGGTGTGAGCGTCGATGAGTGAGCCCCTATGAGCGACTTGGGGGCCGAGGCCGCCGCAGCCGGCAGGCCGACCGCGGGCCAGGCGCTGGCGCAGACCCTCGACGAAGCCGCCGAGCGGCGCCCCAAGAGCCGCAACGTCCGCGCGCTGGGCCGTCTGATCCCGTTCGCGGCCGGCCACCGGCTCGACGCGGTGGCGGCGGGCGTGTTCCTGGTCACCGCGGCGGCGGCAAGTCTTGGCCTCACCGGCGCGATTCGGCTGTTGGCGGACCATGTGACGCAGGCCGTGGCCGCGCACGCCACGGCGCGGTCCGTGGAGCCCTGGTTCTGGGCGCTGGGCGGGGTGGCGCTCGCCTTGGCGCTGTCCTCGGCGCTGCGCTACTTCTTCGTCACCAAGCTCGGCGAGCGGGTCGTGGCGGACCTCAGGAAGGCGACCTACGCCCATATCCTGTCGCTGGATCCCGCCTTCTTCCTGATGACCCGGACCGGCGAGGTGCTGTCGCGCCTGACCACCGACATCCAGATCGTCGAGAACCTGCTTACGACCTCGATCTCGGTCTCGCTGCGCAACGTGCTGATGCTGATCGGCGGCCTGGCCTACATGCTGGTGGTCAGCCCGCGGCTGACGGGGCTTGTCCTGGTCACCGTACCGCTGATCATCGCGCCGCTCTTCCTGTTCGGCCGCCGGGTGCGCAAGCTCACCGCCTCCACCCAGGACCAGTTCGCCGCGGCCATCGGCCATGCCGGCGAGACGCTGGACGCGCTGGAGATCGTCCAGGCCTTCGGGCGCGAGGCCTCGGGCGCGGCGCGGTTCGGCCAGGCTGTCGAGGCGTCCTTCCAGACCTCGCTTCGGCGGATGGCCGCACGCGCGGGCATGACCGCCGCCGTCATCGCGCTGGTCTTCTGCGGCGTCGTCTGGATCCTCTGGCTGGGGGTGGCCGCGCTGTTCAGCCATGAGATGAGCGTCGGCACCCTCTTCCAGTTCGCCTTGCTGGCCGTGCTGTCCGCAAGTTCGGTGGGGGCGCTGGGCGAGACCTGGGGCGACGTGCAGAAGGCCGCCGGCGCCATGGAGCGGGTCTCCGAGATCCTGGCGGCCAGGCCCGGCATCGCCGCGCCCGCCCACCCCCGTCACCTGCCTGTCCCGCCGCGCGGCGAGGTGGCGCTGGAGAACGTCACCTTCGCCTATCCCGGCCGGCCGGACATGCCGGCGGTCCGCGGCCTGTCGCTGAGCGTCAAGCCGGGCGAACGGGTGGCCCTGGTGGGCCCGTCGGGCGCCGGCAAGAGCACGGTGTTCCGCCTGTTGCTGCGCTTCTATGACCCGCAATCCGGTCGCGTGCTGGTCGACGGCGTCGACGTACGCGAGGCCGATCCCGTGGAGGTCCGCGCCCGCATGGCCCTGGTGGCGCAGGAATCGCCGCTGTTCTCCGGTTCGGCCTTGGAGAACGTCCGCTTCGGCCGCGAGGACGCCAGCGCCGAGGAGGTGCAGGCCGCGGTCCGCGCCGCCCAGGCCGAGGGATTCCTGGCCGACTTGCCGCAAGGCATCGACACCCAGATCGGCGAGCGCGCCCGCAGCCTCTCCGGCGGCCAGCGCCAGCGGCTGGCCATCGCCCGCGCGCTGGTCCGCCACGCGCCGATCCTGCTGCTCGACGAGGCCACCAGCGCGCTCGACGCCGAGAACGAGCGCCTGGTGCAGCGCGCCCTGGACGAGGCCATGGTCGGCCACACCACCCTGGTGATCGCCCACCGCCTGGCCACCGTGCTCAAGGCCGACCGCATCGTGGTCATGGACGAGGGCCGCGTCGTGGAGGAAGGCTCCCACCACGAGCTGGTGGCCCGGAACGGCCTCTATGCGCGGCTCGCGTCGCTGCAGTTCGGCGAGGCGGCTTAGGTTTAGGCCTCAATCACCTCCCCCTCGATCGTCATCACCCGGCTTGTCCGGGTGACCCAGGAACACCGGATTGCGCAAGCAAATCCGCGGAGCCGCCGTGGCGCACCCTTCGGCGCGGAGATCATGGGTGGCCCGGACAAGCCGGGCCATGACGAGATATTAATTGAATCAATGTGTTGGTGGACGTTTCAAGCTAGACGGCCGGTTTCATCTCGACGGCGACGATGTGCAGGTCGCGGTCCCCGATGTTCTCCACATAGTGCGGTGGCAACGGCGCCGACCAAAGAGCGCCCCCGGGCCCCGGCGCGCTGGTCATCATGGTCCTCGAGTCGACCAGCACCTTGCCGTCCGGGTCGTAGCGGACGAAGTCGCTCCAGCTCAGCACGTACAAGGCGGCCGGCCACTGGTGGCTGTGCACCGGTGTGCGGCCTCCCGGGCCGAGGCGGGTGTCGAGCACCCTTACCTGATCGTTTTCCAGGAGGATGCTGTGGTGATCGGGGGCGACCGCCATGGCGTCGAGGGGGTGGAGCTTGTTGGGCATGTCCTGCGCCTACCCTCGCGCCTTCACCGCCAGCCCGGGGAAGTCGCTGAACAGGCCGTCGACGCCGGCGGCGTAGAGCGCCTTGTAGACCGCGTTCACGTCGCCGACGTCGGCGGGGTTGGCGCCGCGGCGCAGCTTCGGCGGCAGGAAGGCGTTCTCGGCGCGCACCGTCCAGGGATGCACCGCCAGGCCGGCGGCGTGGGCGTCGGCCACCAGCGAGGTGGCGGGTCCCAGCCCGCCGTCGACGGTCGGGACCACCATCGACCAGTCCGGCCCGACGCCGTTGGCGTAGGCGGCCACGTCCTTCAGGCCGGCGGCCGAGGCCATCTGCCGGTAGGTCACCGCCTGGTCCGTCGGGCCGCCCTCGGGCGACATCAGCTGGATGCGCGGCGCCTTGCTGAGCGTCATGATGGTCTTCAGCGGCAGGACGTCGAAGCACTGGATGAAGACCGGCGCCGTGGGGCTGTCGAGGCCGTTCTGCTTCAGCATGTCGGCCAGCCGGGCCTCCATCGGCAGGCCGATCCCAGCGAAATAGCTGGCGTGCTTCATCTCCGGATAGGTGCCGATCGGGCGCTTCAGGCGCGCGCTCTCGGACTTCGCGAGATCCAGCACCTCTTGGTAGGTGGGGATGGCCTCCTGGCCGTTGAACTTGGCGCTCTCGGACCGCAGCTTCGGCAGCCGCTCCCGGCAGCGGATGGTCTTCAGCTCCTCCAGCGTGAAGTCCTCGGTGAACCAGCCGCTCACCGCCTGGCCCTGGATCTGGCGGGTGGTGCGGCGCGACGCGAACTCGGGTCGCAGGGCGACGTCGGTGGTCTGGGAGATCTCGTTCTCGTGGCGGACCACGAAGTGGCCGTCCTTGGTCAGCACCAGGTCCGGCTCGATGAAGTCCGCGCCCTCGGCGATGGCCAGCCGGAAGGCCATCAGCGTGCTCTCGGGCCGCTCGCCGCTCGCTCCGCGGTGGGCGATGATCAGCGGCTTCTTCCTGAACTGGGCGGTGGCGGGCAGGGCGGTGAGCGCGGCCGCCGCGGCGGCCATGGTCCCCAAGGTGCGGCGTGTCATATCCATAGCGTGCCCCCTAGTTGTCGTTCGTGACAGTCAGTCACTCGGCAGGCGGGGGGTCAACTACCGCGCAGCTTGGCGCAGGCGCTCCAGGAGCTGGGGCTGAATGTCGAGGTTGCCGGCGCAGACCGAACCCGCCGCCAGCACGTCCTCGCCGCCCTCGGCGTCGGTGACGCGACCGCCGGCCTCGGTGACCAGCAGTATGCCGGCGGCCAGATCCCAGGGGTTCAGGTCGCGCTCCCAGTAGCCGTCGTAGCGGCCGGCCGCGACCCAGGCGAGGTCGAGGGCCGCGGCGCCGAAGCGGCGGACGCCCGCCACCCGCTGGCTGACCTGGTGCAGCTCCTTCAGGAAGGTCGCGTGCTGGCCGTGGCCGAGGAACGGGATGCCGGTGGCCAGCACCGCCTCGTCCATGCGGGTCCGCGCGGCGACGCGCAGGCGCTTGTCGTTGACGAAGGCGCCCTTGCCCTTCTCGGCCCAGAACAGGTCGTTGGAGACCGGGTTGTAGGTCACCGCCGCCACCACGGCGCCCTCGCGCTGCAGGGCGATGTTGATCGCGAAGTGCGGGATGGCGTGCAGGAAGTTGGTGGTGCCGTCGAGCGGGTCGACGATCCAGGTGTGGGTCTTGTCGGTGCCCTCGATCAGGCCGCGCTCCTCGCCGAGGAAGCCGTAGCCCGGCCGGGCCTTGGTCAGCGCCTCGAAGATGGTCTGCTCGGCCTTCAGGTCGGCGGCGGAGACGAAGTCGGCGGGGGCCTTCTTGGCTACCTGCAGCTCGGCCAGCTCCCCGAAGTCGCGGTTCAGCCCACGCGCGGCCTTGCGGGCGGCGTCGGACATGACTTTCAGGAGGGCGGTCTGGGTGGACAAGGGTCTTCCTGTCGTTTGGGGGGCGGCGGAACCTAGTGGCCGGGCTTCAGAGAAGCAAGGCGAGCCTCAGGCGCGCTCGGCCACGCCCTTGGCGATCTCGGCGTTGAAGGCGGCCACCGCGGCGGCCGGACCGTCGCCGTATGACCAGACGCCCGCGGAGACCGCGAGGAAGTCCGCGCCGGCGGCGGCGAGTTCGCGGGCGGTCGGGACGGTGATGCCGCCGATGGCGACGCAGGGGATCACCATCGCCTCCTGCCAGCCGGTCAGAAGCTCCGGCTCGGCGCGCGTGGGCGCGTCCTTGGTCGTGGTGGCAAAGAACGCCCCGAAGGCGACGTAGTCGGCGCCGCCCTCCGCGGCTTCCATCGCCAGGTGCAGGCTGTCGTGGCAGGTGACGCCGATCATGCGGTCCGGGCCGACGATCCTCCGCGCCTCGGCGAGCGGCGCGTCGTCCTGGCCGATGTGCACCCCGTCGCAGCCGAGCCGCGCCGCCAGGTCCGGCCGGTCGTTGAGGATCACCGCCACGCCGCGGCCCGCCGCGATCGGCGCCAGCGCGTCGACCGCGGCGGCGACGACCTCGTCGGGCGCGTCCTTCAGCCGGATCTGCAGGGCCGCCACGTCGCCGGCGTCCAGCGCATGGGCCAGGGTGCGGCCGAAGGCGGCCAGGTCGTCGAGCCGGGGCGGGGTGATCAGGTAAAGGCGGCAGAGCGGAGGGGCCATGGGCCCCCAAGAGCCTATCTGAGCAGCGCCTTCAAGAGGTAGGCGACGGCCGCGGTGGTGAGCGCGGAACTCACGGCCAGGCCCACGAACCAGCCGAGTCGCTTCCACAGCGGCGCCAGCGGCGTGCCGGCCTCGGGGGGCGGCTCAATGATAGCCCGCATCGGCGCCCACCTTGCCGCGGAAGATCCAGTAGGACCAGAGGCCATAGCCGATGACTATCGGCAGCAGGATGCCGCCCAGGGCCAGCAGCAGGGCGAGCGCATTGTCGGCGTTGGCGGCCTGCCGGAAGGTCATGTGGTAAGGCACGATATAGGGGAAGAAGCCGACCGCCAGTCCGAGGTAGCCCGACAGGAACATCAGCACCGCGCCCGCGAACGGCCAGCCATGCGACCTGCGCCGCAGTCCGAGCGCGGTCAGGGCAAGGCCAGCAACGCCCAGGATCGGGATCGGGGAAAACCGCGCCAGCCGCGCCAGGTCGAAATGGCCCGCCGCATAACCCCAGCGGAGCGCCACGCGCGGATGCACGAAGAGCGTGGCGACACTCACCATCGCCAGCAGGACGGCCACCGCCAGCAGCGCGATCCAGGCCCATCGGCGGGCGCGGCCATGCAGTTCGTCCTCGGTGCGCCAGATCAGCCAGCAAGCGCCCAACAGCGCATAGCCGGCGACCAGGCCCACGGCGACCAGCAGGCTGTAGGGGGTGAGCCAATCGAACACGCCGCCCGCGAACTGCCCGTCCCTCAGCTTCACGCCCTGGATGAAACCGCCCAGCACCAGGCCTTGCGCCACCGTGGCGGTCAGCGAGCCCGCGGCGAAGGCTGCGGTCCAGAACGCCTTGCCGCGCGCCCTCCCGCTCAGGCGGAACTCGAAGGCCACGCCGCGCAGGATCAAGGCCAGCAGCATCAGCAGGACCGGCGGATAGAGCGCCGGGAGCAGGGCGCTGTAGGCGAACGGGAAGGCCGCGAGGAGCCCGACCCCTCCCATCACCAGCCAGGTTTCGTTGCCGTCCCAGACTGGCGCCACGGTCGCCATCATCACATCGCGGTCGGCGGCGGTGTCTGCGAAGGGGAAGAGGATGCCGATCCCCAGGTCGAATCCGTCCAGCATCACGTACATGAGGACCGTGATGGCGATGACCACGGCCCAGAGCAGCGGCAGGTCGAGGCTCATTGGGCGCTCCCCGGCTTACTGGCAGGCCCGCGCTGCGTGGCGCCCAGGACGAAGCCCGGCGGTCGGGGGGGCGCCGGCTCGGCCTCTTCGGCGCCGGCCAGCGGGCCCCCGGCGATCAGCCGCAGGATGAAGAGCGCGCCGGCGGTGAACACGACGGCGTAGATCGCCATGAAGGCCAGAAGCGATGCCGAGACCTCGCCTTTCGTCACGGGCGATACGGCGTTGGCGGTTCGCAGCACGCCATAGATCGCGTACGGTTGCCGGCCCACCTCGGCGACCACCCAGCCGGCTATGACCGCGACGAAGCCCGCCGGGCCCATGGCCACGCTGGCGCGCAGGAACCAGCCTGCCTGGGTAAGGCGGTCACGCCAGATGAGGAACGCGCCCCAAAGGCCCAGGCCGATCATCGCCAGGCCGAGTCCGACCATCACCCGGAAGGCCCAGAAGACGATGAACACCGGCGGCCGATCCTGCGGGGCGAAGGCCTTCAGGCCCTTGACCACGGCATTGGCGTTGCCGGCAGTGATCAGGCTGCCGAGCTTGGGGATCGCAACCTCCCAGCGGTTGGCTGCCGTCGCGCGGTCCGGCCAGGCGACGATGTGGAACGGCTGACCCGCCTTGGTCTCCCAGAAAGCCTCGATGGCCGCCAGCTTGGCCGGCTGCACCCGCATCACCAGCTTGCCCGCCGTGTCTCCGGCCAGGAGCTGCAGCGGCGCGACGATGGCGAACATGCCGATGGCCATCTTCAGCGCCAGGCAGCTTGCGTCCTCGTCGCTGTCCTTCAGCAGCCGCCAGGCCGAGGCCGCGCCCACCACCAGCGCCGTGGACAGGTAGGCGGCCAGCACCATGTGGATGAAGCGGATGGGGAAGGTCGGCGAGAAGATCACCTGAACCCAGTCCGTGGCGCGCAGGGTCCCGTTGGGCAGCCGCACATAGCCGCTCGGATCCTGCATCCAGCTGTTGGCCGAAATGATCCAGAAGGCCGACATCAGAGTGCCGACGGCGACCAGCACCGTGGCCGTGAAGTGCAGCCGCGGGCCGACCTTGCGCCAGCCGAACAGCATCACGCCCAGGAAGCTGGCTTCCAGGAAAAAGGCCCAGATCACCTCGAACGCGAACAGCGGCCCGATGACCGGCGCCGCCGCGGCGGCATAGACGCTCCAGTTGGTCCCGATCTCGTAGGACAGCACCACGCCGGAGACGACACCCATGCCGAAGGCGATGGCGAAGATCTTGACCCAGAAAAGGTAGAGGGTCTTGAACGCCTCTATCCGGGTGGTCAGCCACAGGCCTTCCAGCACGGCCAGAAAGCTCGCCAGCCCGATCGAGAAGCTCGGGAAGATGATGTGGTATGCAATCGTGAAGGCGAACTGCAATCGCGACAGCATAAGCGCGTCGAAATCCATGGCTTTGTCCTGAACATGCCTCCGCAGACGGCGGCGGCACGGCTCCCGTGACCGAACAACGTTCGGAGCCAAG
Organism: Phenylobacterium sp.; assembly: GCF_028290885.1. Classification (GTDB taxonomy): domain Bacteria; phylum Pseudomonadota; class Alphaproteobacteria; order Caulobacterales; family Caulobacteraceae; genus Phenylobacterium. Next base: position 28,547 of record NZ_JAQGIZ010000045.1, read on the forward strand.
GTAGCAGCTATGCGACAGACGGTCGCGGGTGCGCGAGTTCGGTACATAGTTGCGAATGACTTGCAAACGCGTTCGCAACTGGCTATCTGAAGGGCGAGATCAGGAGACACGGCCACCGCCATGTACGTCTGCAATTGCAACGGCATCCGTGAACGGGAGGTGCGCTCGGCGATCGCCGCCGGCGCCGGCCGCCCGGCGCAGATTTTCAAGGCCTGTGGTTCGGCCGCGCAATGCGCCCGCTGCGTCTGCGACATGCGCAAGATGCTGGACGAGGAGCGCGAGGCGCTCCGCTACGCCGCCGAGTGACGCGAGCCGCCCGCCCGGCTAAACCTGTCGGTACGCGGATATCTGGGAGGCTGCCATGCAGGGCGACAAGGCGATCATCCGGCTCCTGAACCAGGTGCTCACCAACGAGCTGACCGCGGTCAACCAGTACTTCCTGCACGCCCGCATGTACGACAACTGGGGCCTGAAGCAGCTCGGCAAGGTCACCTACGACGAGTCGATCGGCGAGATGAAGCATGCCGACAAGCTCATCAAGCGCATCCTGTTCCTCGACGGCCTGCCCAACCTGCAGGACCTGCACAAGCTGAAGATCGGCGAGAACGTCGGCGAGGGCCTCGAGGCCGACCTGGACGTCGAGGCCGGCGGGCGCACGGTCCTGGTCGACGGGGTCAAGCAGTGCGAACTGGCCCAGGACTACGTCTCCCGCGAGATCCTCACCGAAATCCTGATGGACACCGAGGAGCACATCGACTTCCTCGAAACCCAGCTTGCCCTCTTGGGCGGCCTGGGCGAACAGAACTACCTGCAGAGCGCCATGGGCCAACTCGAAGGTTGAGCCGGAACTCGAGGTGGCGCCTGGGGATTTCGTGAGGTAGCGAGACCGTGGGAAGCCGATCCATGCCAGCAAATCCTGTCCGCGGGGCTGTCGACAGCCTCGCCAACAGCCGTGGACGCTCCACGCAGCACATCCTGATCGGGCTGGGCCTGACGGTGGGCGCGGTGGCGGTCTCGGCGCTGGTGGCGCGGATGAATGCGCCGGCCGAGGACAACTACGAGGTCTATTCCGACTACGAAGAGAGCGTTCAGCCGGAGGGCAAGCCGCCGTCGAAGGTGTTCGCCACACTCTGGCCGCCGCTGTTCATGGCGCTGACGCTGTCGGGCCTGCGCATCTGGAACGCGCCGAAGAGCGCGGCCCGCACCCAGGCCCTGACGCTGTGGGGCACGGTGCAGGCGCTGAACGCCGTCTGGATGGCGCTGGGGCCAAAGCGCCTGGGCGGCCAGCTCGCCGCCGCCATCGCCTCGCTGGGCACAGCCGGCGCCTACGTCTGGCGGGCCCGCCAGGTCGATCCGCCGGCGGCCAACCTCGTCGCCCCCTACGTGGGCTGGATCGGCTTCGCCAACGTGCTCAGCGAAGAGCTCTGGCGGAGGACCCCCGAGGTCCGGACCGTGCACTAGGGTTTCTGTCTTCCCCCGGTACGGGGGAAATGTCGCCAATGGCGAAGCCGGGCGACAATGGGGGAGGTATTCTTCGACTTCCCCCATCGACCCTCCAGCCTGCGGCTGTCAGGCCACTTCCCCCGTACCCGGGGGGAAGACGCATCCGGCTTCCCCATTGCTCCAACCGCCAACACCGCCCTAGGCTCGGCCCCAAGAACGAGGGTCGTGGGAGCGGAACGATGGTGGCGGCAGCAGCGGGCGCCGAGGCGCCGGCGCGGGGGTCGGACCGGCTGGTGATCGCCGGCGCGTCGGCCGGGACGGTCTTCGAGTGGTACGACTTCTACCTCTACGGCTCGCTCGCCACCTTCATCACCGAGCACTTCTTCTCCGGGGTCAACGCCACCACCGGCTACATCTTCGCGCTGCTGGCCTTCGCCGCGGGCTTCGCGGTCCGGCCCTTCGGGGCGCTGGTGTTCGGACGGCTGGGCGACCTGTGGGGACGCAAGAACACCTTCCTCGTCACCATGCTGCTGATGGGGGTCTCGACCTTCGTGGTGGGCCTGCTGCCCGGCTACGACAAGATCGGAGCGGCCGCGCCGGTCGGCCTGATCGTCATGCGGCTGATCCAGGGGCTGGCGCTGGGCGGCGAGTACGGCGGGGCGGCCACCTACGTCGCCGAGCACGCGCCGGCGGGCAAGCGCGGGCTGTACACCAGCTGGATCCAGACCACGGCCACCTTCGGCCTGTTCCTGAGCCTGATCGTGATCATCCTGGTGCGCACGCGGCTCGGCGAGGACGCCTTCAAGGCCTGGGGCTGGCGCGTGCCGTTCCTGGCCTCGGCGGCGCTGCTGGTGGTCTCGCTGTGGATTCGCCTGCGCCTCAACGAGAGCCCGGTGTTCCAGAAGATGGTCGCCGAGGGGAGCACGTCGAAGGCGCCGCTCACCGAGAGCTTCGCCCGCTGGCCCAACCTGAAGCTGGTGCTACTGGCGCTCGCGGGCCTCACCGCCGGCCAGGCGGTGGTCTGGTACACCGGCCAGTTCTACGCGCTGTTCTTCCTGGAAAAGATGCTGAAGGTCGACGGGCTCTTGACCAACGGCCTGGTCGCCGTCGCGCTGCTGCTCGGCACGCCGTTCTTCGTCGTCTTCGGCTGGCTCTCCGACAAGATCGGCCGCAAGCCGATCATCCTGGCGGGCTGCCTGGCCGCGGTGCTGACCTATTTCCCGATCTTCAAGGCCCTGACCGCCGCAGCCAATCCGCAGCTCGCCGCCGCCAGCGCTGCGGCGCCGGTGACCGTCGTCGCCGACCCGGCCGACTGCGCCTTCCAGTTCGATCCGGTGGGCAAGAAGTCCTTCGCCTCGTCCTGCGACTTGGCCAAGTCGGCGCTGGCCAACGCCGGGGTCAGCTACGCCAACCAGGCCGCGCCGGCCGGCTCGGTGGCGGTGGTCCGCATCGGCGCCGTGTCGATCCCGAGCTTCCAGGGCGGGGCGCTGTCGGCCGCGGAGCTCAAGAGCCAGAAGGCCGCCTGGACCAAGACCCTTGGGGCCGCGCTGAAGACCGCGGGCTATCCCGCTAAGGCCGATCCCGCCCGGATGAACAAGCCGCTGGTCGTGGCTCTGCTGTGGCTGCTGGTCCTCTATGTGACCATGGTCTACGGCCCGATCGCCGCGGCGCTGGTGGAGATGTTCCCGGCGCGCATCCGCTACACCTCGATGTCGCTGCCCTACCACGTCGGCAACGGCTGGTTCGGCGGCTTCCTGCCGACCACCGCCTTCGCCATGGTCGCGGCGACGGGCAATATCTACTACGGCCTCTGGTACCCGGTGATCATCGCCGCGGTGACCTTCGTGGTCGGCCTGCTGTTCGTGAAGGAGATGCGGGGAAACCCGATCGGGGCGTAAGCGCGCACAGCAAAAGGCGAAAGCCTTTGCGTCCGGGCGCGCGCCTACAAGAAAACTAGCGCACTTCGCGGACGTCGGATCGGTTCCCGATCCGCCTGCAAGCGCTAGTGCCCCTCAGGGTCGACGCGGTCGTCGTAGCCATTGTTGGCGGAGTAGAAGGCCAGCCACATGAACAGGCCGGCGAAGGCTGCGGTAATGACGCCCGCGCCCAGCAGGTAGGGCCAGACCGCGCCCAGGGTGCGCCAGGCTTCGCTCAGGTTGGAGCCTGAGAAGAACGCCCAGCCGGCCAGCAACGAGAACCCCGCGAGGCCGAGGAAGGTCAGGCCAAGGAAGAGCAGATGCCTTTGCATGCCCAACCAAGCCGCTGGCGGGCGCAGAAGTTCCAGTCTGCCTGAGGCCTATTCGGCCGCGTGGCGGGTGATGCCGATCTTGGGCGCCAATTCGCCCGCGGCGTAGCGCTTGGCCATGACCGACATGGGGATCGGCTTGATCTTGCCGGCCCAGCCCGCGGTCCCGAACTCCTCGAAGCGCTGCTTGCAGACCGCGCGCATCGCATCCATGGCGGGCTTCAGGTACTTGCGCGGATCGAACTCGCCGGGGTTCTCGGCGAACACCTTCCGGATCGCGCCGGTCATCGCCATGCGGTTGTCGGTGTCGATGTTGATCTTGCGCACGCCGTGCTTGATGCCGCGCTGGATCTCTTCCACCGGCACGCCCCAGGTCTGGGGCATCTCGCCGCCGTACCTGTTGATCACGTCCTGCAGGTCCTGCGGCACCGAGGAGGAGCCGTGCATGACCAGGTGGGTGTTGGGCAGGCGTCGGTGGATCTCCTCGATCACGTTCATCGCCAGCACGTCGCCGTCCGGCCGCCGCGTGAACTTGTAGGCGCCGTGGCTGGTGCCCATGGCGATGGCCAGGGCGTCGACCTGGGTGGTCTTCACGAACTCGACGGCCTGGTCGGGGTCGGTCAGCAGCTGGTCGTGGCCGAGCTTGCCCTCGAAGCCGTGGCCGTCCTCCTTCTCGCCCATGCCGGTCTCGAGGCTGCCCAGCACGCCGAGTTCGCCCTCGACGCTGGCGCCCACCCAGTGGGCCATGTTGCAGACGGTCTTGGTGACGCGGGCGTTGTAGTCGTAGTCCGCCGGCGTCTTGCCGTCGGCCTTCAGCGAGCCGTCCATCATCACGCTGGTGAAGCCGTACTGGATGGCGGTGGCGCAGGTCGCCTCGTTGTTCCCGTGGTCCTGGTGCATGCAGACCGGGATGTCCGGATAGAGCTCGCACAGGGAGTCGATCAGCCCCTTGAGCACGATGTCGTTGGCGTAGGCGCGGGCGCCGCGGCTGGCCTGGATGATCACCGGCGCGTCCACCGCGGCGGCGGCCTCCATGATCGCCAGCCCCTGTTCCATGTTGTTGATGTTGAAGGCCGGCACGCCATAGCTGTGCTCGGCAGCGTGATCGAGAAGCTGTCTCAGGGTGATCCGGGCCATCGTCTCTACCGTTCTCTATCGGGCCATCTGTATCAATTTAGGAGGGCCGCCACGCCGGGCAGCGTTTTGCCCTCCATCCATTCAAGAAACGCGCCGCCCGCCGTCGAGACGAAGGTGAAATCGTCGACGACGCCGGCCACGTTCAGGGCCGCAACCGTATCACCGCCGCCAGCCACCGCCACCAACTTGCCTTCGCGGACCAGCCTGGCTGCGTATCGCGCAGCTTCAACGGTTCCCCTGTCGAAGGGTTTCATCTCGAAGACGCCGAGCGGGCCGTTCCAGATCAGGGTCTTGGAATTGGCCATGGCGCGGCACAGGCGCTCGATGGTCTCCGGCCCCGCGTCGAGGATGCGTTCGTCCTCGTCGATGGAGCCCACGTCACGCACCCGGGCCGGCGCGCCGGGGGCCATTTTCTCCGCGACGACGATGTCCAGCGGCAGGAACAGCTTGCAGTTGTTCTGGCCCGCCAGGCGGATGACGTCGCGCGCAGTCTCGGCCAGGTCCTTCTCGCAATAGGAGGCGCCGACGTCGTGGCCCTGGGCGTAGAGGAAGGTGTTGGCCATGCCGCCGCCGATGGCCAGCTTGTCGAGCTTGGTCACCAGATGGCGCAGCAGGTCGAGCTTGGTGGAGACCTTCGAGCCGCCGACGATGCCCATCACCGGCCGTTCCGGATGGCCGAGCGCCCGGTCGAGCGCGTCGAGCTCCAGCCGCATCTGCTCGCCCGCATAGGCCGGCAGGCGGCGAGCGAGGGCCTCGGTGGAAGCGTGGGCCCGGTGGGCGGTGGAGAAGGCGTCGTTGACGTAGATGTCGCCATTGGCGGCCAACGCGTCGGCGAACTTCGGGTCGTTGGCCTCTTCCCCGGGGTGGAAGCGGAGGTTCTCCAGCAGCAGCACATCGCCCGGCTGCATGGCGCCCACCGCGGCGCGCGCTACCGGGCCGATGCAGTCGGAGGCGAAGGCCACCGGCAGACCCAGCACCGTCTCCAGCGCGGCGGCGATGGGCTTCAGGCTCATCCTCGGGACGACCTTGCCCTTCGGCCGGTCGAAGTGGGAGAGCAGGATCACCTTCGCCCCGCCCTTGCGCAGCTTGTCGATCGTCGGGATGGCGGCGCGCAGGCGGGTGTCGTCGCTGACCTTGCCGTCTTCGCCTTCTTCACGACTTAGGGGAACGTTGAAGTCCACGCGGACCAGGGCCCGCTTGCCTTGTAGGTCCGCCTGGTCGAGCGTCTGGAAAGCCATCAGCCGCCGATCAGATCAGCTTCGCCATGGCGACGGCCACGTCGCTCATCCGCGTCGAGAAGGCCCACTCGTTGTCGTACCACGAGAGCACCCGGCCCAGCCCGCCGTCGACCATCTGGGTCTGCGGCAAGGCTACGGTGGAGGACGCGGGGATGTGGTTGAAGTCGTGGGAGACCAGCGGGTCCTTGGTCACCGCCAGGATGCCCTTCAGCGGGCCGTTGGCCGCGGCGGCTTCAAAGGCGGCGTTGATCTCTTCCACCGTCACCTTGCGGCTCGGCACGAAGTTCAGGTCCACCACCGAGACGTTCGGCGTCGGCACGCGGATCGAGGAGCCGTCGAGCTTGCCGGCCAGCGACGGGATCACCAGGCCCAGCGCCTTGGCGGCGCCATTCGAGGTCGGGATCATCGACATGGCCGCGGCGCGGGCGCGGTAGAGGTCCTTGTGCAGGGTGTCCAGCGTCGGCTGGTCGCCGGTGTAGGAGTGGATCGTGGTCATGTAGCCACGCTCGATGCCGCAGAACTCCTGCAGCACGTGGGCCACCGGCGCCAGGCAGTTGGTGGTGCAGGACGCGTTGGAGATCACCAGGTCGTCGGCGGTGAGGGTCTGGTGGTTCACGCCGTAGACGATGGTCTTGTCGACGCCGTCGGCCGGGGCCGAGATGATCACCCGCTTGGCGCCGGCGCTGAGGTGGGCCGAGGCCTTGTCCCTGGAGGTGAAGAGGCCCGTGCACTCGAGCGCGATGTCGACGTTGAGGGCGGCGTGCGGAAGCTCCTTGGGGTCGCGGATCGCCGTGACCTTCATCTTCCCGAGGCCCGCGTCGATCCAGTCCTCGCCGGTGGTGACGGTTCCGGGGAAGCGGCCGTGCACGCTGTCGTAGCGAAGCAGGTGGGCGTTGGTCTCCACCGGGCCCAGGTCGTTGATCGCCACCACCTCGATGTCGCGCCGCCCGTGCTCGACGATCGAGCGCAGCACCAGCCTGCCGATGCGGCCAAAACCGTTGATGGCGACGCGGACGGTCATGGGCGGGGTCTCCTCAATGAAGTGCGCGCGTTTTTGAGGTGGGGGGCGGCCAAGTCAACCCTCATCCCTCCTCTTTAGGGGAGGGACAGGCCGGCGAAGCCGGCCAGGGTGGGGGAGTCGCGTTCAAGCGTCAGGCTCTCAGCTTGGCCCACACATCCCCACCCGTCTCGCGCCTGCGGCGCGATCCACCCTCCCCTAAAGAGGAGGGATAAAGGGCTATTTCCCGCCCCCGCTCGGGCTGTGATCGGCCAGCGCCGCCTGCAGGCCCGGCGCGAACTCGGCGCCGTAGGGCGAGGTGATCGACGAGCCGGCGAAGGCCTTGCCGTAGGCCTCCGCACGGCCGCCCAGGCACTTGCCCAGGAACTGCTCGGTGATGGCGTAGAAGGCGATGTTGTTTTCCGGCCGGGCGAAGCCGTGTCCCTCGTCGGGGAACAGAATGTAGGTCACCGGGATGTTCTTGGCCTTCATGGCCGCCACGATCTGGCTGGCCTCGCGCTGGTTGACCCGCGGGTCGTTGGCGCCCTGGCCGATCAGCAGCGGCCGCTTGATGGCGTCGGCCTTGAACAGCGGCGAGGCGGCCTTGAGGACCGCCTGGCCGGCGGGCGTCCTGGGGTCCCCCATGCGCCGGTACATCTGTTCCCGCCCCGCGATCCAATAGGCCGGCACGCTCTCCAGCAGGGTGTTGAGGTTCGAGGGCCCGACGATGTCGACGCCGCAGGCGAAGCGGTCGGGCGTGAAGGTCATGCCCGCCAGCGTGGCGTAGCCCCCATAGGAGCCGCCCATGATCGCCACCTTGTCGCGGCTGGTGACGCCCTTTTTCACGGCCCAGTCGACCGCGTCGACCAGGTCGTCGTGCATCTTCAGGCCCCACTGCAGGTTGCCGGCGGCCAGGTACGTCTTCCCGAAGCCGGTGGAGGCCCGGTAGTTCGGCGACAGCACGGCGTAGCCGCGGTTGGCGAGCCACTGGTGCAGGCCGTTGTAGCCATACTCGTCGCGCCCCCAGGGGCCACCGTGCACCAGCAGCACCATGGGCACGGGATGATCCGGGACGCCGTCGCCGTTGGCGTCGCTGCCCGGCGGAAGCGTCAGGTAGGAGACCTCAGTCAGGCCGTCGCGGGTCTTGATCGCCACGGGATGCATGCCCGCGAGCGTCGCCGACTCCAGCTCCGGACGGTTGACGAAGAGCTTGGTGAGGCGCTTGGCCTTGCGGTCGTAGAGGTAGGTGGTGGCCGGGCCGCTGACCGGATCGGCGGCCACGGTCCAGAGGTCGTCGGCGTCGGTGCGTGAGGTGACGCTCACCTGGCCTTTCAGGTGGCTCTTCAGGAAGGCGAGGTCGGGCTTGATGGCGGCGTCGAGCGGCGTCCACTCGGTCTTCAGGTAGTTGACGCCATAGGCGTCGACGCGACCGGTGATCGGGTTTTCCATCGCCTCGGTGATATCGGCTCGGGAATCCTCGGCGATGACGGTGCGCTTGTTGGTGTGCGTGTCCTGCGCGATCAAGGCGGAGGTGTCGCGGCCGCGGCTGTCGACCCAATAGCGGATGGCCCCGTCGACCGTGTAGCCCACCGGCGCGGTATCGGAGGAGTCCTCGAAGCCGATGGTTTCCTCCGGCTTGGCTGCGACCTGGTTGTTCTCGACCCGGTAGATGTCGACGCCGCCGTCGGGCCGCGGCTTGCTGGCGGTGCGCAGGCGCAGTTGCTCGTCCACGCCGAAGCCGCCGAAGCCGTCGTTCTTCAGAACGAGCGTGAGTTGGCCGGTCTTGAGGTCGAGGCTGTAGACATCGTGCCAATGGGCGTCGCGATTGTTCAGGCCCACCAGGATGCGGTCCTTCACATGCCGGCTCAGGCCGAAGACCTGGACGCGGGTCTTTTCGAAAGGTGTCAGCGACTTCTGCACCCCGCTCGCGACGTCGACGCCGTAGAGCAGGAAGTTCTCGTCGCCGCCCTTGTCGTTGATGAACAGGATCGTGGAGGCGTCAGGCGACCAGAAATACTGCCGGATCGGCCGCACCTTCTCGGCGGTCAGCGGCCGCGCCTTGGTCGGGTCGGCGGTCGGCGCGACCCAGATGTTCATCATGCCGTCGCGCGGGGCGAGCCAGGACAGCCACTTGCCGTCCGGGCTGATGCGGCCGGCGGCGCGGCTCGGATTGCCGAACAGCTTGGCGCGTTCGATGAGCGGCGCCTCGGCGGCGACGGCGGCGAGCGCCGTGGCGGCGGTGACGATGGCGATGGCGCTGGCGGCGAACAGGCGGCGCATGACGATCCCTCCCAAAACGGTGTTTGAGGAATGCTAGGCCCCGCGGGGCGACGCCGCTAGCCCGCCGCCGGCTTCACCGGGCCGCCATCTAGAGCTTGGCCCTCGCCGCTGCCGCGACCGCCTCGGCAGTGATGCCGAAATGCTTGTAGAGCACCTCGAACGGCGCGCTGGCGCCGAAGCCCTCCATGCCGACAAAGACCCCGTCCTCGCCGATGAACCGCTCCCAGCCCGTCCGCACGCCGGCCTCGACGGCGACGCGCACGTCGGTCTCGCCGATCACCGCGGCCTGGTAGTCGGTGGGCTGCGCCGCAAACAGCTCCCAGCAGGGAGTCGAGACCACCCGGGCGCCGATGCCCTCGGCCTCCAGCAGGTCGCGGGCGGCCATGGCGACGCCGACCTCCGAGCCGGAAGCGAAGATCGTGACCTGGGCCGGGTGGCCCGATCCGGCGAGTTGATAGGCCCCGCGCGCCGAGAGGTTCTCGCCGGCGACGACCGTGCGCACCGGCGGGACCTTCTGGCGGGAGAGCGCCATCAGCGATGGCGTCTTCTTGGCCTCCAGCGCCAGCTTCCAGCACTCGGCCGTCTCCACCGCGTCGGCCGGCCGGAAGACGTTGAGGTTGGGCATCGCCCGCAGGGACGCCAGGTGCTCCACCGGCTGGTGGGTCGGCCCGTCCTCGCCAAGGCCGATGGAGTCGTGGGTCATCACGTGGATGACGCGGACACCCATCAGCGCCCCCAGCCGGATCGCCGGGCGGCTGTAGTCGGAGAACACCAGGAAGGTCCCGGAATAGGGGATCACCCCGCCGTGCAGGGCCATGCCGTTCATCGCCGCCGCCATGCCGAATTCGCGCACGCCGTAGTGGATGTAGCGGCCGGCGTAGTCGGGGTAGTCGAAGGTCCCCATGCCCTTGACGATGGTGTTGTTGGAGCCGGTCAGGTCGGCCGAGCCGCCGACCATCTCGGGGATGGCCGGGATCAGCTTCTCCAGCGCCGCGCCGGAATGCTGGCGGGTGGCGGCGGCGGGCTTCTCCGCCTCGCACCTTGCGATGTGGGCATCGACGGCTTCGAAGGCGCCGGGCGGCAGGTCGCCGGCCATGGCGCGCTCGAACTCGGCTCGCTGCGGCGAGGCGGCCAGCGCCGCCTCCCAGGCCTTCCGGACCCGCGCGCCCCGGCGGCCGGCCGCGCGCCAGGGCTTCAGCGCGTCTTCGGGAACGGTGAACGGCTCGTGGCCCCAGGCCATGGCCCTGCGCGAGGCGGCGATCTCGTCGTCGAACAGGGTGTAGCCGTGGCTGTGCGGGTCGCCTTCCTTGTCCCCGGCGCCCTTGGAGATGCTGGTCTTGCAGGCGATCATCGTCGGGCGGTCCTGCCGGGTCGCCCAGCGCATGGCCGCGCCGATCTTTGCGTGGTCGTGGCCGTCGACCGCCTTCACCGCCCAGCCGGCGGCCTTGAAGCGCGCCAGTTGGTCGCCGGTCTCGGCGATGGTCGCCTCGCCGTCGATGGTGGTGTTGTTGTCGTCGAACAGCACGGTCAGCCTGGAGAGCCTGAAGCGGCCGGCCAGGCTGATGGCCTCGTGGCTGACGCCCTCCATCAGGCAGCCGTCGCCAGCGATCACCCAGGTGCGGTGGTCGACCAGCTCATCGCCGAAGCGGGCGTTCACGTGGCGCTCGGCCATGGCCATGCCGACCGCGGTGGCGAGGCCCTGGCCCAGCGGCCCGGTGGTGGTTTCGACGCCGGGGGTATGGCCGTACTCGGGGTGACCGGGCGTGTTGGAGCCGAGCTGCCGGAAGTTCTTGATCTGCTGCATGCTCACCGCCTTCACCCCGGTCAGGTGAAGAAGGCTGTAGAGCAGCATCGAGCCGTGGCCGGCGGAGAGCACGAAGCGGTCGCGGTCGGCCCAGTCCGGCCGGGCGGCGTCGTACTTCAGGAATTTCGTGAACAGCACCGTGGCCACGTCGGCCATGCCCATCGGCATGCCCTGGTGCCCGGACTTGGCGCGGTGGACCGCGTCCATGGAAAGCACGCGGACGGCGTCGGCCATGGTCTGGAGAGGCGCGGGCATCGAGATCCTGGAGTGGCGGGGTTGAGGCTTGCCGCGCGGGGTCGCACGCGGGCGGGCAGGGGTCAAGAAAAGGGCATGCTTCCGAAGCACGCCGACGCAGGTCTATAGATGGACAGGCTGGAGCCTTTTCGGGAGGACGGCGATGAGCGGCGAAAGCGCCCTGGACCTGGCGGCCCGGCGGCTGGAGCAGGCGGTGAACGTGCTGGAGCAGCGGCTCGCCCAGCGGCTGAAGACCGCGGGCGCAGAAGCTGGCGGCCTGTTCGACCAGGACCGCGCCAACCTGGCGGCCGAGCTGGACGAGGCCCGCGCCCGCGAACGTGAACTGGAGGCGGCCGGCGCCGAGGCCTCAGCGGCGCTCGGCCGGGCGATCGTGGAAATCCGCGCCGCCCTGAACGGCGGCGCGCCGCCCCCCTCTTCCTCAGCGGAGCACTGATCCATGGCCCAGCTGAGCGTCGAGGTGAACGGCCGGCCCTATGCGGTGGGATGCGAGGACGGCCAGGAGGCCCACCTCCTCGAGCTCGCCAGGATGTTCGACCACCAAGTGCGGCAGGTCAGCCAGGACATGGGTCAGCTCGGCGACACCCGGCTGTTCCTGATGGGAGCCCTCCTGCTGGCCGACGAGCTCGCCGACGCCCGCACGCGGCTGGCCGCTTTGCAGTCCGAGGTGGGACGCCTGCAGACCGACCGCAGCCGCCTGGAAAACCGCGCCGTCGCCGCCCTGGAAACCGCCGCCAAGCGCATCGAGAAGCTGGGCGGCGAAGAGGGCTGAGGCGGCTTCGCTTGAGAACCACGCCGCGACGCACTACCTTGGTAAGCGGCGGGTCAGCTGCGGCCCACGTCGAAGGCGACATATTCCAGCGACCTTAATTCACTCATAGGGAGCTGTCCCTGGCCGGGATCGTGGTCCCGGGCATACGGCGCCCACCTGGTCTACCAGGTCGAGGGAATGAAACAGTCCTTCACGGCTCTCGCGGCGCCGCCACCCTTTCCCGTAAGATCGCCCGGTGACCGAGCTTCTCGACAAGTCCGCGCTGCGTGTGCGGCTGCGGGCCCTGCGCCGGCGGCTGGCCGACCAGGTCCCTGACGTCGCCGAGCGCGCGGCGCGCCGCCTGCCGCTCTCGCGGTTCAGCCGCTTCAGTGTCGTCGGCGCCTATTGCCCGATGGGGTCCGAGGTCGATCCGACGCCGATCCTGCGGGCGATCCTGGAGTTCAACGCCGGCCACGCGAAGGCCGCCCTGCCGGTAGCCGTCGACCGCGACTCGCCGCTGAAGTTCCGCCTCTGGCGGGCGCAGGATGTGCTGGCGCCGGACGCCTTTGGCATCCCCGCGCCACCCGCCTCGGCCCCCGATGTGGAGCCCAACCTCGTCATCACCCCACTGCTCGGCTTCGACCGAAAGGGCGGGCGGCTGGGACAGGGCGCAGGCCACTATGACCGGACGCTGGCGAACCTTCGCGCGGTGCGGCCGGTTTTCGTCCTTGGCCTGGCGTTCTCCGGCCAGGAGGTGGAGGCCGTGCCGATGGATCCTCACGACCAACGGCTCGACGCCATCCTGACGGAGACGGAGTTCATGGAAGTCGCCCGATAGAGACGTTGGGGCGGGAAGTCGTTAGAGAGAGCCGATGAGATTTGCCTTCTTTGGAGACGTCGTCGGGCGCTCGGGCCGCGAAGGCTTGGCCGATCACCTGCCGGGCCTGCGCAAACGGCTGGGCTTGGAGTTCGTGATCGTCAACGCCGAGAACGCCGCCGCCGGGTTCGGCATCACCGAGTCCACGGCCCGCGAGCTGTTCGACGCCGGCGCCGACGCGCTGACGCTGGGCAACCACTCCTGGGACCAGAAGGAGGCGCTGACCTACATCGTGCGCGAGCCCCGGCTGATCCGGCCGCTGAACTATTCCGCCTTCTCCGATGCGCCGGGCCGAGGCGCCCAGCTGTTCGAAACCCAGGGCGGCCGGCAGATCCTGGTGATCAACCTGCTGGGCCGGGTGCACATGGACAGCCTCGACGACCCCTTCGCGGCGGTCGACAAGGAGCTTGAGGCCTGCCCGCTGGGGGCCGTCGCCGACGCCATCGTGGTCGACATGCACGCCGAGGCCACCTCCGAGAAGATGGCCATGGGCCACTTCTGCGACGGCCGCGCCAGCCTGGTCGTGGGCACCCACACCCATGTGCCGACCGCCGACTGCCAGATCCTCACCGGCGGCACCGCCTACCAGACCGACGCCGGCGCCTGCGCCGACTACGACAGCGTGATCGGCAACCAGAAGGAAGAGCCGCTCAGGCGCTTCACCACCCGCATCTCCGGCGGCCGCTACAAGCCCGCCGAGGGCCCGGCCACGGTCTGCGGCGTCTTTGTCGAGACCGACAACGCCACCGGCCTCGCCCGCCGCGTGGAGCCGATCCGCATCGGCGGACGGCTGTCCGAGACCGTGCCCACGGTCGAGGCCGTCACGGCGGGTTGAGCGTCAGGGCGCCTTCGGCGCGTCCTTCGGCGGCTTGGGCTGCAGGTGCAGCAGGTTGTCCTTCGTCAGGCGTCCCGACTTGTCGTGGTCCAGCCGGGCGAAGCGCCGGTCGGTGATCGCCATCCATTCCGCGAGCGTCACCTTGCCGTCGAGGTTGGCGTCCGCCGCCGAGATCGGCTCCGGCTCGTTGATCAGGGAATACCGCGCCGCGCCCTCGCGGCCGGCGGCCGGGGCCTTCGTGGTCTGCTGCGCCTGGGCGCTGGAGCTGTTGTCGGAGCCTGAGCCGCCGCCCTGTCCGCCGCCGCGGCCTCCCCCGCCACCCATTCCGCCACCGCCGCGACCACCGCGGCCGCCGCCACCGCCGCCGCGTCCACCGCCCCCGGAGGGGCGGGCGGCGGGGGTGGGACGTTCATCGAAGGTCATGACGCCGATCTCAGGGACGATGTCGCGCTCGTAGTGCTGCAGCTCGAACCCGTCGATGACCCCGTCGCCGTTGGTGTCGAGGAACTTGAAGGAATGCTGCGCGTCGGCGCGGAACTCGGCGAGCGTCACCGCGCCGTCATGGTCGGCATCGGCCTGGGCGAGCCAGTGGCCCAGGCCGTCCTCGCCACGGAAGGGCTCGCCGGACGGGCTGATGAACAGGCGAACGCGCGGCGGTCCGCCGGGGCCGCCGGGCCCGCCGCGGCCGCCCGGACCGTGACCCCGGGGATGATCCGACGCGCACGCGGCCAGGGTCAGCAGGAGCGCCGGCACGAGGAAGCGTTTGATCATCTGAAACCCTTGTTCACTGGACGCCGCAGCTTGACCGCCCCGCTGAGGCCAAAATGCGCCCCCAGCATGTCGCCGCCGAAACCCTTTCCTACGCTGCCGGGACGCGCTCTAGTAGCAAAGCTTCGACGCGCCCGTGGGAGACCGCATGTTCGCCAAATTCATCGTCCGCGTGATCTTCGGCGCACTGGGCCTGTGGGTCGCCTCCAGGCTCCTGCACGGCGGCATCACTGTACGCGACACCACCGCGCTGATCCTGGCCGCCGTGCTGCTGGGCGTGGTCAACGCCTTCGTCCGGCCGGTGGTGGTGATCCTCACCCTGCCGCTCACGATCGTGACCCTGGGCCTGTTCCTGCTGATCGTGAACGCCGCGATGATCGGCCTGGTGTCGCTGGTGGTTCCCGGCTTCCACGTGCACAGCCTGGTCGCGGGCGTTCTGGCTGCGATCATCACCGGCATCTCCAGCTGGATCGGCGGCATGATCCTGCGCGACGACCGGCGGGCTAGGTAGCCGCGCCGCCTGCGATCAGCGCCTCCACGGCCGCCGGGTCGTAGCCCGCCTCGGCCAGCACTTCGCGGGTGTGCTCGCCGAGCCTGGGCGCGGGACCGGCCGGGCCGGTGGGCGTGGCCGGGAAGCGCACCGGCGCGGCGGGCGCCCTGAAGCTGCCGCCCCAGCCGTCGGGCGTCTCGACGAAGCAGCCGGCCTCGTGCGCGGTGGGGTCGGCGACCACGTCGGAGAGCGTCGCCATGGGCGCCCAGATCACGTCCACGCCGGTCAGCATCGCCCCGGCCTCGGCCAGCGTCATCCCGGCGAAGGCGGCGTCCAGCACGGCGCGGATCTCGCGCACCACCTCCAGGTCGGTGATCGGCGGCGTGCAGCGCGGGTCGGTGACGTAGTCCGACCGGCCGATGGCGCTCATCACGGCCGGGAAGTCGCGCGGTCCGCGCGGCGCCATGCAGAACCAGCGCTCGTCCTTGGTCCGGAAGAAGCCGCCGAGCGCACCCGGCCGATCGTGGCGCGGCTGAGCGGTCACCGCCTGGCCGTAGCGCAGGTGGACCGCATAGTCCCAGCCCAGCGCATAGCAGCCGGCGCGGATCAGCGACGTCTCCACCTGCCGCCCGACGCCGGTCCGGTCGCGCTCGTGCACCGCGGCCAGCACGCCCGACAGCGTCGCCAGCGCCGTCACGTGGTCGCCGAACCCCGGGCGGCAGGTGAACGGCTCCTGGTCCGGCGGGATGGTCGCGGCGGCCACGCCGCTGCGCGTCCAGAACCCGGTCAGGTCGAAGGCAGGCGTGTCGGCCTCTGGCCCGGTGAGGCCGTAGCCGGTGACGTTGGCGTAGATCAGCCGCGGCAGCTCGGCCTTCAGGCTGTCATAGTCCAGCCGCGCCCGCTTCAGCGCGCCCGGCCGCACGTTGGTCACGAAGACGTCGGCGTCCTTGAGGATGGCGATCAGCGCCGCGCGGCCTTGCGGCTTTCCAACGTCCAGCACGACGCCGCGCTTGCCGCGGTTCTCGTTGGAGAAGATCGGATTGCCGGGGCTCTCGGCGGTGTCCGGCCAGAAGGTCCGCGTGGCGTCGCCCGCGGCGGCCTCGACCTTGATCACCTTGGCGCCCCAGTCGGCCATCACCGCCGCGCACCCCGGCCCCGCGACCCAGGTGGACCACTCCACGACCTTCAGATCCGAGAGCAGCATGGGCGGTTCCTCCAACGCAACGCCTGGCATCCTCAGATGCGTCCGCGGCTTAAATCGCACGCGGGATGCGAGCCTGCCTGGGCAGGTCCGTCAAGGATCGGCCTGCGGTTGGGGCGCGCGAACCGTCCCCCTCCGCTCATCCCCGCGAAAGCGGGGACCCAGGCTTTTTTCGTTCATTCGAGCGGCAGTTCCTCGAACAGGTCTCTCCAGCTTGGATTGAACCGTTCGATCAGTTCGAGCTTCCAGAGTCGCCGCCATTTCTTCATCGCGCGTTCGCGCACGAACGCTCCGTTTCGGCCCTCGAACACCTCGTAATAGACAAGCCGCTTTACCCGGTACTTGGCGGTGAAGCCGGGCGTGGCGCCTTCGCGATGCTCCAACATTCGACGGCTGATGCTGTCGGTGTGGCCGATGTAGAGGGTCCCGTTCCTCTGGCTCGCCAGGATGTAGACGTAGAAGCTCATCAACGAAAAAAGCCTGGGTCCCCGCTTTCGCGGGGATGAGCGGAAATTAGGGGTCGGGTAAGGGCGCCTCGAAGGGCTCAGAAATCGGTCGCCCGACCGCGCCCTCCACGGCTTCCGGAGGCGCCGCCTCGCTCTCGATCCCCCAGTCCGCGTCGTTCCAAAGGACCAGGGGCGGGGTGACGCCGAGGTGCTTGCAGATGAGGGCGACGATCTCGGGGAGGGGGCGGTCGTGGAAGCCGGCCAGGTCGTCGGCGTCTTCCAGGCGTTCGCGGAGGTCTTCGTAGAGGTTGTCGGCCTCCGAGCCGGAGGCTTCGGCGTCGATGGCGCGCTCCACCAGGGACTCGATGCGGGTCCGGCGGCGTCGGGCCTGGGCGTCGGCCTCGCGTTGGCGATGCTGGGCGCGCTCGGCGAGGGACGTCTGCCGGTCGT
This sequence comes from Phenylobacterium sp., assembly GCF_028290885.1. Classification (GTDB taxonomy): domain Bacteria; phylum Pseudomonadota; class Alphaproteobacteria; order Caulobacterales; family Caulobacteraceae; genus Phenylobacterium. The sequence goes on from NZ_JAQGIZ010000045.1 coordinate 45,761, forward strand.
CGGCGAGCTTGGCCTCCAGGGCCACGGTCTGGCGCACGGCTCTGGCGATGCGGGCGAAATCGAGCGCCAGGGCATGGGCGGTGGCCGGATCGGCGTCGGCGGCCTGGGCGCTCACCGCGCGGGCCAGGTTCATGCCGAGGTCGGTGAGCTCCTGCAGGACGCGCCCATGCCGCTCGGCCCGATCCGCGACGGGATCGGTCGGCGCAGTCTCAGGGATCGCCTCCGTGTCGAACATGAACAAAACAAGAACATAGATACCGGCGGGAGTCAAGGAATTCCGGCTTTGGGTTGGTGGCGTTCACCCTTCGACAGGGGACCCCTCGGCCGGCCGCTGGGGGTCCGGAGGGCCGCCGCGGCGGATCGGCCTTTGGCCGGTCCTTGAGTGACCGGCTACGGCAGGCAAACTAGCCGGCATGAGATTTATGGCTGGGTGTCGGCCGGGCCGATCGTCCCAGGTCCCAAGAGCGGACTATCTCAATGA
>NZ_JAQGIZ010000112.1 GCF_028290885.1 Phenylobacterium sp.
TGCTCAACCCCTATCAGGACAAGGCCCAGCTGGCGGCGCTGGCCAAGGCCGGTGCGACGGCCTTCGCCATGGAGTTCGTGCCGCGGATCACCCGCGCCCAGGTGATGGACGTGCTGTCCAGCCAGGCCAACCTGGCCGGCTACCGCGCGGTGATCGAGGCGGCCCAGGCCTATGGCCGGGCCCTGCCGATGATGATGACCGCCGCCGGCACCGTCGCCGCGGCCAAGGTGTTCGTGATGGGGGTCGGCGTCGCCGGCCTGCAGGCCATCGCCACCGCCCGCCGGCTGGGGGCGGTGGTCACCGCCACCGACGTGCGCCCGGCCACCAAGGAGCAGGTGGAGAGCCTCGGGGCCAAGTTCCTGGCGGTCGAGGACGAGGAGTTCAAGGACGCCCAGACCGCCGGCGGCTACGCCAAGCAAATGTCCCCGGAGTACCAGGCCAAGCAGGCGGCCCTGGTGTCGGAGCACATCAGGAAGCAGGACATCGTCATCACCACCGCCCTGATCCCCGGCCGCCCGGCGCCCCGGCTGGTCTCGGCCGAGCAGGTGGCCTCGATGAGGACCGGCTCGGTGCTGATCGACCTGGCCGTCGAGCAGGGCGGCAATGTTGAAGGCGCCAGGCTGGGCGAGGTGGTCCAGGCCGGGCCGGCGAAAATCGTCGGCATCGCCAACATGCCCGGCCGCATCGCCGCCGACGCCTCGGCGCTATACGCCCGCAACCTGACCGCCTTCGCCGGCCTGCTGGTCAAGGACGGCGCCCTGCAGCCCGACCTGGAGGACGAGATCCTCAAGGCCTCGCTGGTCACCCACGGCGGGCAGATCGTCCATCCGGCGCTGAAGGAGGGCTGACATGGAAGCCGTCGATCCCACCGTATTCCGCCTGGCCATCTTCGTGCTGGCGATCTTCGTCGGCTACTATGTGGTGTGGAGCGTGACCCCGGCCCTGCACACGCCGCTGATGGCGGTGACCAACGCCATCTCATCGGTGATCATCGTCGGCGCCCTGCTGGCCGCCGCCGCGCACGCCCCGACCGGCGAGCTGACCCGCAGCGTGCTGATCTCCAAGGGCGCCGGCGCGGTCGCCACCGCCTTCGCCTCCGTCAACATCTTCGGCGGGTTCCTCGTCGTCCGCCGGATGCTCGCCATGTACAAAAAGAAAGCCCCGGCCCTGAAGAAGGACGGCGCGAAGTGAACGCCAACCTCGCGGCCATCCTCTACCTCGTCTCCGGCGTACTCTTCATCCTGGCGCTGCGCGGCCTCTCCAGCCCGACCACCAGCCAGGCCGGCAACCGCAACGGCATGATCGGCATGGCGATCGCGATCGCCACGACGCTGGCCACGCTCTGGGGCCGGGGCTTTCTGGACGCGCTTACGCTCGGCCTGATCCTCGGCGGCGTCGCCATCGGCGGGACCATCGGCGCGATCATCGCCCGTCGGGTGGCGATGACCTCCATGCCGCAGCTGGTGGCGGCCTTCCACAGCCTGGTCGGCATGGCCGCCTGCCTGGTGGCGGTGGCTGCGATCCACACGCCGCAGGCCTATGGCATCGCCGGGGCGGACGGCGTCATCCACCTCAACTCGCTGATCGAGTTGTCACTCGGCCTGGCCATCGGCGCCGTCACCTTCACCGGCTCGGTGATCGCGTTTGCGAAGCTCAACGGCAACATGAGCGGCGCCCCGATCCTGCTGCCGGGCCGCCACCTGCTGAACATCGCCATCGGCCTTGGCATCCTGGTGCTGATCGTCCTGCTGGTGATGAGCGGCGGCTCGGCGCTCTGGGCCTTCTGGGGGATCTTCGCGCTCAGCCTGCTGGTGGGCGTCACCCTGATCATCCCCATCGGCGGGGCGGACATGCCGGTCGTGATCTCCATGCTGAACAGCTATTCCGGCTGGGCGGCGGCGGCGCTGGGCTTCACGCTGGAGAACACCACCCTGATCATCACCGGCGCTCTGGTGGGCTCGTCCGGCGCGATCCTCAGCTACATCATGTGCAAGGCGATGAACCGCAGCTTCATCTCCGTGATCCTCGGCGGCTTCGGCGCGGACGACAGCGCCGCGGCGGCCGGCGGCAAGGTCGAGACCCGGCCGGTCAAGCAGGGCAGCGCGGAGGACGCGGCCTTCATCATGAAGAACGCGTCAAAGGTGATCATCGTCCCCGGCTACGGCATGGCGGTGAGCCAGGCGCAGCACGCCCTTCGCGAGATGGCCGACAAGCTGAAGGCGGAAGGCGTCGAGGTGAAGTACGCCATCCACCCGGTCGCCGGCCGCATGCCCGGCCACATGAACGTGCTGCTGGCCGAGGCCAACGTCCCTTATGACGAGGTCTTCGAGCTGGAGGACATCAACGCCGAGTTTCCCACCGCCGACGTGGCCTTCGTGATCGGGGCCAACGACGTCACCAATCCGGCCGCCAAGACCGACCCGGCCAGCCCCATCTACGGCATGCCGGTCCTGGACGTGGAGAAGGCCCGCACGGTGCTGTTCGTGAAGCGCGGCATGAGCCCCGGCTACGCCGGCGTCGAGAACGAACTCTTCTTCCGCGACAACACCATGATGTTGTTCGGCGACGCCAAGAAGATGGTCGAGGGGATTCTCAGGGCGCTTTAGGACCGGGCAACGCGCCCCCATTTCCGCCGTTCTCCGATTTATTGTACGCATGCACGCCGGCCGACCTCGACGCGTCGCAATGGCCTGACCATATGGGCGGACATCGGCCCCGTCGGAGATGTTCCCATGAAGTACAACCAGCTCGGCCGCACCGGTCTTTTTGTCTCGGAAATCTGCCTGGGGACCATGACCTTCGGCGGGTCTGAAAACGCCGGCATGTGGAAGGCCATCGGCGCCCTGCAGCAGGGCGAGGTGGACGGCATCGTCGGCCGGGCGATTGAGGCTGGGGTGAACTTCTTCGACACGGCCGACGTCTACTCGTTCGGCGAATCCGAGAAGCTGCTCGGCCAGGCGTTCAAGAACCTGGGGACCGCCCGCAAGGACGTGGTCATCGCCACCAAGGTGTTCGGCGAGATGGGCCCCGGGCCCAACGACCGTGGCGCCTCGCGCGGCCACATCATGGACAGCGTGCAGACCAGCCTCGAGCGGCTGCAGACCGACCACATCGACCTCTATCAGATCCACGGAAACGACACGGTCACGCCGGTCGAGGAGACGCTGCGCGCGCTCGACGACCTGACCCGCCAGGGGCTGGTGCGCTACATCGGCGTCTCAAACTGGGCCGCCTGGAAGATCGCCAAGGCGTTGGGGCTCAGCGAGGCCAAAGGCTACGTCCGCTTCGAGACCCTGCAGGCCTACTACTCCATCGCCGGCCGCGACCTGGAGCGCGAGCTGGCGCCGATGCTGACCTCCGAGAACCTCGGGCTGATGGTCTGGTCGCCGCTGGCGGGCGGGCTGCTGTCGGGCAAGTTCGGGCCGGGCTCGAACAATCCGCAGGACGCGCGGCGCACCAATTTCGACTTCCCGCCGGTGGACAAGGACCGCGCCTGGAAGTGCATCGCCGTGATGCGCGAGATCGGCGACGCCCATGGGGTGTCGGTGGCGCGGGTGGCCCTGGCCTGGCTGCTGCACAAGCCGCATGTGATGAGCGTGATCGTCGGGGCCAAGACGGTGGAGCAGCTGGACGACAACCTGGCCGCCGTGACCCTGAGCCTGTCGGACGAGGAGATGGCCCGCCTCGACGAGGTCAGCGTCCTGCCGGCGGAGTATCCCGGCTGGATGACCGAGCGTCAGGCGCGCAACCGCATCCCCCAACCTTTCCTTGCCCAATAAGGGATTGTGACTCCAAGATGAGCCGTCAATAAGGTAAGATCAGCGCCTCTGGCCGGTCCAGTATTTCCATGCCAAGCTTTGGTCATGGGGAGCCGCGAGACCTGGATCGACTGGGGTGTGCTGGCGATGTGCATGATCGCGGCGCTGGCTGTCGCGTTCATCGGGATCAACGCCCTGGAATCCACCTATTGGATGCGCAGCACCCGCGAACACGCGGCCATCGGCGTGCTGTCGGTGATCGCGGTGGTGGCGGTGATCAACTGCGCCTTCCTGCTCGGCGCCGCGGTCTGTAAGCTGCGCCGAGACCGCCGCCTGGGCAGGGCCTGAAACCCATGAAGATCGAACCCGCCGCCACCTGGATCGCCGCAGCGTTGATCGTTGCCGTGGGGCTGTTCATCGCCGCCTGCGGACTCCTGCTCGCCCTGCGCGGTGAGCGGAGCGCTTCGGTCGCCACCTT
>NZ_JAQGIZ010000143.1 GCF_028290885.1 Phenylobacterium sp.
CGGCCCAGCCAGAATTTCGGACATGCTCGACAAGACCTTCGATCCCAAGACCGTCGAACCGCGCCTCTACGCCGCCTGGGAGGCGTCGGGCGGCTTTGCGCCCATCGACGACCCGGCCGCCGAGCCGTTCTCCATCGTCATCCCGCCGCCGAACGTCACCGGTTCCCTGCACATCGGCCACGCGCTGAACAATACCCTGCAGGACGTGCTGATCCGCTTCGAGCGGATGCGGGGGAAGGCGGCGCTGTGGCTGCCGGGCACCGACCACGCCGGCATCGCCACCCAGATGGTGGTCGAGCGCCAGCTGGCCGAGCAGGGCAACCTCAGCCGCCGCGACCTCGGCCGCGAGGCCTTCGTGGCCAAGGTCTGGGAGTGGAAGGCCAAGTCCGGCGGTCAGATCGTCAACCAGCTGCGCCGCCTGGGCGCCTCCTGCGACTGGAGCCGCGAGCGGTTCACCCTCGACGAAGGCCTGTCTGCGGCGGTTCGCAAGGTCTTTGTGACCCTTTACAAGGAAAAGCTCATCTACCGCGACAAGCGGCTGGTGAACTGGGATCCGCACTTCCAGACGGCGATCTCCGACCTTGAGGTCGAGCAGCGCGAGGTCGACGGCCACTACTGGCACTTCGCCTATCCGCTGGAGGACGGCTCCGGCGAGATCGTGGTGGCCACCACCCGGCCGGAGACCATGCTGGGCGACACCGCCGTCGCCGTGCATCCGGGCGACGCGCGCTACACCGCGGTGATCGGCAAGGCGGTGCGCCTGCCGATCGTGAACCGGCCGATCCCGGTCATCGCCGACGAATATCCCGACCCGGAAAAGGGCTCCGGCGCGGTGAAGATCACTCCGGCCCACGACTTCAACGACTTCCAGGTCGGCAAGCGCCACAACCTGCCGATGATCAACATCTTCGACGACTTCGCGCGGCTCAACGACAACGTCCCGCCGGAATATCGCGGCCTCGACCGGTTCGCGGCGCGCAAGAAGGTGGTCGAGGAATTCGAGCGGCTGGGCCTGTTGCGCGAGGTCGAGAAGACCCGCCACACGGTGCCGCACGGCGACCGCTCCGGCGTCGTGGTTGAGCCCTATCTGACCGACCAGTGGTACGTGAACGCCGAGGCGCTCGCCAAGCCGGCGATCAAGGCGATCGAGGAGGGCGACACGGTCTTCGTGCCCAAGGCCTGGGAGAAGACCTACTTCGAGTGGATGCGGAACATCCAGCCCTGGTGCATCTCGCGCCAGCTCTGGTGGGGCCACCGCATCCCGGCCTGGTTCGGACCCGGCGGCAAGATCTTCGTCGCCGAGACGGAGGAGGAGGCCAAGGCGCAGGCCTACGAGCACTATGGCCGCGAGGAGCCGCTGCGCCAGGACGAGGACGTCCTCGACACCTGGTTCTCATCCGCGCTGTGGCCGTTCTCGACCCTGGGCTGGCCGGAGCAGACCTCCGACCTGGCGCGGTTCTATCCTACCCACACCCTGGTCACCGGCTTCGACATTATCTTCTTCTGGGTCGCCCGGATGATGATGCAGGGGCTGCATTTCATGGGCGACGTCCCCTTCAAGCGCATCTTCATCAACGCCCTGGTCCGCGACGCGGAGGGCAAGAAGATGTCGAAGTCCAAGGGCAACGTCATGGACCCTCTGGAGCTGGTCGACGACTACGGCGCCGACGCGCTCAGGTTCACGCTGACGGCCATGTCGGGGCAGGCGCGCGACATCAAGCTCTCCCGCGAACGGATCGAGGGCTACCGCAACTTCGGCACCAAGCTGTGGAACGCCACGCGCTTCACCCAGATGAACGGCGCCGCGCGGGCGGAGGGCTTCGATCCGGCGAAGGTGAAGCTGCCGCTCAACCGCTGGATCGTCGGCGAGACCACGCGCACGGCGCGCGCGGTCACCGAGGCGCTGGCGACCTGCGGCTTCGACGCGGCCGCCGACGGCCTCTACCGCTTCGTCTGGCGACAGTACTGCGACTGGTACGTGGAGCTGGCCAAGCCCGTGCTGGGCAAGCCGGGCGAGCCCACGGCGGATGAGGCGGCGCGCGATGAGACCCGCGCCACGGCGGCCTGGGTGCTGGACGTCATCCTGAAGCTGCTGCACCCGGTCATGCCGTTCCTGACCGAGGAGCTCTGGGGCCAGACCCAGGCGCTGGGCGCCCCGCGGGACCATAAGGGTTTCCTCATGACCGCGCCCTGGCCGGATCTGCCGGCCTCGCTGATCGATCCCGCGGCCGACGCCGTGATCGGCCTGATCGTCGAGACCATCGCCGAAGGCCGCTCGGTCCGCGCCGAGCTGAACGTCCCCAACTCGGCCCGCCCGCCGCTGCTGGTGGTGGACGCGACCGAGGCGCAGCGCGAGGTGCTGCGCGACGCCGTCGCCCTGATCAGCCAGATGCTGCGGGTCTCCGAGGTGCGCGTCGTCGACGCCCCGCCGCCGGGCGCGATCCCCTACGTCGTCGATGGCGCGACCCTGGCCCTGCCGGTCGCGGAGTTCATCGACATCGCCGCCGAGCGCGCGCGCCTGGGCAAGGAGGTGAACTCGCTCGCCTCCGACATCGAGCGCACCGCCAAGAAGCTCGCCAACGCCGACTTCGTCGCCCGCGCGCCGGAGGAGGTGGTCGAGGAGAACCGCGACCGCCTGGCTGAGGCGGAAGCCGCCCGCGGCAAGCTGGAGGCGGCTCTCGCGCGGCTGCTGGCGGTGGCCTGACGCAGGAGCGTGGGCCTAGGCTGATGACTCAATCACTCTTGTTGAAACACTCTTGTTGAAACGTCATGGCCGGGCTTGTCCCGGCCACCCATAAACACGGGAAAGCGGGACTACTCGCTGCGGCGCCGCCGCGATCCGTCTTGAGAGACCTGTGCGTATGGGTGGCCGGGACAAGCCCGGTCATGACGAATATATTGTAATATCAATAGCTTGGCTGGATTTTGATCCTAGCCGTCCACGTCCGGCCGCACCGTCAGCGTCTCGATCCTGGCGCGGCGCATCACCACCATGGGCACGTCGGTTCCGGAGATCTCGGCGGTGAGCAGCCGATGCAGGTCATCGACCGAGAACACCGTCTCGCCGGCGAACTCGAGGATCACGTCGCCGGTCAGCACCCCGGCGCGCGCCGCGGGACCGTCCGGCGCCGCCTCCGACACCGTGACCGCCGAGCCGGCCGCGCGGCGCAGGCGCCGCGATAGCCGGGGGTCCAGCGGCGTGGTCTGGCCGGCCACTCCCAGCCGCGCACGGCGCACGCGTCCGTCGCGCATCAGCCGCGCCGTCACGTCGACCGCGGTATCGCCGCCAATGGCGAAGCACAGGCCCTGCGCCTGGCCGATCATCGCGGTGTTGATCCCGACCACCCGGCCGCGCCCGTCCACCAGCGCGCCGCCGGAGTTGCCGGGGTTGAGCGGCGCGTCGGTCTGGATGACGCTTTCGATCAGCCGGCCGCTGGGCGAGCGCAGCGTGCGTCCGAGCGCGCTGACGATGCCCGCCGTGACGGTCGCCTGGAAGCCGAACGGATTGCCGATCGCCACCACCAGCTGGCCGACCCGCAGCCGTGACGAGCGTCCGAACTCGGCGTGCGGCAGTCCCGTGGCGTCCAGCCGCAGCACCGCCAGGTCGGTGGCCGGATCGTCGCCGATCAGCCGGGCCTCGAACTCGCGGCCGTCGGTCAGGCTGGCCGAGAGCCGCGTCGCGCCGGCCACCACGTGGCTATTGGTGATCAGGTAGCCGTCGGGCGCGAAGATCACGCCTGAGCCGGTTCCTCCCCGGCCGTCGGCCTGACGCGCCGCAATGTGGACGACGGCTGGACCGACCGTCTCGAAGGCGTGGGCGACCTGGGCGGAATAGGGATCGAGCGGCTCTTCGGGCCACTCCGTAACATCGTAGGGCATGGCCGTTAGATGGTTGGCGACCTCCCTAGCCACAAGGAACCGCGGTCACCGGTCTTGGTGCGTCCCATTCAGTCGGTGAACACCACGGTTTTGCGGCCGTTCAGCAACACACGGTCCTCCAGCGCCCATCGTACGGCCCGCGCCAAGACGCGGCGTTCGATGTCGCGTCCCTTGCGGATCAGGGCGGCGGGCGTGTCGCGGTGGCTGATCCGCTCCACGTCCTGCTCGATGATCGGGCCCTCGTCGAGGTCCGGGGTGACAAAGTGAGCGGTGGCGCCGATCACCTTCACGCCGCGCGCATGGGCCTGGTGATAGGGCCGCGCGCCCTTGAACCCCGGCAGGAAGGAGTGGTGGATATTGATGCAGCGACCTTCCAGCTTCGTCGCCAGATCGCCTGACAGCACCTGCATGTAGCGGGCGAGCACCACCAGGTCGGTGCGGGTTTCCTGGACCAGCCGCCAGAGCGCCAGCTCCTGTTCGGCCTTGGTTTCCGACGTCACCGGTAGGTGGTGGAAAGCGATGTCCTTCAGGTCGGTGTGCGGAAAGGTCGTCGCCGGGTGGTTCGACACCACCGCGGCGATGTCCATCGGCAGCTCGCCCTGTCGCCAACGCCAGATCAGGTCGGCCAGGCAGTGGTCGGTCTGGGAGGCCAGGATCATGACGCGCCGGCGAATCGTCGGGTCGCGAAGGCTCCAGGCCATCGCGAACTCCGCGGCGACATCGGAGAACATTCTACCGAGCGCCGTCGCGTCGCCGCGGCCGGGGTCGAACACCACCCGCATGAAGAAGCGGCCGGTTTCAGGATCGTCGTACTGCTGGGCGTCGAGGATATTGGCGCCGCGCTCGAACAGCAGGCCCGAGACGCGGGCGACAATGCCGGTGCGGTCGGGACAGGAGAGGGTGAGGATCATGGCAGGCGGGAGCGCTTGCAGCCGCTGCGCCAAAGGTCAACTCGCATTGTCGCCAGCCGCGTCGGCGCGCCTGTCCCTCGCTCGCCGACGGACGGGCGCATCGGCGGATCGCGCCCTTAGAGGGCGCAACCCATCGTCATGCAGCCTCCTTGAAATCGCCCATCTGCGCATCCAGGGCCCTGCGGAACGCCGGGCGGGAGGTGCAGCGCTCGACGTAGGCCGTCAGCCGCGGGTCGGTGACGAGATCGGGGATGATGCGCAGCACCGTCGTCATCATCAGGTCGCCCGCGGTGAAGCGCTCGCCGTCGAGATAGGGCTTGTCGCCCAGCGCCTTGGCCAGCGCGTCCAGGCGATGCAGCGCGAAGTCCCGCGCGCCCGGGCGGCGCAGCTTGGCCCACTCCTGATCCGCGTAGAAAAGCGCAAGCACGGCGACGTTCATGACGTGCGGCTCGATGGAATTCAGCGCCGCGATCAGCCATTGCGTCGCACGCGCCCGCGCGTCGGCATCCTTCGGCAGGAGCGCTTCGCTGCGCTCTGCGATGTGCAGAACGATGGCGCCGCTCTCGAACAGCGTGCGGCCGTCCTCCTCGAAGATCGGAACCTGGCCGAACGGCTGCAGCGCGCGATAGTCGGGCTTGTCCTGGTCGCCCTGCTGCAAGAGGCGGGTCCTATAGGGAAGTCCGGCTTCCTCGAGCGCCCAGCGGACGCGGAGATCGCGCACCTGGCCCTGCGCGAACGGCGGAACCCAGCGAAAGGCGGAGATGGTGATCATGCGGCTTGCTCCCTTGTGATCGTGTCGAGGCGGCCTGGTCGAAGGTCGGCAGGGCCCGTCCGCCCTTAAGACGCGCCGGCGGCGCGCGATCCGACAACCACCTGGCGGATTCGGAAGCTGCGCTGCATCCGCGCGACCCGCGAAGCCTACCGCCTGAATACGGGGAAGGGAGCGCCCTGGCGGAAAGCCCGCGCATCACCAGAGCGACCAACCAGCCCTGTTCTAGCCGGCCTCGCGAGGGCCAGGGGAATTGCTCCTGTCTCCCGTATTCAGGCACGCCGCCAAGCGGACGATCCAAATGTCTGCACGGGGGTGGGTAGCGACGTCACCCTTCCGAGATGCATCCACGTCGCTGGCCTGTTGATGCAACGGAGGGCGCACGGCTCAGCGCTTCTGGCTGGTATCGCGCCTGGTCA
>NZ_JAQGIZ010000146.1 GCF_028290885.1 Phenylobacterium sp.
GGACGCTGGTTCCTTATCCAGCAGGGGCGGCTGGAGCAGGATTGCTTCAAACGCCTGAGCGACGCGCTGGATGAGGCCGTGCTGCGCTTTCGGTCGGCCGGCGGGGATGCTCCGGCATCGCTGTCGATCAGCTACGACGAGCTTCCGGGCGGGCCGGGCAGCCCGGCGCTTGCGCCGCCATGAGCCAGGTCATGCAAAAGGTGCGGGACCAGGGCTCCGGCGCGACCGTCCGGCGCCTGCTTTCGCCGGGCATCGACGCGGCTCTCGAACAGTTCGCGAGCCCCGAGGTCCTGGCGTCAGGCCGGGTGAACCTGATCGCCATGGACGCCGTCGCCGAGCGTTTTGGCGACCGCTGGCCCATGCGCCGGGACCAGGTGCACGAGCACGTCCAGGCGCTGCTCGACCAGAAGATCGGCGCGCGCGGGTATCACCTGCGGATCTCCGAAACCGACATCCTGGTTTGCCAGCCGGAGCTCGGCCGGCTGGCGGGTCAGGCCTTCTGCCTGCGCCTGCTGCGCGACATCCTGCACCACTTCCTGGGCTCGGCGGAGCCGGCCGACCTCGCGGTCCACGAGGTTGTGCAGGTTTCGCCCATGGGCGTGGAGGCCCGGCCGGTCGACCCTCGCGCCGCCGAGGCGTCGGACGACGAGATGGGCAGGTCGGCGGCTGCGGACGTCGCCGCTGCGAATTCCGACCTGGGACCGGTCGCCGTCTGGACGCCGTTCGTCGCGTCGAACGGATGCCAGGTGGAAGTCACCTGCACGCTCGATCCGGTCATCGAGCTGAAGGGACGAACGACGATCGGCCTGCGCCTGCGACGCTCGGTGGCCGATGCGATGACCGGGCGGGAGTTCAGCGCCACGGAACTGGCGCGCCTGTCCCGCAGCGACCGGCTGCGCATCGATCTCGGCGCCATCACCCTGGGGCTGGGCGAGCTACGCCGTAGTCAGCCGGAAGCCCCGCCGCTGGCGCTTATTGTGCCGGTCTCCTTTTCCAGCCTGTCGAACCTGGACGACCGCGCGCGCATCGTCACCGCCTTCCAGGAGGCCCGCACCTACGCCCGCCAGGGCCTGATCTGCGAGTTGCGCGATATCGACGGGGTGCCGGCGACGACGCTGCAGACCGCCGCGACCATGATCGCGCCCTCCTCGCTGTTCGTCATCGGCCACCTGGAGGAGTTCACGCGGATCGAGGCCAGAGTGCTGAAGGACGCGGGGCTGCGGGGGATCTCCACCGAATGGTCGTCCCACCTGGACCCGGCGACGTTCCTTGCCTGGGCCAAGCAGACGGTCTCCGCCGGCAAGCATGCGGCGCGCTCAGTGCTGATCTATCGCCTGCGGCTGCCGCAGCACGCCGCGGTCGCCGCAGCCGTCGGCGCGACCCACGCCCACGTGATCGGCTGAGGGAGACCGGTCCTAACCCCGGGCGTCGATGGTCGCCTTGATGCGCTTGGGCACCAGGAACAGGACCGGCAGGATCAGGGCGTAGACGGCGATCGTCGCCCAGAGCGTCGTGTTGTAGCCGCCGTGGTTCTGGTAGAGGTCCGCGCCCCAGAGGTCGCCGAACCGGTTGGAAATCCAGTAGAGCGCCAGGAACAGCATCATCATCGTGCCCTCCAGGCCCTTGGGGCAGGAGCGCATGGCGAGGTCGGTGAACGCCGCCTGGCCGATGCCGCCCAGCAGGCCCATGGGGATCGCCGCCAGGAGCGCGCTCTGCGCCGAGTGGATGAACAGCAGCGAGACCATCTGCGGCACCGCCAGGATCCCGCCGATCCAGAGCAGCGTCCCCAGCCGCAGGCGCTGGGCGAGCCAGGCGTAGAGGACGTAGACCGGCAGGAAGCCGGCGTAGAAGATGGCGAAGAAGGCGCCCACCTGGGCGTCGGTGGCGTGCAGCTCGTTGGCCATGTGGTACTGCAGAGCCAGGTTGGCGCCCGGCGCGAACTGCCAGAGCAGCTGGATCATGATCACCGGATAGATGGCCCAGGTGCGCAGCAGGCGCATGACGTCGGCGCCGGGCGTCAGCCGCTGCGGCTCGGCGCCGGCCACCGCGTCGTCGAACAGGCGCCTGGGCCCGAAGGCTCCGAAGGCGGTGATGGCGAGCATCAGCCCCGCGCCCAGCAGGAACAGGATGCGGGCCGCGGTCACGGCGCCGCCGCCTTCCAGCAGGCCGCTAAGGACCCCGCCGAGCAACATGGCCATCACCCCTGGCGCCGGGATGGCGAAGTTCATCACCGTGCTCATCTGGCCGGTCATGGCGTGGTGTCGGCCGATGGCGGACGACAGCCCCGTCGCCGCGCCGGCGACGAACTGCATCAGGGCGGTGACCACCAGGACGCCCACCAGCAGGACGGCGTAGGTCGGCTCGATGAAGGCCATGGCCGCATAGATCGCGGCGGTGGCGAGGCCGAAGACCACCAGGTGGCCGCGGTCGCCGGTCCCGAACGGGCTCCAGCGGTCGCGGATGAAGCCGAAGACGAAGCCCAGGAACAGCGGAATGGAGATGATCAGGTTGAACTGCGCGGTCTGGTGGGCCGTCAGGTGCAGCCGGTTCTTCAGGAAGAAGGTGATCGGCAGGCCGATGAGGCCCAGATAGGGCGCGGCGAAGTTGATGATCAGGATGGGAACGCCGGCGTAGAGCAGCAGGCGCAGGCGCCTGCCCGGGGCCAGCGGAATGACGACTTCGGCGGGCCGCGCCGCGACCTCGGCGGTCATGTCCGAGCCATGGTGCGCAGGCAGGTGTCGGCCATGATCCAGTCCCCCACGAACCATGGGTATCCCGGCGCGAGCAGGAGTGGAAGGGGCGATGCCTGGGCGTGTCGCCTTCAGGCGATCTCTACGCCGCCACGTTCAGAAAACGATGGTCACATAACAGAATATCTCAAAGCATTGACTTTGGAGTTGGCCGCAGGAATTGGCGAAACACTGCCATATCTCTGGTATATCAAATTTGGGACTCGCCCGATGGGTGAGTATGCTTGTTATCTGTGAAGCGTGACCGTATCACCCCCTGCAGTCTGTTAACATTGCTTAACCATGGGGGACTGAGTGTCCAAGAATCTGATCCGCTTTGCGACCGCCTGCGCGGCCGCCTTCGCACTGACCGCCGCCGCGGCGCCCGCCTCGGCCGCCGTGCAGATCTTCGCCAGCTATGACGGGAGCTTCGCCGATACCACGTCGTTCACGATCGCTACCGATGCCGATCTGACCAACGTGAGCTTCGGCGCTAGCGGCGGCGCCCCCGGCGCCGGGACCTGGAACATCGCCGACGGCACGGTCAACGCCGGCACGACCACGCTGGCATTCACGGACTTCCTTGGCCCGTTCACCTTCGACTACGACGATTTCTACCCGGGTGAGGAGAACTTCACCTTCTCGGCCACCTACCTCGGCCAGACCGTGACCGCGGCGTTCAGCCCCAGCAACAACCAGTCCGGCGGGTTCGTCGGCTTCTTGGGCAACGGCGCGGACGGTTGGGAATCCGACGCCAACATCGAGTCGACCCTGGTGGCGACGGCCGGCGGCGTGCCGGAGCCGGCGAGCTGGGCGCTGATGCTGGGCGGCTTCGGCGTGGCCGGCGTGGCGCTTCGCCGCCGTCGCGCTGTGGCGGTCGCCGCCTAAGCACTTCGCACCTTAGACGACGATTGCGCCGCCGGTTCCACGACCGGCGGCGTTTTCGTGTCCGCCTTCCGCTGCGCCCCGCCGCAAACCGGTGATAGGCTGGGGCCAGACAGATCAGGGGAGGCTTCGAGCATGGCGCGCAATCTGACGGTTTCGGTGCTGGCGGCGCTGGCGATGGCGGGCGCAGGCGTGGCTGTGGCGGCGGTTCCGGCCAACATCACCGCGGCGCTGGCGGACAAGGCCAGGCCCGCGGCGGACACCGCCCGCGACGCGGCGCGCAAGCCCGGCGAACTGCTGGCGCTGGCCGAGGTGAAGCCCGGCCAGAAGGTGGCGGACTTCATGATGGGCGGCGGCTACTTCACCCGCATCCTGGCCCCGGCGGTGGGGACGACCGGCAAGGTCTACGCCTACCAGTCGGCGGAGTTCATCAAGTTCCGGGCGGCCTACGGGACCGAGCAGTCGACGGCGGTCGCCGACTACAAGAATGTCGTCCCGTTGACCGGCCCGCTGGCGGCGGCCGGGCTGCCGGATGGCCTGGACCTAGTGCTGACGGTCCAGAACTACCACGACATGCACCTGAAGCCCTTCCCGTCCGAGACCGCCGACACGGTGAACAAGCAGGTCTTCAGAGCGCTAAGGCCCGGCGGTCTTTATGTGGTGGTCGACCACGCCGCCCTGCCGGGGGCGCCGCTGGAGACCTCCGACAAGCTGCACCGCATCGACGCGGCGGTGGTGAAAAAGGAGGTCGAGGCCGCCGGTTTCAAGCTGGTCGCCGAGGACGACAAGCTGCTGGCCAACCCAGCCGACCCGCACACGGCGCTGGTCTTCGACCCCTCGATCCGCGGCAAGACCGACCAGTTCATCCTGAAGTTCCGCAAGCCGCAGTAGCGCTCGGCGAGCGCCCAGCCGGAGACCCGCCATGCCGATCAAGATGCTGTTCACGCCCAATGGCCCGATCGCGGTCTCCGGCGATCTCTCGGAGCTGAAGCTCGTCGACTCCACCGGGCAGGCAATCGACGTCTCGGGCGAGAAGAAGATCTTCCTGTGCCGCTGCGGCGGCTCGACGACCAAGCCGTTCTGCGACGGCACCCACTCGAAGATCGGCTTCCAGGCCGCCGAAGCCGCCGTGCGCGCCGCGGGGTAGCCGGCAGGAGCCCACCCTGAGGGGTTATCGCGTGCCTTTCGAGCGTCATCCCGGAAGGCCGGGATCCATAAGCGCCGACGATCAGCGGCTCGCCGCAGAGCGTCGCGTGTATGGGTCCCGGACAAGCTGCTGGCGCGGCTTTCCAGGATGACACTGAATAAGGACGTGGGGGGGTGGCTCGCTTTCCGCCCTCACCCCACCGCGCTGGGGCGGTCGTCGGGGCGGCGGCGGATGTGGCCGGCGGCGCCGACGAAGCGGCCGCCCTGCCAGAGTTCGGCGCGGACGTCGACCCGCCCGGGAGGGCGAAGCTTGCGCACGGCCTCTTCATCGGTTTTGCAGTAGAAGCTCTCGTCGGGCTGCAGGCGCCCGTCGTTGTGGACCAGGTAGATGCGGTAGATGGCCATGGTCTGGCTCCTTCAGGCTCCACCGCCTTCTAGGTTGGCAAGGCGACAAAGGTATGTCGGCGGCCCTGCCGGTTCGTCATGCCCGCGCCTTAGTTATGGCGGAGCTTGCCCGCGGTTTTCGAGTGTACAGGCGTTGCGGCCAAGCTTCGGCCGCTGGTAAGGGGGTCCGATATGTTCCGAACCCTGATGCAGGCTTTCATGAGCCCCGTGGCCGGACCGGTCGGCTTCGTGCTGGCCATCGCCATGTGCGGGCTGTTGGTGGTGACTGCCATGACGGCGCAGCGGAACGAGGCGGCGCTTCGGGAGCGAATTTCCGTGCTGACGGTGGAGAACATCCGCAACGGCATGGCGCTGCACGCCCGGCTGGCGGCCTGCGAAGGCGGGCCGGCGGACCTGGCCCGCAGCCGGCAGGCGAACGGCGCGGCCAGCGTCGAGGACCGCACCAAGCGCCTGAGTGGCGAGCCCGCCGGGTTCGACGTCTGCGCGCGCATGGAAAGCGCCGACCGCGCCGTGCTCGAAACCCTCAAATGAGCGTGAAGTCGTGGACATCTGCGGCGGCCGCGGCCGCATGCGGCCTGACGCTGGCCGCCTGCGCGAGCCTGCAGCACAAGGGGTCCCAGGACGCTGCGACGCCGGCCCCGCTCGCTCCGCCGCCGGCCGCCGCGCCTGCGCCTGCGCCGAGGGAGGTCATCATCAGGGTCCCGGCCCCGGCGAGGGAGGCCTGCGTGCCCAAGACCTTCCCACGCGCGCCCAAGTACCCCGACAGCGACGCAGCCCTGCGCGAGGCCGGCGGCGCGGCCGACCGCTACCAGCTGATGGCGGCGGGCCGGCTGTTGCGTGACCGCAGGCTGGCCGAGCTGGAGAAGATGGTGGACGCCTGCCGCTAAACGGCGGAGCGCAGCAGCCAGCGGCCCAGCGCTGCGGCGGCCAGCGCGCCGGCGAGCTGCGCGGCCACGAACGCCGGCGCGGAAGCCGGCGCGATGCCGGCGAAGGTGTCGGACAGGCTGCGGGCCAGCGTCACCGCCGGGTTGGCGAAGGAGGTCGAGGCGGTGAACCAGTAGGCGGCGCTAATGTAGAGGCCGACCGCCGCCGGGGTGACCTGAGGCCGGAACCGCAGCGTCGCCAGGATGGTCAGGATCAGGCCGAAGGTCGCCACGAATTCCGAGAACGCCTGGGCCGGGCCGCCGCGCAGCTTGGCGGAGACCTGCCAGATGGGCTCGGCGAACATAGCGTGGGCCGCCCAGACCCCCAGCACGCCGCCGATGACCTGGGCGGCGACGTAGGCCGCGGCGCTCCGGGCGCCGATCTCGCGGCTCAGCAGGAAGACCAGGGTCACCGCCGGGTTGAAGTGCGCGCCGGAGATCCGGCCGAACACCAGGATCAGCACGGTGAGGCCGGCGCCGGTGGCGAGCGTGTTGGCCAGCAGGGCGATGGCGGCGTTCCCACCCGCCAGGCGCTCGCCCATGATCCCCGAGCCGATGATGACGGCCAGCAGCAAGGCGGTCCCCAAGGCTTCGGCGGCGAGGCGCTGGGCGAGACTGAAGGCTTCGCGCGGCGGCTCCAGGCTGGCGGCGGCTTCGGTCACGTGACGGGGCTGTCGCGGGTCTCGCCGATCTCATGCAGGCGCCGATGCAGGGACATCCGGTCGAGCGAGGCCATCGGCAGGTTGAGCAGGAGCTCGATGCGGTTGCGAAGCCGGCGGCAGGTCTCGGCGAAGGCCGCGCCGATCTCCGCCTCGGTCCCGGTCACGGCGGCGGGGTCGGGAACGCCCCAGTGGGCGGTCATCGGCTGGCCGGGCCAGACCGGGCAGACCTCGCCGGCGGCGTCGTCGCAGACGGTGATGACGAAATCGAGCGGCGGCGCGCCGGGCTGGGCGAAGTCGTCCCAGGACTTGGAGCGGAACGCCTGATCCTCGAAGCCGAGGCTGCGGGTCAGCGGCAGGGCGTGCGGATTGACCTGGCCTTTCGGCATGGAGCCGGCCGAAAAGGCCTGGAAGCGGCCCTCGCCGAGGCTGTTGGTCAGGGCTTCGGCGAGGATCGAGCGGGCCGAGTTGCCGGTGCACAGGAAGAGGACGTTGTAGGGCGCGGGCATCAGCAGGCGCGGCCTTCGGCTTCGCAGCAGCGGCTGACCACCCCGGCGAGCGGCGCGCAGATGCTGGGGGCGCCGCCGCAGCAGTCCTCCACCAGGAAGGCCAACAGCTCGCGCATGCGCTCGTAGGCGGCGGCGTAGACGATCGAGCGGCCCTCACGCTGGGAGGTCGCCAGGCCCGCCGCGCTGAGGATGGTCAGGTTGGAGGACAGGGTGTTGGGCAGGACGCCGGTGGTCCGCGCGATCTCGCCGGCCGCGAGGCCCTCGGGCCCGGCCTTCACCAGCAGGCGGAAGACCTCCAGCCGGCCCTCGTGGGCGAGGGCGGAGAGCGCCGTGACGGCGGATATCGTTTCCATAATTCCGGAATAGTCGAAGGTTATGACCCCCGCGTGACGGCGCCGGCGGCTTGAACCGGGCGCGCGGCTGTGCGAGGGCGGAGCCATGACCGAGACCCTGCCAGACCGCCTCTCCACCGACCCCGACAGCCCGTTCTACGACGCCGACATCCTGGCGCGGAACGTGGGCGTCCGCTTCAAGGGCGAGGACAAGACCAACGTCGACGAATATTGCGTCTCCGAGGGCTGGGTGCGCCTGGCGGTGGGCGCCTCCAAGGACCGCCGCGGCAAGCCCTTGACCATCAAGCTGCAGGGCCCCGTGGAGCCCTACTTCCGCGACGAGGGCTGAGGCGCCGATGGGCGAGCCCGCCGAACCGGTGTGGCGGGTCGGCGAGAGCGTGCCCTGGTTGGTGGCCTGGAGCGGCGAGCAGGCGTTCGAGCTGCAGAAGTCGGTGCTGTTCCCCGGCATGATCGAGCTTTCCCAGGCGGAGCGGCCGGGCGAGGGCGTGCCGATCTTCGGCGCGGTGCACGTGAACCGCCAGCGGCGGGGCCTGGCCCGGCACCTGTGCCACGTCTGCGGCCAGCCGACGCCGGCCCGCGACCGCTGGATCTTCCCGGCGGCCTCGGGCGGCATGGTGACGATGGCCGAAGGCGGCGAACGCTATGGCGGCAACGTGCCGCCGGTGCACGAAGCCTGCGCCCGGCGCGCCCGGCGGCAGTGTCCGCACCTGAAGGCGGCGATGGCGCGTCCGATCGCCTGTCCGGCCGACGAGGGCCGACTGATCTGGCGCACCGACGTGGTTCCGGGAATGGAGCAGCTGGCGAAGTCCTTTCCGGTGGGGCTGGACGTCGTGATGTCCTGCTACCGGCTCTACGGCGAGGCGTTTTCCCGGAAGGTGGCCAGGCTCAGGCGCGAAGAGGCCGCCCGCGGCCGAAAGGCCGCCCCCTAATGACTTGGTCGAAAGCCCGCCCCGTGATGACTTGGGCCGAAAACCTGGGCCTTGGGACTTTGCGGCGAAAATCTGTCCCTTAATCATTGAGTGACGAGAACCGTGCGTACCTGCGACCATCGGACATCGCGCAGGACGCCGAAGTTCGGTGAAATAAGGCGATCCTGGGGCAGGAGAGCGTGATGTTTGATCTCAGCGTTGTGGCCTTCGACGGGCGTTGGATCCTGGTGGACGAGGCCGAGGGCGAACTCGGCGACTTCGCCACCAAGGACGAGGCGCTGAAGGCTGCCGGCTATTTCGCGGTGCTGGACCGCGAGCCCAGGCACGTGCTGATCCAGGACGACGTCGGCGAATGGGACGAGACCGTCGTCGAACCGCCCCGGATGCACTGACGGCGGTCCACACCCGACCGTGGCGATGTCCAGGGAACAGGTTTCCAGAATAATATGGGTTGCCGGCGCGGCGACGTTTCTATCTTCCATAGTGTATAGCTTATATCTCAATGGCGGCCCGGCCGTGCCGATGCCTGAAACAGGCCAAATATTCCCGCAATACCTGCATGGGCACGTTGCATACATCACGTCCTGGCAAAGAATTTTATTGAGAGTGACATTTGGTATCTCATTTGGACTTGGCTTAATATTTGTGGCCTTGGGCCTTGGCGATACCAAAAACAAATAGAGGTGGGGGCGGCGCTTCTTTGCCGGTATCCCTCGGGCTTGAAATAGAGCGGCCCGACCCAGGCCACGATCCTGCGGGAAGAAGGAGCCGGCCGCATCTGCGCCGACGCTCCCCGCGGGAGGATCCCTTGCCCAATTTCATCTGGCCGAGCCTTCGCCGGCGTGACGTAGGACCCGCCGGCGCGCTGGGGCGCGTCATCCACTGGCTGGGCGTGATCGTGGCGGGGCTGTGCGCCATGCTGGCCCTGGAGTTCGCCGTGGAAGGCTGGGCGACGCGGTTGAGCCGCGACCTCCTGCTGACGGCGATCGTGCTGGCCGTCGTCGCGCGCGCCGCGCGCTACGTGCTGGCCCGCGAGTAGGCGCGGCTTGCCAAGGCGAGGCGGCCGGGGTTTGCTCGGGCGATGACCGACGCGACTTCGACCCCTCCGGACGGCTGGAAGCACACCGGCGTGCGGGTGGTGCCGGGCGACCAGCTCGACGACTCCACGCCGCAGACGCCCGGCATGCACCGCGCTGCGGCCATCGACCGGGCCCGCATGGGCGCCCAGAAGCTCTGGGCCGGCACCGTGCACATCCACGCCAACGCCAAGACCGGCGCGCACCACCACGGGCCGCTGGAGAGCGTGATCTATGTGGTGAGCGGCCGCGCGCGGATGCGCTGGGGCGAGAAGCTGGAGTTCACCGCCGAGGCGGGGCCCGGCGACTTCATCTATGTGCCGCCCTATGTGCCGCACCAGGAGATCAATGCCTCCACCGAGGAGACCCTGTCCTGCGTGCTGGTGCGCAGCGATAGCGAGGCGGTGGTGGTCAACCTGGAGATCGAGCCGGTCGAGAAGCCCGAGGGCGTGGCCTGGATCGACCCGATCCACAGGAATTAGTGCGCGCCAGGAGCGGCGTCGCTCACCGCCCGGAGGGAGCCCAGAGGGCGGCGAGCGTCGACCTCACCCCTCGGATCGCAGCGTCATCGCGCCGATTCCCGCCGCGACGTCCAAGCCGGTGGTTCCCTCGACGCTGACGGGCTGCAGGGCGATGCTCCTGTCGAGCCCGCCGATCAGGGCGTTCGCGCCGACCCCGACAATGGCAGTCGCGCTCGCGGTTGCACCCGCGTAGTGACCTGAAAGAGCGCCGCGCGCCGTGTCGTTATGCGGTGCGATGACCGCCCAAACGAGCGTGCCGGAGTGCTGGTAGCCGACATCCACGCCGACCCTCGTCATGTTGCCTGCATAGTGCTCAATCCGGTCGCCGCTCGAGAAGGTGCAGCTGAGGGGGCGCGCCGAGCCCAGGATGAGGCCCCATCCGCCGCGCTCGTTGCAGGAGAGGGTGCCGATCTTGACGCCGGAATCCGCTTGCGCCGGAACCGCCAACCCGAACGCGCCGATGAGGGCGGCGCATGCCAAAAGCTTGTTCATTTTACTCACTCCGTCGTCGTCGCGGGCAAAAGCGCCGCGACCGTCAGCCCTTCCAGGCCTCTCATAAGGCTCACCCGGCCAGGTTGTTCCCAGCAACGGGACCCATGCGTGGCGGTGCATCACCGGCTGCAGCGGCGCGCGCCAACGGCGGCGAGCGAATATTTCCGCAAGCGCTGTCGGCTCCGCGCTCGCGCGTTCGTCCTTGGGCTGGAAACCCCAGCGAGGAAACCACCCATGCGCTATCTGTCGATCTATCGTCCCGAGTCCGGCGTCGAGGGCGGCATGCCCAGCCAGGAACACATGGCCGCCATGGGCCGGCTGATCGAGGAATGGACCGCCAAGGGCAAGCTGATCTCCACCGAGCCGCTGACGCCGCGCGACCGCTGCGCCCGCGTGCGGCTGGCGGACGGCGAGTTCACGGTGTCGGACGAGGCGGTGCGGGCCGGCGGCTTCGCCTTCCTGGACGCCGACTCCAAGGAAGAGGCGATCGAGCTCTGCAAGGCGTTCCTGAAGGTCGCCGGCGAGGGAACCTGCGAACTGCGCCAGGTGCTGAAGTTCGCGCCCCAGCCGGCGTGACCGGCCGCCCGGGGGCCGCGGTCAGTGCAGGAAGTTGCTGACGACCGCGACCGTGGCCGTCGGGTTCTCCTCCATCACCCAGTGCCCGGCGTTGGGGATCACCGCGCCCTGGACGTTGGTCGCCGCCGCGCGGGCCACCACCGCCATCGTCGGGCCGAAGGACTTCTCGCCGCCGATGGCCAGCACCGGCATGGTCAGCGGGCCCTTTGCGAGGAAGGCCTTGTTGTCGATCGCGTCCTGGTCGAAGGCGTGGAACTGCTCGAAGCCGTCGTGCATGGCCTGCGGCCGGGCGTAGAGCGCGGCATAGTGCTGGCGCGAGGCCTCGTCGAAGTTCTTCGGGTTGGCCGAGAACTCGTTCCAGAAGCGGTCGAGGTAGATGCGCTCGCGGCCCTTGACCAGGCGCTCCATGTCCGGGCCGCCGAAGCGGAAGTGCCAGAGCAGCGGGCTCTTGAGGATCTCGTCCCACGGCCCGACGCCGGGAATGGGCGCGTCCATCAGCACCAGCTTAGTGACGCGTTCGGGCTGCTCGGCCACGAAGGCGTAGCCGACCATGTTGCCGATGTCGTGGGCGACCACATCGACCTTGCCGATCTTCAGGGCGTCGAGGACGCCGGAGACGTCACGTCCCTGGTTCTTCTTGTCGTAGCCGCCCGCGGGGTGGGCGGAGAGGCCCATGCCGCGCAGGTCCGGGACGATAACGGTGTGGTTCCGGGCGAGCTTGACGGCCAGCGGCTGCCACATATCCCCGGTCTCGCCGTAGCCGTGCAGCATCACCACGGCCGGGCCGTGGCCGCCGACGCGGACGAAGATCTTGGTGCCGTTCGCAGCGATCATCTGCGTCTTGAAGCTGGCCGGGAACGGCTGGACGGCGGCCACGGCAGAGGCGGCGAGCAGCGATGCGCCCAAGGCGATCGCGGCGACCGAAGCGATCTTCAGCATGTCGATAGCTCCCGTTTCGATGACCAACGGTCGCACGAAAAACCGGTCGCGTAACGGTGGAGCTTTTGCGGGAACCTACGGCTGCCCCAGGTAGTGGTCGAACCAGCCGAGGATGCGCTTTTTCAGGTCGGCCTTGTGCTCGGCCTCGCGGATGCCGTGGCCCTCGCCGGGGTAGATCACCAGCGAATTGGGCACGCCCACGGCGTCAAGGCCGTGGTGGAACTCCAGCGACTGGGCGGGCGGGCATTCGACGTCGCGCTCGCCGACGTAGATGAAGGTCGGCGTCCTGGCGGCCTTGATCGAGCGGATCGGCGACAGGCGGTCGTAGACGGAGGGGTCGTCGTAGACGGTCGAGCCGAAGAACGGGACCATCCACTGGTCGATGCCGTTCTGACCGTAGTAGCTGACCCAGTTGGCGATGCCGGCGCCGGCCACCGCGGCCTTGAACCGCTGGGAGTGGGTGACGGTCCACATGGTCATGAAGCCGCCGTAGCTGTGGCCGTAGACGCCCAGGCGCTTGTCGTCGACCGGGGCGACCTTCTCCACCGCATCGACGCCCGCCAGGATGTCGCGCAGGTCGCCGCCCCCGAAGTCCTTGACGTTGGCCTTGGTGAAGGCCTCGCCCTGGCCGAAGGAGCCGCGCGGATTGGGCAGGAAGACGTAGTAGCCATGGGCCACGAGGTCGTAGGCGGTCCCCTTCCAGGTGTAGCTGGGCTGGGTCGCCGCGCTCGGGCCGCCGTGCACCTCGACGATCATCGGATAGGTCTTGCCGGGCTCGACCGTGGCCGGACCCAGCAGCCAGCCCTGGACGTCGAAGCCTTCGTTCTTCCAGGTGATGCTGCGGGCGCTGACCTGGGCGGTCAGGCCGTCGTTCTCATGGGTGATGGTCTTCGGCGCGCTCAGCGAGCCGGCCGCGATGTGCGGGCCGGTGGTGAAGTCCTCGCCGACGCCGGCCAGGACCTTGCCGTCGCGGCTGATCGAGACGCGGCCGTCGCCGGCGGAGAAGGTTTCGGGCGCGGAGAGCAGGGTCCGGGTCGCGCCGGTCGCGGGATCGACGGTGATGAGCGCGTTCTGGTCGCCGACGACGGCGGTGGCGAAGAGCGCTTTCTCGCGCCAGATCAGCGAGGAGAGGCTGCCCTTGTAGTTGGGCGTCCGGTCGACCGCCGACCCGCCCGCGAAGGGCACGGTGTAGAGGTCGCCGCCCACCGGTCCGAAATCCGAGTGCAGGCCGCCGATGAAGGCCACCGTCCTGCCGTCGGGGGAGACGCGCGGGAACTTGATCTGCACCGGGGGCGCGGCGATCTCGCGGAACGAGCCGTCGAGGCCGACCGCGGCCAGCCTGGCGACCCACCAGTTGTTGTCGCCGTCGCCCTTGGCCTCGGAGACCACGAAGCCCTTGCCGTCGGGAGTCCAGTCGTACTCGTAGACGAAGGTGTCGGCCGGCGAGAGGAACTTCAGGGGTCCGCCGGCGGAGGGCAGGACCGCGACGCGTTGCTCGTCCGTAGCGGATCCGATCTCGCCGACCTGGGCCGCGCCGGCCTGGGTGGCGCCGGTCTGCTTGCTGGGCCGCTCTGTGGCCAGCACCGCCAGGGTCGCGCCGTCCGGCGACCAGCGGGGGGCCTCGAGCAGGCCGTCGAAGGCGAGCGCCACCGCAGCCTTGCCGGCGCGCACCACCTGCAGGGTGGCGGACTTGGCCTTGCGGTCGCTGGAGACGAAGGCCAGCGCCGCGCCGTCCGGCGACCAGGCGGGGCCGGCATAGAAGCAGCTCGCGCAAGGGTCGTAACGGGCCACGACCTTGCCGTTGGCCCGATTGCGGACCACCACGACGCCGTGCGGATCGGCTTCCGACTGGAAGAGCTCGTCGGTCTCGACCGTGGCGATCAGGTCGCCTTTCGGGGAGAGGGCCAGGTCCTGGTAGCCGCGCACCTGCGCCGCCGGCGCCGGCTGCGCCGCCAGCGCCAGCGCCATCATCAAGCCCGCCATGTTCACGCTCCCCCGGAACTCCGTGTCCGGACTTGGCTATGAGATAAGCGCAGGGGCTACAAGCCCCCTCCGTCAGCTTCGCCGACACCTCCCCCGAAGTGTTCCTTTCGGGGGAGGAATGCGGGCCTAAGCCGCGTCGACGAGGACCACCTCGGAGTCTTCCAGCGCCGTGACCCGCAGGGCGGATTCGCCGGTGATCGCGGCGCCGTCGCGGGCGTCGAGGCGGACGCCGTTGACGTCGAGCGCGCCGGTCGCGGCCACCAGATAGGCGTGGCGGCTGGGATCGAGGGCGTATTCGGTGGTCTCCCCGGCCTTGATGGTGGCGCCGGCCACCCGGGCGGGCGTGCGGATCGGCAGGGCGTCGTCGTCGCCAGGCAGGCCGGACGCCAGGGTCACGAACTTGCCGGCGCGGTCGTCCTTCGGGAACGGCTTGGCGCCCCAGGCGGGCGGGCCGCCGGTGCGGTCGGGCTCGATCCAGATCTGGAAGATCCGCGTGGTGTCGCCTTCGAGGTTGTACTCGGCGTGGCGGATGCCGGAGCCGGCGCTCATCACCTGCACGTCGCCCGCTTCGGTGCGGCCTTCGTTGCCGAGGCTGTCCTTGTGGGTGATCGCGCCCTCGCGGACGTAGGTGATGATCTCCATGTCGGCGTGCGGATGCGGCGGAAAGCCGGAGTTGGCGGCGATCTCGTCGTCGTTCCAGACGCGCAAGCTCCCCCAGCCCATGCGCTTGGGATCGTGGTAGCTGGCGAAGGAGAAGTGGTGCTTGGCCTTCAGCCAGCCGTGGTCGGCGCCGCCGAGGCCCGCAAAGGGACGTTTCTCAATCATGATGTTCCTCCTGGCGCCGCAGTCCGCTTGAGTAAGGGGGCGGCGCTCTTCGGAGGTGAAGATAAGCTCCCGGATCGTGCGGAAAAGCGGGTGGTCGGCAGAAGATTGTTTCCGGATTGGAGGGAGCCACTCTCGCCGGCTAGCCGCCGACTGCGACGTTTATGGGTCCCGGTCTTTCGCTTCGCGAAAACCGGGATGACACTGAGGATGGGATCGGCGGGGTAGGGTATGCGGCGCATTATCGAAGCGGGCGCAATCGCGCTGGCTGCCTTGGCTTGCCTCGGCGCCGCCAGGCCGCAGCCGGACTGGCGGGCGCTGGACCCCGCTGACACGCTGGTGATCGAGACCTCCAAGGGGCGGATCGTGGTGGAGATGCAGCCGTTGCTGGCGCCGAAGGCGGTGGAGCGGGTGAAGCGGCTGGCGCGGGAGGGGGTCTACGACGGCCTGCTGTTCCATCGGGTGATCGAGGGCTTCGTGGACCAGACCGGCAATCCCAACAACCGCGACGGCGGGACCTCGGCCTATCCGGACCTGCCCGCCGAGTTCAGCGCCCGGCTGCCGCCGCAGGCCGGGGACGTGGTGGTGCTGGAGCGCAGCGACGCGGTGGAAGGCTTCCTGGGCTCGACGCCCATCTCAGGCGCCTCGGCCACGGAGCAGGCGCTGGGCGGCGACCACCGCCGGCGGGTCTGGGGCGCCTATTGCGCGGGCGTGGCCGGCATGGGCCGCCAGGCGGGGATCGACACCGCCAACAGCGAGATCTTCTTCATGCGGGCGCCGGCGCGGCGGCTCGACCACGACTACGCCGTCTGGGGCCGGGTGGTTCAGGGGCTGGAGGTCGTGCGCGCCATCGCGGTCGGCGAGCCGCCGGCCGACCCGGACCGGATGGTTCGCGTCCGCCTGGCCGCCGAATTGCCCGCCGCCGAGCGGCCGCGGCTGGAGGTGGCGAACGAACGCGGGCCGGCGTTCCGGGCGCGGGTGGCGCAGCTTCAGGCGCGGCTGGGCGCCCGTTTCAGCGTCTGCGACGTACCGATCCCTATCCGACAACTTTGACGGCCGACAACTCTGACGTGCGACAACTGGGCGCAGGGGTGAGGCGACTCGCGCTCTTGGTGCATTAACCCTGACGACCTACCGCTGCGGCCGCAGTGGACGGGGTCAGATGAAGTACGAAGTTGTCGAAACACTCGGCGGGTGGATCGTTCGCCGCGACGGCGTCGAGCTGGCGCGGTTCGGCGAGCAGCTCGCGGCCCTCGCCGACGTCGCCGAACGCCTGGGCGAGGCTGACGAGGCCGCCGCGGGCAGCTATTCGCTGGCCATGCGCTATCAGGCCCGCGCCTGAGCTCAAGGCCCCGCTTGTTGGCAGCCCCGGCCGGCGGGCGCCAAACTCCGTCGACCACCTGACTCAGCACGAGCGTTTACTTAACAAGTCCTTAGATTTTGCTTTGAAGACCCGCTCAGCCGGGTGCATGGTGACGCCGATGGTCTACCTTTGCTACATCCATCGGGAAGGCGGCGGAGCGCCGCATTTCGAGGTGTTGCCGGAAACGTCCCGGAGCGGCGCCATGGACCACGCTGCACAAATGCTGTCGCAGCACGCAGGCGCGGTGCGGGCCGAGGTCTGGGACGGCGACCGGCTGGTTTTCACCTTGCCGCGCCCACAGGCGGGGGACCCGGGCGAAGGCCGGATGTCCGCGGGCTAGTGTGCTGGATTTGAAGTTCGCCTTACTCACGCGCCACGCGCCGAGCGAACTTCAAATCCAAGAAAGCACACTAGAAACATATACTTGCTAGTGTCCTTATCGATTCCGAAGTTCGCCAAAGCCAGCCGCAAGCGCTTGCGAACTTCGGAATCGGGACACTAGAACTGGCCGAACCTGATCTCTTCGGAGCCGGCCGGCAGGTCGATGGTCATGCCGTCGCGCGCCAGCCGCCAGTCGAGCGGCCCGCCGGCGTCCATGCCCTTGGTGAAGGCCTCCGGCGTGTAGAACGGCAGGCCCGCCTGGGTCAGGTGGCTGAGCACCAGCCGCTTTACGCCGGCCATGCGGGCGATGTCGGCGGCCTCCACCGGGGTGGTGTGGTAGCTGAGCGTGTCGGCCATGACCGAGCTCATCCGGGCGTTGGCCATCATCGCCAGGCCCTGCGACAGCTGTTTCGTCATGTCGGAGTTCTGCGCCTCGTGGATCAGCACGTCCGCGCCCTTGGCGGCGACGGCGAGCGGCGGCCACTTGATGGTGTCGCCGCTGACCACCACCGAGCGGCCCTTGTAGTCGAAGCGGTAGCCGTAGGCCGGGGTGACCGGGTTGTGGTGGACGACGATGGCGGTGACGGTCAGGCCGTTCTCGCGCCAGACCACCGCGGTCCCAGAGGCCGGCGGCAGGACGACCTGGGCCTTCAGCAGGCCGGCGGCGATGGGCAGCTTCACCGCGCCGTGCTCATGGTGCGCGTTGCGGAAGCCGTGGTCGGCACCGTAGGCCTCGTTGAAGCCGGCCGCCAGGTGCTCGACGCCGGGCGGGCCCACGAGCATCAGCGGCCCCGGCCGGCCCGCGACCCAGCTCTGCATGTTGAACTCGCCGACCTCGCCGATGTGGTCGGAGTGCAGGTGGGTGAGGAACACCGCCCGCGCCGTGGCCATCGGCATCCGCCAGGTCAGCAGGTTCTCCGTCGACTCCGGCCCGACGTCGACGAGGTAGAGCGCCCCGCCGGCCTGGATGGCGACGCAGGCCTTGGCGCGGTCCTTGACCGGCAGCGGCCCCGAAGTGCCGCAGAGGACGACCCTGAGGCCATCGGGCGCGGCCACTGCCTGAGGCTGCGCCTGAGCCGCCATGGGCGCCGCCCATAGCGCCAGCAAGGCCAGGCTGGTCGCCGCGACGGCGCCGATCTTCCGCCAATCCCCGATTTTCCGACAATCCATGACACCGCCCCCCCTTGCTGCGTGGAAACTTATGGCACACCTTGTGTCACAATACTTGGATTTCGCGGGGTATGGAAGGTGACGCTCAGCTACGACCTCTACTGGTCCTTCCGCTCGCCCTATTCCTATCTGGTCATGCCGAGGCTGGCGGCGCTCGAGCGAGACTACGACGTCGCCTGCAACGTCCGGCCGGTCTATCCGCTGGCGGTGCGCACGCCGGAGTTCTTCGAGCAGCAGGATCCGCTGTGGCTGTCCTATTTCATGACCGACGTGTTCCGGGAGGCGGCGTTCCGGGGCCTGCCGTTCCGCTGGCCCAGGCCCGACCCGGTGCAGCGCTCGCCCGACGCCGGCTACCGCATGCCCCAGCCCTACATCCACCGCCTGACCCACCTCGGCGTGGCCGCCGCGGAGCGGGGCAGGGGCGTGGCCTTCCTGACCGAGGCCAGCCGGACGATCTGGAGCGGCGAGGTCGACAACTGGCATGAGGGCGACCACCTGGCCCGCGCCGCCGAGGGCGCCGGCCTGGACTTCGCCGAACTGGCCGCCGCCGTCGACGCCGACCCCGCCCGCTTCGCCGCGGTCGTGGAGCAGAACCAGGCCGCCCAGCGCGCCGCCGGCCACTGGGGCGTGCCGACGATGGTGTTCGCCGGCGAACCCTTCTTCGGCCAGGACCGCTTCGACCAGCTCAAGTGGCGAATGGAGGCGCAGGGGCTTGAGCGCCGCGCTTGCGAGCCGTAAGCCAGCGGGCTATACGCCCCATCCTTCGCGCACAGCGGATGCGTAGCTCAGCGGGAGAGCACCTCGTTCACACCGAGGGGGTCACAGGTTCAATCCCTGTCGCATCCACCATCGCTTTCAGTCAGTCAGCGATTTCGCTCCGCGGCGCTTGCCACAAACCCTGACGGAAACGCGGTCCAGCACCTGCTGACGAGCCAGGTTTGCGGATCGAGCTTTGGGAAGAGATCCTCGAGCGCATGGACCGGGAACCTGAGAGAAACGCTCCCCCTCGGGGTCGCTGATCCCAGAAGGCCGAGGTCCAGCAGGTCAGCAGGACCGGCGGGTAAGCCGGTCTGACCGTTTGCCGACACGGCGAACCGGCGCCAATCATTCCCGCAGAGGGTCGAGCGGCCGCCCGATCCAGGAACACGCGGATGAAGAGGCCCTGGTTCAAGTTGCGGAGACGGCTCGCCGCCAACCCGCCAAGGATCGACTGGCGTGTGGCGCCCGAGGTCGCCTGGCGGGCCCTCGTCTTCCTCATCGCCCTGGGGATCCTGATCTTCGTCACCACCCGCTGGAACGGCTGGCAAGGGGGCGCCGGGTGGCAGTCCGCCGATGACGCCTATCTGCAATCAGACCTCACGCCGCTCGCCGCAAAGGTCGCCGGCTATGTGCGCGATGTGCCGGCGCAGGACTTCGAGCGGGTGCGGGCGGGCCAGGTCCTGGCCGAGATCGTCGACAGCGACTATCGCGCGACCGTGGCGCAGGCGGAGGCCAACCTCGCGGCCGCCACGGCGCAGGTCCAGGTGCTGAAGGCGCAGCAGGCGCTGCAGGCGGCGAACGTCGAAGCCGCCAGGGCCGTGGTCGCCGCCACCGCGGCGTCTCTCGCGCAGAGCGGCCGCGACCTGGCGCGCCAGGCGACGCTGCTGCAGACCGGCTCATCGTCCACCGAGGCCAGCGAGAAGCTGCGGACGACGCGGGACCAGCTCGCCGCCCAGCTCGCGCAGAACCGCGCCCAGGCGCAGGCCGCGGCGCGCCAGCTGGGTGTCCTGGCCGCTCAGGAAGGCCAGGCGCAGGCGGCGGTCGCCGCGCAGCGGGCCGGTCTGCAGCTGGCCAGGATCAACCTTGGCTATACCCGTATCGTCGCGCCCCAGGACGGCGTCCTTGGCCAGCGCCAGGTCCGGCCGGGCCAGTTCGTCGGCGTCGGCAGCCAGATCACCACCCTGACCCCGCTGCCCCGCGTCTGGGTCATCGCCAACTACAAGGAGACCCAGCTCGCCCACATGGCCGTGGGCGAAAGGGCCAGGATCAGCGTCGACGCCTTCCCCGGCCATACCCTCAAGGGTCACGTCCTGGCCTTCGCCCCTGGCTCGGGCGCCGTGTTCGCCCTGCTGCCGCCGGACAACGCCACCGGCAACTTCACCAAGGTCGTCCAGCGCATCGCCGTGAAGATCGCCATCGACGACGCCGACGGCCTCGCCGACCGCCTGCGCCCCGGCATGTCCGTGATCGCCAGGATCGACGCGCGCGACGGCCGGCGATGAGCGTCCCCGCCACCCCTCCAGCCGGGGCGAGGCCGATGCCGCCGCCCGAACAGCCGATCCCCTGGTTCGGCCTGGCCGCCGTCCTGCTCGGCACCTTCATCTCGACCCTCAACGGGCGGCTCTCGACCTTCGGGCTTGGCGACATCCGCGGCGGCGTGCACGCCGGTTTCGACGACGGCGCCTGGATCACCACCGCCCAGACCGTCGCCCAGATGCTGGTGCTGCCCGTCGCCATCTGGCTGGGCGCGGTGTTCGGCGCGCGGCGGGTGCTGATCGAGGCGGCGCTGGCCTATGCCGTGATCTCGTTCCTGGAGCCGTTCTCGCCCAACCTCGCCATGCTGCTCGGCCTGCAGTTCATGGGGGGCCTAGCCTCGGGGTTCTTCATCCCGCTGACGCTCAGCTTCATCCTGCGGGGCATCCCGCCGCGCCTGTGGGCCTACGGCATCGCCCTCTACGCGCTCAATCTGGAGCTCTCGCTCAACATCTCGGCCTCGCTGGAGGGCTGGTACGTCGACCACCTCTCCTGGCGTTGGATCTTCTGGCAGAACGTCCCCTTGGCGCTGGGCATGTTCGCCTGCTTCAAGTGGGGCTCCAAGCCGGAGCCGCCGAACCCCGCCGGGCCAATGCCGGACCGCTTCGGCCTGGTCACCAGCGGCGCCGGCCTGGCCCTGATCTACGCGGCGCTGGACCAGGGCAATCGCCTGGACTGGCTGAATTCCGGCCTGATCTGCGGCCTCCTGGCGGCCGGCGTGATCCTGGTCGCCGCCTTCGTCGTGCACGAGCGGCGCTCGCCTCAGCCGTTCATCAACCTCAAGGTCGCCTTGGGCCCGCCCCTACCGCGGCTGTTGCTCCTCGTCGCCTTCCTGCGCCTGACGATCCTGTCGACGGCCTATCTGATCCCGCAGTACCTCGGCGTCGTGCGCGGCTTCCGGGCGTTGGAGGTCGGCCAGACCCTGATCTGGATCGCTGCGCCGCAGCTCATCATCTGCCCCCTGGCGGCGGTCATGCTGCGGCGCATGGACCCGCGCTTTGTCTCCAGCCTGGGCTTCATCCTGATCAGCGTCGCCTGCCTGATGGTGGCGCACGGCCTGACGCCGTTGTGGGCCTCCGACCAGTTCATGCTCTCCCAGCTGTTGCAGGCCGTCGGGCAGAGTTTCGCCCTCTCGGGGATCGTCTTCTTCGCCGTCCTGCATCTGAAGCCCGAGGACGCGCTCACCTTCGGCGCCGCCATCCAGACCGCGCGCCTGATGGGCGGCCAGATCGGCACCGCCTTCATAGCCACCTTCGTGCGCATCCGCAGCCAGATCGCCTCCAACCACATCGGGCTGCACATCGAGGTCGGCGACAGCCAGGTGCTGCACCGGCTGCAGGACTATGCGGCGGCCACCGGGCGGGCGGTCGACCCGGCCACGGCCGCCGGACGCGCCGCCACCCTGCTGGTCGGCGTGGTCCGCAGCGCCGCCGCCACGCAAGGGGTGATCGACGGATTCGTGGCCATCGGCGCCCTGACCGCCCTGGCCTTGCTGCTAGTGGTGGCGCACAAGCCGGCGCCGATCGGGCCGGCCTCGCACCTGCCGCTGTTCGCGCCGCGGCCGGCCCCGACCCCCGCCCCCGACCTGGGAGCCAAGCCGTCATGAGGCGCCTGCTCCCCCTCATGCTCGCCGCTTGGGTCTGCGCGGCCGCCCTCGTCGCCTGCGCCGTGGGCCCGGATTACCGGGTCCCGCCGACTCCGGCGGGCGCGCTGGCGCCCCTGGTGTCGCTGAACCCCGCGGCCGAGACCGCCGCCGCGCCGCCCGACGACTGGTGGCGGCTCTACAACGATCCCCTGCTGGACCGCCTGATCGGCGAGGCCTTCGCCGCCAACGCCGACCTCGCCGCGGCGGAGGCGAACCTTTCGGCCGCCCGCGCGGTGCTGGAGGCCTCCCGCGCCGGCCGCTATCCCACCACCACGATCCAGGCCGGCGCGATTCGTGGCCGTGACCCCGTCACCGACGAGATCCTGGAGCTCACCGGGCGCCCTGCGACGACCATCTGGAAGTACGACGACCTCCTCGACGTCTCCTACGAGCTCGACCTGTTCGGACGGGTCCGCCGCTCGATCGAGGCCTCCCGCGCCGACGCCGACGCCGTGGCCGCCGCGCGGGATGGGCTGCAGGTCACCGTCGCCGCCGAGACCGCCCGCGCCTACGCCCAGGTCTGCACCCTGGGCGAACAGGTGGCCGTTGCGCGCCGCTCTCTCGAGGTCGTCGCCCGCCAGGGGGACATCACCGCCGCGCGCTACACGGCCGGCGGGAATTCCGAGTTCGACGTGGTCCGCGCCCAGGGCCTGGTCGCCCAGGTGCGCGCCACGATCCCGCCGCTGGAGGGTCAGAGGCGCGCCGCCCTCTTCCAGCTCGCCGCCCTGCTCGGCCGCACGCCTTCGGCCGCGCCGAGCGAGGTCCAGGCCTGCGTCACGGCCCCGCGGCTGAGCGCCCTGATCCCCGTAGGCGACGGCGCGGCGCTCCTGAAGCGCCGCCCGGACGTGCGCCAGGCCGACCGGCGTGTGGCCGCCGCCACTGCGCGCATCGGGATCGCCACCGCCGACCTCTAT
This sequence comes from Phenylobacterium sp., assembly GCF_028290885.1. Classification (GTDB taxonomy): domain Bacteria; phylum Pseudomonadota; class Alphaproteobacteria; order Caulobacterales; family Caulobacteraceae; genus Phenylobacterium. Next base: position 22,713 of record NZ_JAQGIZ010000146.1, read on the forward strand.
CCGAGGATCAGCCTCACCGGATTTTACGGCGGCGTCGCCGCGACCCTGGCGGACCTGACCGGCGAGCGCGGCCTGGCCTGGGGCGTCGGTCCCTCCATCAGCTGGACATTCCCCAACCAGAGCTTGCCGCGGGCGCGCATCCGGCAGGCCAGGGCGGGCGCGGACGCGGCGCTGGCCGGTTTCGATTCCACGATCCTCCAGGCGCTGAAGGAGACCGAGCAGGCCCTGGCCGTCTACAGCGCCGAACTCGACCGCCGCCAGGACCTTGCCGAGGCTCAGGACCGCGCAAGCCGCGCCTTCGACCTCGCCCAGGGCCAGTATGTGGCCGGCGCGCTCAGCCAGCTGGAGCTCCTGACCACCGAGCAGTCGCTGGTGGCCGCCGACTCCGCCGTAGCCGCATCCGACGCGGCGCTGTCCCAGGACCAGATCGCCGTCTTCAAGGCGCTGGGCGGCGGCTGGCGCACCGCCGCGCGCTGACCTCGCCCCCGGAAAGTAATCACCGCTCCGTCAGGTTGAACCCGCATGACCTGGCGGCGCGCAGAACTTCCGTGCGCCGACGAGATCGTCAGGATCGCACCGCTCGTTGAGCATATCAGTCTGCCCAAGTCATCGTTCGTCGCAAGCGACTGCTCGAAAAGCACCGCGCTCAGAGAACGGCGCCAATTGGCGGTACAAGTAGTGCGGATTCCCCGTACAGGCGAAATATTCGGGTGTGTGGCGAGCAATGAGCGCATGTCTTCAAATTTGAGTCCCGCCCAGCTTATTGCTGTGGTAGAGATCCGTTAATCCAGGGGCGTAGCCTTGGATAGGGAAGTCATTTTAGTTCAGTAAATGATGGTTCTCTGGCGTCGCCTCAACCGGCGGCCGCGATTCCGCGTGGAATAAGTATCCTTCAGTACCTGTCTTTCTTTGGAAAAAAAGGAAGTTCAAATGGGCAAGGATCCCAACGCCTCCCGTCGCGCGAAATCTGTGCGCGCGGGCATGATTGCTGCCGCAATGTTGTCGGCGCCGCTGCTGGTCGGCACGGCCGCCCAGGCCGCTCCGCCGTCGACAGGCACAGGCAGCGTGTCCGTCTTCGCCACCGGGCTGAACAATCCCCGCGGGCTCAAGTTCGGGCCGGACGGAAACCTGTACGTCGCCGAAGGCGGCGCCGGCGGCGCGAACTCAACCGATGGCCAGTGCCCGCAGGTCGTGCCCCCCATCGGGCCGTATACTGGCAGCCAGACGGGCGGGCGCATCTCCAAGATTGACGCCCAGGGTGAGCGCACCACCGTTACCGATACGCTCCCGTCCGACCAGACAAGCGCGGGATCGGGCTCACTCGTCAGCGGAGTCGCCGACGTCGCCTTCATTGGCGACACGCTCTACGCCCTGCTGGCCGGCGCGGGCTGCTCGCATGGCGTAACGGATGTGCCGAACGGCGTCGTTCGGGTGGACCCGAACGGTACGTGGTCTTTGATCGCAGACCTGAGCGCGTTCCAGCACTCCCATCCGACGCAGGTTGTGGAACCGGACGACTTCGAGCCCGACGGCACCTGGTACAGCATGGTCGCAGTCCGCGGCGCTCTCTACGCGGTCGAGCCCAATCACGGCGAGATCGACAAGATCACCACCGACGGCGCCGTCAGCCGGCTGATCGACGTTTCCGCAACCCAAGGGCATGCGGTCCCGACGGCGCTGGCCTATCACGGCAACTTCTACGTCGCGAACCTTGGCGTGTTTCCGCAGCCCATCGGCAGCTCGAAGGTCTGGAAGGTCACGCCGAGCGGTCAGCTCAAGTTGGACACCAGCGGGTTCGACATGATTCTGGGCCTTGTCTTCGACAATCAGGCCCGGATGTACGTGCTCGAGATGAGCGCCGAGAGCCCGGCGCCGACCCCGTTCACGGGTCGCGTCACGCGCGTCTCGCCCTCCGGCGGGCGCGAGATCGTTGCGGACGGCCTCATGTTCCCGACGGGAATGACCTACGGGCCTGACGGGAATCTCTATGTTTCGAGTTTCGGCTTTGGCACGCCTCCCGGCGCCGGACAGGTGTTGAAGATCGAACTGCACTGAGCGCGCCCTAGTAGCGAGTCCGGCCTCTGGCGCCCGCGCCGGGAGGCCGGCCTTTGCGCTCCGTTTGGAACTATCGCGAACCGGTGCCCAGCAGGCGCGCGACCGCGTCGGGCAGCTGGTCGAAGCGGTCGATCAGCATGTCGGGCGCGAGTTCGCTGGCCGGGACCTCGGTGTAGCCGAAGCTGACCAGGATCAGCGGCACATTGGCGGCGCGCGCGGCGCCGGCGTCGGTGGCGGCGTCGCCGACCATCACCGCGCGGCTCATCGACCCTCCCACCGCGGCGACGGCGGCCTCGATGTGGCGCGGGTCGGGCTTCACGGCGGGCGTGGCGTCGGCGCCGATCACCGCGTCGAACAGGCGGCTCAGGTCCAGGGCGTCGAGCAGGGTGATCGAGAGCCCGGTCAGCTTGTTGGTGCAGACGCAGAGCTTCGCGCCCTGGGCCTTCAGGGTCTCCAGCGCCGCGACCGCGCCCGGGAACGGCCGGCTGTCGTCGGCGATGTGGTCCTCGTAGCGGGCGATGAAGCGGTCGAACAGCAATGGGACCCGCTCCGGCGCCAGCGGCGCGTCGGCGGCCAGGAAGCCGCGCTCGATAAGCCAGCGCGCGCCGCGGCCGATGAACGGACGGGCATCCTCGAGCGAGAGCGGCGCGACGCCTTCCTCGGCAAGCAGCCAGTTCAGCGTGCCGACCAGGTCGTGCGCGGTGTCGACCAGGGTGCCGTCGAGGTCGATGGCGACCACGGCGCCGGCAAGCGTTTCGCCCTCAGCCGCCATTGACGATCGCGGTCGCCTTGTCGAGGTTCGCGGCATAGGCCTCAAGCGCCTGGGCGGTGACGCCCACGTACTTCTGCGCGTCGTCGAACCGGCGCTCCTCGATGGCCTCGCGCACTCCTGGCAGGGTCTTTGCGCCATAGCCGGTGAAGCGGCCGGGCGCGTAGACCATGTTCATGTACCAGGGCCGGCCGGGCAGGCCTTCCGGGCGCAGCAGGCTCTGGTCCAGTGGCCGGACGGCGGCGCCGAGCCTGGCCTTCTGGGGCTTGCTCAGGCCAGCGCCCTTTGCGGCGAGGGCGGTGTCGAAGGCGGCGGAGCTCGCCTTCAGCTTCGCGACGGCGACGTCCAGGGCGGCGAAGTTCGTGGCTGGCGACTGGCCGAGCGCGGTGGGCGCGGCATGCGGGATGGTCGGGTCGGCGGCCAGGCCATAGGCGTTGGAGGCCAGGAGCTTCTTCTGCGTCGCGGCCTGGTCGCGGGTGGTCTCGGCGAGCTTTTTCACCTCGTCCAGGTAGCGGCCGACGGTGTCGGCGAAGTCGCCGTAGCGCTGTACCGGCAGGTCGGCGTCGGCCAGGCGGATGACCATGCGGCCGACCGTCTTCGCCAGCGTCGCGTCGTAGACGAAACCCGGATCGACGAAGCGGCTGTGGTGTTCGTAGTCGTCGTAGAGGGAGTGATAGACCCCGCCGCTGTCGCCCTCGCCGCCATAGCCGACATTGATCGACGCGAGGCCCAGGTGCTGCAGGAAAGCGGAATAGTCGGAGCCGGAGCCCAGCGGCGCGATCGGCAGGTCCTTGGCAGGATCTGCTGCGATCTTGCCCGTGGCCCTGGCCTGCTCGTTGGCGCCCGGATCGGCGGCCAGCACTTCCAGGCGGGCGCGCAGGCGGTCGCGGACCGAGACGCCGGTCTCCGGATCCTTCACGTCGGCCGACACCTGGTTGACGAAGTGCTGGAAGGCGTGGCTGCCCTCGGCGCCAAAGAAGCCGCGGCCGTTGCCGTCGGAGTTGATGTAGACCAGCGCCTTGGCTTTCAGCTCGTCGGCATGGGTCTCGGCCCATTCGGTGGAGCCCAGCAGCATCGGCTCCTCGCCGTCCCAGCTAGTGTAGACGATGGTCCGGCCGGGCTTCCATCCGGCCTTGACCAGGCCGCCCAGCGCCTTGGCCTCGGCGAGCAGGGCAATCTGACCGCTCAGCGGGTCCGACGCCCCCATCACCCAGCCGTCGTGGTGGTTGCCGCGCACGATCCACTCGTTCGGCGCGTCACGGCCCTTCAGCTCGCCGACGACGTCGTAGAGCGTCTTCGTTGACCAGTCCGACTTCACCGCCAGGCGGACCCGACCGCCGGCCGCGCCGCCGCCGACGTGATAGGTGATCGGCAGGGACCCGCGCCAGTTGGCCGGGGCCACCGGCCCGTCCAGCGAGGCCAGCAGCACCTGGGCGTCGGCGTAGGAGATCGGCAGGCAGGGGATCTTCAGGATGGTCTGGGCCTGGCTGCGGTCGAGCCGCTTGGCGTCCTTGGTCGAACCGACCCCCGGCGTCAGCGGATCGCCGGGATAGAGCGTCATGTCGGCCACCGAACCGCGCTGGAACCCGTGCGGCGGCCGGGCCGGGCCTTTCGGGTAGACGTCCTCGGTGGCGTAGCCGTCGTCCTTCGGGTCGGAATAGATGATCGCGCCGACCGCGCCGTGGTCCTGGGCGAGCTTCGGCTTCAGGCCGCGCCAGCCGCCGCCGTAGCGGGCGATGGCGATCTTGCCCTTCACCGAAATGCCCATCCGCTCCAGCGCCAGGTAGTCGTCGGGCATGCCGTAGTTGACGTAGACCAGAGGCGCGGTGACGTCGCCGTCGCCCTGAAAGGCCACATAGGCGGGCAGGGCGTCCTTGGTGTTGGTGGCGGCGTCGCCGGCGACCGGCGGCTCGGTCAGCGTGGCCTTGAACGGCGCGCCGGCGCCGCCCACCAGCTCCAGGCTCTCGCTGATCGGGGTGGGATAGAGGACGTCGAAGGTCTCGATCCGGGCGTTCCAGCCCCAGGATTTGAGCTGGGCTGCGATCCATTCCGCGTTGGTCTTGTCGTGGGCCGAACCCACGTGGTTGGGCTCTGCGGCGAGCAGCTTCAGCCAGCCGCCCATCTCCGCCGGATCGATCTGGGCGTCGAACTTGGCTTCGAGGGCCCTCGAATCCATGGTCGGGGGCGGAGCCGCCCAGGCGGCGCTCACCGCGCCGAGCGCGCAGGCGGAAAGAAGGGCGGCAAGCGTAGTGTGGCGATTCATGAAGGTTCCCTGGACGCGGCGGGACGCTAGCCGCTTCTCGCCCCCGGCGACAAGGCTTGGTAAGCCTCGCGCAGACATTCGATGACTCGCAACCCGGACCGCCCAAGATGACAGCCCGCGCCGCCGTAATTCTCGCCGCCGGTCAGGGTACGCGGATGAAATCGCCGCTGCCCAAGGTGCTCCACAAGGTCGGTGGCCGCACCTTGCTGGACCGGGTGATCGACACGGTGGAGGCCACCGGCTGCGAGCGGATCGTGGTGGTGGTCGGCGCCGGCGCCTCGGCGGTGCGCGAACTGGTGGTCCGACGGCTGGGCGAAGGGTCGATCGCCGTGCAGGACCCGCCGCTCGGCACAGGCCACGCGGTGATAGCCGCCCGCGAGGCCCTGGCGGACTTCCAGGGCGACGTGCTGGTGACCAACGCCGACTGCCCGCTGCTCAGCCCGCACGACCTGGAGCCGCTGTTCGCCCTTCGCCGCGACAAGGTCGCCCTGGCGCTGCTCGGCTTCGAGCCGCACGATGCGCTGCTCTACGGCCGGCTGATCCGCGGCGCCGACGGCCACGTGCTGCGCATCGTCGAACCGAAGGAGGCCACCGCCGAGGAGCTGGCGGTCCGCGCCTGCTACGCCGGCATGCTCTGCGCGGAGAAGGGCCAGCTGTTCGGCTGGCTCGACCGCACCAGCAACCAGAACGCCAAAGGCGAGTACTACCTGACCGAGATCGTCGCGCTGGCCGCCGCCGACGAGGCGCGGGCCATGGCCTCCATCGCCCCGGAGAGCGCGGTGATGGGCTGCGACACCCCCATGCAACTCGCCCAGGCCGAGGCGACATTCCAGCAGCGCCGGCGGGCCCACTTCCTGGCCGAGGGCGTGGCCATGCTGGCGCCGGAGACGGTGCACTTCTCCTGGGACACCCAGGTCGCGCCGGGCGCCGCCATCGAGCAGTTCGTGGTCTTCGCTCCGGGCGTGACCGTCGAAACCGGCGCGGTGATCCGGGCCTTCAGCCACCTGGAAGGCGCCGTCGTCCGCTCCGGCGCCCTGATCGGCCCCTACGCGCGTCTGCGGCCGGGCGCCGACATCGGCGAGGACGCCCACATCGGCAACTTCGTCGAGGTCAAGAAGGTCGCGGTCGGCAAGGGGGCCAAGGCCAACCACCTGAGCTACCTGGGCGACGGCACGGTGGGGGCGGGGGCGAACATCGGCGCCGGGACCATCTTCTGCAACTACGACGGCTTCGACAAATGGGAGACCCATGTGGGCGAGGGGGCGTTCATCGGGTCGAACACGGCGCTGGTGGCGCCGGTGACGGTCGGTCCGGGCGCCTACACCGGCTCGGGCTCGGTGATCACCAAGGCGGTCGGCGCCGACGCGCTCGCGCTCGAGCGCTCGAGCCAGGTCGAGAAGCCCGGCTGGGCGGCGCGCTTCCGCGAGCGGAAACTGGCCGAGCGCGCGGCCAAGAAGGGCAAGGCGTGAGCGAGGCCGAGGCCCAGAAGCGCGCCGCCGGCGAGGCCGCGGCGGCGCTGGTCGAGGACGGCATGGTCGTAGGGCTGGGCACCGGCTCCACGGCGGTCTGGTTCGTCAGGGCGCTGGCGGCGCGCGGCCTGGACCTGACCTGCGTGGCGACCTCGACGGCCACCGCCGACCTTGCGGCGAGCCTTGGCCTGAAGCTCGCCGAACTGGGCGAGACGCGGCCGATCGACCTCACCGTCGACGGCGCCGACGAGATCGGGCCCGGCTTGGCCCTGATCAAGGGCGGCGGCGGGGCGCTGTTGCGGGAGAAGCTGGTCTGGGAGGCCTCGCGCCGCTGCGTGGTGATCGCCGACGCCGCCAAGTGCGTGACCATGCTCGGGAAATTCCCGCTGCCGATCGAGGTGGTGGCCTTCGGGCACCAGACCACGGCGCTGCGCATCTGCGACGCGCTCAGCGAGTGCGACATCGGAGCGGCGCCGCGGCTTCGCATGAAAGACGGCGAGCCCGTGCGAACCGACGGCGGCAACCTCATCTATGACGCAGCTTGCGGGCGGATCGAGGAGCCGGCGGCGCTGGCGTTCGCGCTGAAAAGCGTCACCGGCGTCGTGGACCACGGCCTTTTCCTCGACCTGGCCGACCAGGCGCTGATCGGCGGCGCTTCCGGCGTGACCACGCTCGAGCCCTAGAGAAGGAGGCCGTCTTGGCCCAGTACGACTACGACCTCTTTGTGATCGGCGCGGGCTCGGGCGGCGTGCGCGCGGCCCGCCTCGCGGCGATGTCCGGCGCCAGGGTCGCCGTGGCCGAGGAGGATCGGGTAGGGGGCACCTGCGTGATCCGCGGCTGCATTCCCAAGAAATTCATGGTCTACGCTTCGGAATTCTCACACCATTTCAAGACCGCGAAGAGCTATGGCTGGACGGTCGAGCGCGCCACCTTCGACTGGCCGGCCTTCCTGGCCCAGAAGGACACGGAGATCGCCCGGCTTTCCGGCGTCTATGTCCGCAACCTGCACAACGCCGGCGCCGAGCTGGTGCACGGCAAGGGCCGGGTGGTCGACGCCCACACCGTCGAGGTCGCCGGCCACGGGACGCGCACCACCGGCAAGATCCTGATCGCCACTGGCGGACGGCCGTGGCGGCCGAGCGACATCCCCGGCTGCGAGTTCGCGATCACCTCCAACGAGGCCTTCCAGCTGCCGGAGCTGCCGAAACGCATCGTCATCGCCGGCGGCGGCTATATCGCCGTCGAGTTCGCCGGCATCTTCAACGGCCTGGGCGTCGACACGACCCTGGTCTACCGCGGCCCCAACCTGCTGCGCGGCTTCGACGACGACGTGCGCAGCCATGTGGCCGAGGAGCTGGAGAAGCGCGGGATCACGGTCGTGCTCGCCACCCAGCACACCGCCATCGAAAAGACCGCGACAGGGCTCCTCAGCCGCTTCACCAACGGCCACGACGTCGAGAGCGACACGGTCATGTGGGCGCTCGGCCGCGAGCCCTATGTGGAGGGTCTGGGCCTGGAGGCCGCCGGCGTGAAGCTGACCGAGAAGGGCGCGGTGGCGGTGGACGACTATTCGCGCACCAACGTCGAGAACATCTGGGCGGTCGGCGACGTCACCGACCGCATCAACCTGACGCCGGTGGCGATCCGCGAGGGCCAGGCCTTCGCCGAGACGGAGTTCTACGACCGGCCCACGAAATTCGACCACGAGATGGTGGCCTCCGCAGTCTTCTCGCAGCCGCCGATCGGCGCGGTGGGCCTGGCCGAGGCCGACGCGCGCCACCAGTATGGCAAGGTGGACATCTACCTCGCACGGCTGCGGCCGATGAAATACGCCTTCGCCGGCGCCGACGAGCGCGCGCTGATCAAGCTGGTGGTGGACGCCGCCACGGAGAAGGTGGTGGGCTGCCACGTGGTGGGCCCCGATGCGCCGGAGATGATCCAGATGGCGGCCATCGCCATGAAGATGGGCGTCACCAAGACCCAGTGGGACGCCACCTGCGCGGTCCACCCGACGCTGGCCGAAGAGTTGGTCACCCTGCGCGAGAAATACGTGCCCCTGGGCCTGGGCCAGGTGGCATGACGGCAACCGCCGCCGCCGCGCCCGCGCGCGACCGCCTGGGGGTATGGTGCGGCTGGGTGTTGATCGGCGCCGCGGTGCTGGTTCCGATCCTGGGCTGGCTGGCTCCGTTGGGATTCGCGGCGCTGCTGGCGCTGGTGGGACTGCTCTGCCTGCCGGCGGTGCGGATCGCCGACCAGGATCGGCCGGCGGCGATGATCCTGTTCGCGACCCTCATCTGGGCGGCGGTCTCGACCACCTGGAGCCCATATCATCCCAGCAAGCCAGGCAACTCCACGGTCCTGAAGCTCGCCTTTGAGCTGCCGCTCTACTGGAGCGCCATTTCGGCGGCTCGGCGCGCCGATCCGGTGCTGCGCACCCGCGCCCTGCACGTCCTGGCCTGGGGCTGCGCCGTGTTCGGCCTTGTCCTTCTTGAGGAGGCCGTGACGCGCGGCGCGCTCTACAAGGCGGTGCACGTCTCATATGAGCCAATCCGCGGCGATCTTGCGGAGTCCAACGTCGGACATTCCAGCCAGGTGCTCGCCCTGATCTGGCCGTTGGCGGCCGCCGGCGCGCCAGGCCGATGGCGGCCCTGGCTGGCGCTGGCGATGGTGGTGGGGACTGGCGCGGCGGCTCTGGCGTTTGGGTATGACGAGCCGGTGATCAGCCTCGTGCTGGCCCCCGTGACCGCGCTGATTGTCTGGCGTTGGCCCGATCGCGCGCCGAAGGTGATGGCCCTTGCCGCCGTGGTGCTCTTCCTGGGGATGCCCCTGGCGGTCTGGGCCGTCCGGCATTTCTTCGACTATGAGGCAATCCGGAACGCCCTGCCGAAGACCGATTCCATGCGCATGGGCTATTGGAGTCACGCCATCGATTGGATCCGGCTACGCCCCGTACGGGGCTGGGGCCTCGACGCCAGCCGCATGTTCGGCCCTGGGATCGTGCTGCATCCGCACAACAACCCACTGCAAATCTGGCTGGAGCTGGGTGGGATCGGGGCGGTCGCGGCCGCGGCCTTGTGGGGCGTGGCGCTGACCAGGCTTTCAAGGCCGATCCCCAGCCTGTCCGCCGCCGCCACGGCGGCCTGCGCGGCGGTCTACCTGCTCTCCGGCGTCAACTTCGGCGTCTGGCAGGAGTGGTGGCTGGCGCTAGGCGCGCTGATTGCGGTGTTTGCCGTCATGAACGCCCCGACCGACGAGACCGCCCGCTAGTGTGCTGGATTTGAAGTTCGCCTCATTTACGGGCCACGCGCCGAGCGAACTTCAAATCCAAGAAGCACACTAGAAAACATATGCTTGCTAGTGTCCCCATCGATCCCGAAGTTCGCCAAAGCCAGCCGCAAGCACTTGCGAACTTCGGGATCGGGACACTAGCCCTGTAAGCATCGACCTTCGCCCCCATCTTGGAGTAGAAGGCGCGGTTTCGCCGGTCCGGCTCAGCTGCCGGCGGCGAAGCGGGGCGTGGAGTTGGAGCGATGACCGAACACTGGACGCCGGCGTCCTGGCGATCGAAGACCGCCAAGCACATGCCGACGGACTATCCGGACCCGGCCGCGCTGGCCAAGGTCGAGCAGACCCTGCGCGGCATGCCGCCGCTGGTTTTTGCAGGTGAGGCGCGCCGCCTGAAAGGCTTGCTGGCCGAGGTGTCGGAGGGCCGCGCCTTCCTGCTGCAGGGCGGCGACTGCGCCGAGAGCTTCAAGGAATTCCACGCCGACAACATCCGCGACACCTTCCGCCTGATCCTGCAGATGGCGGTGGTGCTGACCTTCGCCGGCG
>NZ_JAQGIZ010000163.1 GCF_028290885.1 Phenylobacterium sp.
CACGGGCGCCCACCCAGCTTGCCTTCCTCGATCGTGATCCGTTGCAGGAGTTCGCTCATGGCGCACAACATACTCCGCAGCGGGAGTCGCGCCTAGGTCGCGCTCAAAGCAGCGGCGGGCTGGCTTCGGCGCTGAGCGCCTTGGGTTTGGCGCCGGCCACGATTCCCAGCGCGATCCCCGTGCCCAGCCCGACCATGGCCACGGCCGAGAACAGGCGCAGGCCCAGGCCGAGGGCGACGCCGGCCCCCAACGCTGCGCCCACCAGCCCGACTACGCCGGCCGTCTTCAGTTCGTCTTGCATCGCACAGCTCCAGAATCGCACCTACATTACGGCGATGGCCAAAGATCGTTCCGAACCCCGCTCCGTCCGCTGCCTGATCGTCGGGTCAGGCCCGGCCGGCTACACCGCCGCGGTCTATGCCGCGCGCGCCCTGTTGAACCCCGTGCTGATCCAGGGAATCCAGCCTGGCGGCCAGCTGACCATCACTACCGACGTGGAGAACTACCCGGGCTTCGCCGACGTGATCCAGGGGCCCTGGCTGATGGAGCAGATGCAGGCCCAGGCCGCGCATGTCGGGACGGAGGTCATCAACGACATCGTTTTGAGCGCCGACCTGTCGCAGCGGCCGTTCCGGCTGACCACGGATTCCGGCCAGGTCTGGCTCGCCGAAACCCTGATCATCGCCACCGGGGCGCAGGCCAAGTGGCTGGGCATCCCCTCCGAGCAGAAATTCCAGGGCTTCGGGGTTTCGGCCTGCGCCACCTGCGACGGCTTCTTCTACCGCGGCAAGGAGGTCGTGGTGGTGGGCGGCGGCAACACCGCGGTCGAGGAGGCGCTGTTCCTGACCAACTTCGCCTCGAAGGTCACCGTCGTGCACCGCAAGGATGAGTTCCGCGCCGAGAAGATCCTGCAAGAACGGCTGTTCACCAACCCCAAGATCGACGTGGTCTGGAACGCGGTCGTCGACGAGGTGGTCGGCGCGACCGACCCGATCGGCGTCACCGGCGTGCGGCTGAAGGACGTCACCTCCGGTGAGACCCAGCTGATCGCCTGCGACGGCGTGTTCATCGCCATCGGCCACGCGCCGGCCTCCGAGCTGTTCAAGGGCCAACTCGAGATGGACGCCTCGGGCTACCTGCAGGTGAAGCCGGGCACGGCCTCGACCGCCATCGAGGGCGTCTACGCGGCCGGCGACGTCACCGACGACATCTATCGCCAGGCGGTGACCGCGGCCGGCATGGGCTGCATGGCGGCGCTCGAGGCCGTGCGCTTCCTTGCCGAGGAAGACCACCGCAAGGCCCACCACCCGATCAGCCACCACGAGGCCGAGAAGATCGGCGTCTGGTAAGCTCGGCGGATGATCCGCTACGCCAAGCCTGCCGACCACGCCGCCATCGACGCGGTGCTGCGGGCCGCTTTTGGGCGCGCCGACGAAGGCAGCCTGGTGGGTCGGCTGCGCGCCGACGAGGACGTGATGTTCGAACTCGTCGCCGAGGAGGCCGGCCAAGTCGTGGGCCACGTCCTGCTAAGCCGCCTCTGGGTCGATCGGCGGGAGCTCTATGCGGCCCTGGCGCCCCTGGCCGTGCATCCCGGCCGGCAGAAGGGCGGCCTGGGCTCGGCGCTGGTCCGCGCCAGCCTGGATACCGCGCGCGAGTTCGGCTGCCACGGCGTCCTGGTGCTGGGCGACCCGGCCTACTACGGCCGCTTCGGCTTCTCGGCGGACGCCGCCCGGGAGGTCAGCGCGGCCTACCGCGGGCTGGCCGCCTTCCAGGCGCTGGCGCTGGAGGACGACGGCTTCGCGGGCGCCATGAGCGTCAGCTATCCGGACGCCTTCGCCGGCGCGCCTTCAGGACCGCTATAGGCCCGGCAGGACGGCCGCGCCCTGCGCCTCGGCCTTGGGACCGGGCTTGGCCTGGGCGGGGGCGGGAGCCGGAGCGGAGGGCGACGGGGCGTCCACGCCGCGCTCCATCGTCGCCAGGCTGTCGTTGATGCGCTTCACCTCGTCGGGCGTGGGCTGGCGCCGGGGGGCGTAGAGGGTTCCGAGCACCCGCGTACGCTCGCCGCCGGGCGCTGCGGGATCGACGACGTTGTAGGTGCGCACCTCACCGGCGACCGCCAGCGTGATCTGATGCGCCGCCGCGCCCCGCGGCGAGAGGAGGCCCTGGGTGCGGGCGTCGACGCTGGCCAGCAGTTCCGGCGACAGGTCCGCCTCGCGGCCGGCGTAGCGGCCGCTGAACGCCGGCGGCTCGCCCCAGGGGCCGGTCCAGCGGTAGAAGATGTGCTGGCCGACCTGGGTCATCTTGACGAGCGTCGGGGCCCAATAGGGAAGCACATAGGCCGCGTGATAGTGGGTGGCCGAGCCGACCTCCCTGTCGACGAAGCCCGCGAGCGAACGCCTGGCCACGTCCTGGGCCTGGCGCCAAAGGGCGGCCTGCGGCGCCCACCGGAGCGCCCCGTCGCAGGTGAAGGTGAACTGGCAGCCGGTCGGCCGGGCGGCCCCCTGGTAGACCACGGCGCAGATCGATTTCGGGTAGGCCGGATGGCGGACGCGGTTCAGCACCACCTGGGCCACCGCCTGTTGGCCGCGGACCGGCTCCCGGGCGGCCTCGTAGTAGATCGCCTGGGTCATGCAGTTCAGCGCCCGCGCGCGGTCGTCGGCGTCGGCCTTCAGCACGAAGGGCCGCATCGGCCGGATCGGCAGGCCGGCGAAGGGCCGAAGGCTGTTCACCGCCACGGCGCCCTCCCCTTCCTGGGTCGAAAATCCCAGATCTGGAACCTGACGCAGGTCGAGGTTGGCCCAGCCCAGCGGCCGACCCCAGAGGTCGGGACGGCGAAGGCCGGGATCGTGACGCCGGGCCAGGTCACGGACCGCCGGATCGAAGCCGGCCGTGACTGCAATGAGCGCCGGGTCGGAAAGATCCTGCGCGGCCAGGGCCGGCGCAGCCGACGAAGGCGCATGCTTCGACGCCGGCGCGCAGGCGCTGAGCGCAGCGGCCGCCAGGGCCGTCGCCAGGCCGGCGCGGCGCCATCTGTCGAAGAACCTGCGGATCTCGTCCTCTTCCCTGTCTCGACGCCGTTCGAGCCTGACCTGCGGGCCCTAAGGCCCTCCATGGGCGCAGGTTGGGCCGCAAACGGGCCAAATAATGAACAAGCGGCGCCGGAGCGCGGTTGCGACGTGCCGACGCTGCGACCGATGGACATATCCCTGGTTGCGCCCTGCCGCCAGCACTCCCATTCTGTCGCGGCAGGCGAAGCTTGCCGAGTTCGTGCCGGAGAAGCCTTCGAATGACACCATCCGAATGGCCCCTGCGGTTCATTCCCCGACGTTCGCCGCCCCTGTGGGTGGCCGCCCTGATCACCCTGGCGGCCTTCGCCGCCGCGATGCTGATCCGTGGACTGCTGCTGGGCTTCGACAACGCGACCGGGCTCTCGGCCACCTATTTCCCGGCCTTCATCGTGGCGACGCTCTACGCAGGCCCGCGCTGGGGCTGGGCCTCGCTGGCCGTCGCCATGCTGGCCGGCTATTTCGGCACGACCGCGATCGCGCCGGGAGCGTCCCGCGACGCGGTGATGTTCCAGTTCGCGCTCTCCAGCGCCGCCACGGTGCTGGTCGCCGCGGCCCTGCGCGAGACCCTGTTGCGGCTCGACGAGGCCAAGGCGGCCGAGGCCGAGGTGCAGGCGGACCTGATCGCCACCGAGGCGCGGTTCCGCATCCTGGCGGACAGCGCGCCAGTGCTGATGTGGGTTTCGAGCCTCGACGGCGCCCAGGAATTCGTGAACCGCACCTATCAGGAGTTCCTGGGTCTCGACTTCGAGGCGGCGCTCGGCGTCGACTGGCGCAGCGTGATTCATCCCGACGACAAGCAACGCATCGAAGCCCAGGGGGCCGAGAGCCTGGCCACCAGTGGCGACGTCATCTGGGAGGCGCGATACCGGCGCAGCGACGGCGAGTACCCCTGGATCCGCTCGGTGTCCCAGCGGCGGTACCTGCCGAGCGGCGAGCTCGCCGGCTACATCGGCGTCGGCTACGACATCAGCGACGCCAAGCGGGCTGAAGCCGACCTCAAGCGGATCAACGACCTCCTGGCCGAGCGGGTGGACGCGGCGCTTGCGGAACGCGACCAGGCGGAGGCGGCGCTGCGCCGGGTGCAGAAGATGGAGGCGGTGGGCCAGCTGACCGGCGGGGTCGCCCACGACTTCAACAACCTTTTGACGGTGATCACCGGGGCGCTCGACCTCATCCAGCGCCATCCGGACGACGCGGCCCGGCGCGAGCGGATGATCGAGGCGGCGCAGGGGGCGGCCCGGCGCGGCGAGCGGCTGACCCACCAACTCCTCGCCTTCTCGCGCCGCCAGGCCCTGAAGCCGGAACTGGTCCAGGTCGACGACATCCTGGCCGAGAGTGAGCCCCTGCTGCGCCGGGCCGTCGGCGAGGCGGTGACGCTGGCGGTGTCGCCTGGCGCCCCCGGAGCGGTGAGCCGCGTCGATCCCAGCCAATTCGAGGCCGCGGTGATGAACCTGGTGGTCAACGCCCGCGACGCCACTCCGCCCGGCGGCGGGATACGGGTGGAGACACAGCTCTGCACCCTGAAGGCCGGTGAGGCGGAGGACGCGCCGCCCGGCGAATACCTCTGCGTCTCGGTGCACGACACCGGCGCGGGCATGGACCCGGAGACCGTCGCCCGGGTGTTCGAGCCCTTTTTCACCACCAAGGGGCCAGGCCGCGGCACCGGCCTCGGCCTCAGCCAGGTCTATGGCTTCGCCCGCCAGAGCGGCGGCGCGGCGGTCGTGGAGAGCGCGCCGGGCAAGGGCGCCACGGTGCGGGTCTACCTACCGCTCGCCGACGCGAGGAGTGAAAGCGCGCAGGCCGCGCCCGAGGCGACGGCGCCGCGGCAGGGCCCCACCCGCCGGGTGCTCCTGGTGGAGGACGACGATAGCGTGGGGGAGATGGTCGAGGCCATGCTGACCGACCTCGGCCACGAGGTGCTGCGCGCCGAGGCCGCGGCGCCGGCGCTGTCGATCCTCAAGCGCCGCGAACGGATCGACCTGATGCTCACCGACCTGATCATGCCGGGGGGCATGAACGGCGTGGAGCTGGCGCACCAGGCGGTGGCGCTGCGGCCCGGCCTGCCGGTGATCCTCACCTCCGGCTATACCGGCGAAACCCTGGGCGCGGCGGCCGACGCCCCCTGGCCGCTGCTCGCCAAGCCCTACCCCGCCGAGGCCCTGGCGGCGGTGATCGAGGCGGTGATGGGCAAGGCGCCGGAGGCTGTCTAGCGTGCTGGATTTGAAGTTCGCCACATTCACGCGCCAAACGCTGAGCGAACTTCAAATCCAATAAAGCACACTAGAAACATATACTTGCTAGTGTCCTCATCGATTCCGAAGTTCGCCGAAGGCAGCCGCAAGCGCTTGCGAACTTCGGAATCGGGACACTAGCGATTCCGTGACTTGCGAAAAGCCCGGAGGGGTCTATATGTCGCCTACCGGTTATGCTCGGATTGAGCATAACTGACGCCAGGGAAGGCCCGGAAGGAAAGCGTCCTCTGGCGTCTTTTTAGGCCGAAGAAATGCTCAATTTGAGCATAAGGAGCTTGGCATGGCCGCCGATAGGTTCCAGTTCGCCTTCACGCCCGAGGTCGAGGCGCAGACCGCCCCGGTCTGGGAAAAGGTCAAACGCCACGTCACGCCGATGGAGTGGCGCGGGCGGGCCCCGCTGATCGCGGCGATCAACCGGCTGAAGGCCGAGAAGGACGCGGTGATCCTGGCGCACAACTACATGACGCCGGAGATCTTCCACGGGGTCGGCGACTATGTCGGCGACAGCCTGGGCCTGGCCAAGGAAGCCGCCCGGTCGAAGGCGAAGATGATCGTGCAGGCCGGCGTCCACTTCATGGCCGAGACCTCGAAGATCCTGTCGCCGGAGAAGACCGTGCTGATCCCTGACCTCAGGGCCGGCTGCTCGCTGGCGGCCTCGATCACCGGGGCAGACGTGCGGCTGATCAAGCAGCGCTATCCGGGCGTGCCGGTGGTGACCTACGTCAACACCACCGCCGAGGTGAAGGCGGAGACCGACATCTGCTGCACCAGCGCCAACGCCGTGCAGGTGGTCGAGGAAGCCGCCCGGATGTGGGGCGTCGACCGGGTGATCCTGATCCCCGACGAATTCCTGGCCCGCAACGTCGCGCGCCAGACGGACATCAAGATCATCGCCTGGAAGGGCCGCTGCGAGGTGCACGAGCGCTTCACCGCCGCCGACATCCTGGAGATCAAGGAAGCCTATCCGGACGCCGAGGTGCTGGCCCACCCGGAATGCCCGGCCGAGGTGCTGGCAGTCGCCGACTTCGCGGGCTCGACGGCGGCGATGAACGACTATGTCCTCACCCGCAAACCCAAGCGCGTCGTGCTGATCACCGAATGCTCGATGGCCGACAATGTCGCGGCCGACGCGGTCGACACCGAGTTCGTACGGCCCTGCGTCCTCTGCCCGCACATGCAGCGGATCACGCTGGAGAACATCTACGAAGCGCTGCTGCACGGCCGCCACGAGGTGACGGTCGACCCTGGCGTCGCTGAACGCGCCCGCCTGGCGGTGCAGCGGATGGTCGACCTGCCGCCGCCGGCCAACCCTGCCCGCTACGACCTCGTCAAGGCGCGCCACCACGTCGACGTGGAGCTGATCTGATGCGCCGGCTGGCCCATGACGGGGTCCTGGTGGTGGGCGCGGGCCTGGCGGGGCTCAGCGCCGCCCTGGCCGCCGCGCCGCGCAAGGTGCTGGTGCTGACCGACGCGCCGCTGAACCGGGGCTGCTCGTCGGCCTGGGCGCAGGGCGGGATGGCGGCGGCGCTCGCCGAGGGCGACAGCGCCGCGCAGCACGCGGCGGACACCGTCGCTGCCGGCGCGGGCCTGGTTGATCCGGCCATGGCCCGCATCCTGACCGAGGAAGGCCCGGCGGCAGTGCGCGCGCTGGCCGCGCTCGGTGCGCCGTTCGACCGCACGGTTGAGGGCGGCTTCTCGCAGAGCCTGGAGGCGGCGCACTCGCGGCCTCGCGTGGCGCGGGTGAAGGGCGACCAGGCGGGGGCTGCGATCATGGACGCCGTCGCGGTCGCGGTCCTGGCGGCCCCGCACATCGAGGTCCGGACCGGTCACCGGCTGCGCGGCCTGCTGCAGGACGCCTCGGGCGGTGTGCGCGGAGTCGTCGCCGAGCACGAGGGCGCGCTCGTCGAGATCATCGCGCCGGCGACGATCCTGGCCACCGGCGGCATCGGCGGGCTCTACGCCGTCACCACGACGCCGGCCGAGCTGCGGGGCGAGGGCCTGGGTCTGGCCGCCCTGGCCGGAGCGGTGATCGCCGACCCGGAGTTCGTGCAGTTCCATCCCACCGCCATCGACATCGGCCGCGATCCCGCGCCGCTGGCCACCGAGGCCCTGCGCGGGGAAGGCGCGGTGCTGGTTGATGCGTCCGGCGCGCGGTTCATGGCCCGCTATCACCCTGACGCCGAGCTCGCGCCGCGCGACGTGGTGGCGCGCGCCATCCACGCCGAGCGCGAAGCCGGCCGCGGCGCATTCCTGGACGCCCGCGAGGCGGTGGGCGCGCGCTTCCCCGAGGAATTTCCGGCGGTGTTCGCCGCCTGTCTGGCAGGCGGCCTCGATCCGCGCACCCAACCGATCCCGGTAGCGCCGGCCTGCCATTACCACATGGGCGGGGTCGCCACCGACGCGGACGGGCGCACCTCCCTCCCCGGCCTCTACGCCGCCGGCGAATGCGCCTCGACCGGCGTGCACGGCGCCAACCGCCTGGCGTCCAATTCGCTGCTGGAAGCGGCCGTGTTCGGCGCGCGGGCCGGACGCGCGGCGGCCGGCGGGGCGGAGCCGGAGCCTGGGCGGATGGTCCGCCTGGTCGCGCCGGAGCTTCCCGAACCGGCATTGCAGAGCCTGCGCCACGGGATGAGCCGCGATGCGGGCGTGGTGCGCTCGGCCGAAGGCCTGCAGCGCCTGCTGGAGGAAATCGACGGCCTGGAGGCGATCCACGGGCGCGCCCCCGCGCTCGTCGCGGCGCGGATGGTCGCGGCCTGCGCGCTCGCGAGGACCGAGAGCCGCGGCGGCCATTTCCGCTCCGACGCCGCGGAGGGCGACGCCGTTCCGCGACGGACCTTCGTCCGCTGGTCCGACCTCGTCGGCGCCGACGCCTGGAAGTTCGCCGCCGAATGATCGAGCCCTTGCCCGATCTGCTGATCGCCCCTGTCGTCCGCGCCGCCCTCGCCGAGGACCTCGGCCGGGCCGGCGACGTCACCTCCCAGGCTTGCGTCCCGGCGGACGCTCGGCTGCGCGCCGTGTTCGTCTCGCGCAAGGCCGGCGTGGTCTCCGGCCTGGCCTGCGCGCGCCTGGCGATCGCCGAGCTCGATCCGTCGGCCGATTTCAAATCTGCGGTCGAGGACGGGACCCGCGTCGGCCCGGGCGGCAAACTGGCCTGGGTGGACGCCAACGCGCGCGCCCTGCTGGCCGCCGAGCGCACCGGCCTCAACCTGCTGGGCCGGCTGTCGGGCATCGCCACCTTGACGCGGGCCTATGTGGATGCGGTCGAGGGGAGCGGGGCCGCGATCGTCGACACCCGCAAGACCACGCCCGGCCTGCGCGCCCTGGAGAAGTACGCCGTGCGCTGCGGCGGCGGGGTGAACCACCGCTTCGGTCTCGATGACGCGATCCTGATCAAGGACAACCACATCGCGGCCTGCGGCTCGGTCGGCGAGGCGGTGCGACGCGCGAAGGCCGCGGCCGGCCACCTGATGAAGGTCGAGGTCGAGATCGACGGCCTGGGCCAGCTCGAGGAGGCGCTGAAGTACGGCCCCGACGTGGTGATGCTGGACAACTTCAGCCTCGCGGACCTGGCCGAGGCGGTGCGCCGCGCCGCCGGCCGCGCGGTGCTGGAAGCCTCCGGCGGGGCCAACCTCGAAACCGTGCGCGCCATCGCCGAGACCGGGGTGGACGTGATCAGCGTCGGCGCCCTCACCCACTCGGCCAGCGTGCTCGACATCGGCCTGGACGCGGCCTGAGCCTTAGGAACCGCCCGTGTCCGGGCGCGGTTGACCTCCGGAACCCAGGAGGACGAATCCATGGCTTCGAAAGCTCCACCCATCCCACGCGAGCAACGGCCGCCCCGCGGCCGCGGCAGGGCGAAACTCGACGACGGCAAGCATGACCGCCGCGACCTCCATGACGGGGTCCAGTCGAACGAACCGGGCGACGCAGACGTGAACCTCAAGCTGCAGGGACGCTACGGCGACCGTTACCAGAACGTCGATACGGTGCACTGGAAGGTTCAGGACCGCTGACATCCCCGCCAAGCATCCCAACACCCACCGTTGGGGCGGCCCCGGCTCCAGCCACGAAGACCGCACCAAGCCCGAGCCGCCGAAGTGCGACCCGCGTGCGCCGGGCGAACCCGCCAACACCCCTTTCAGCCAGGTCTCGGGCGGCGGCGGCGAGCGCGACCGTCACCACGGCCATGACGTGAAGGCCAAGCGCGACACGCAAGAGAATTCCCGCCAGCGCGCCAAGCCTTAGGAGGCCCGCCGGCCCTAAGGCGCGTCGGACTTGGCGCTACTGCGGCGAGAGGCGATAGATGACGCCTGCCGGGGCGTCGGTCAGGACATAGATCAGGCCGTCCGGCCCCTGCCGTACGTCGCGGATGCGCTGGTAGATCTGCTTCTCCTTCAACAGCCTTTCCTCGCCCGCGATCCTGTCTCCGTTCAGCGTCAGGCGCACGAGCGCCTGGGCCTGCAGGCCGCCCACGAACAGGCTGCCCTTCCAGGCGGGGAAGCCGTCGCCGGTGTAGAACATCATGGCGGAGGGCGCGATCACCGGGTCCCAGTAGTAGAGCGGCTGCTCGAGACCGGGCTTCTGGGTGATGCCGGCGCCGATCGGCGCGCCGGAATAGTCGATGCCGTAGGTGATCACCGGCCAGCCGTAGTTCCTGCCCTTGGCGGCGATGTCGACCTCGTCGCCGCCCCGAGCGCCGTGCTCGACCTCCCAGAGCGCGCCGGTGCGCGGGTCGATCGCCAGGGCCTCGGGGTTGCGGTGGCCGTAGCTCCAGATCTCCGGCCGGGCCCCGGCCCTGCCGACGAAGGGGTTGCCCGCGGCCGGCCGGCCCTCGGTGTCGATGCGGACGATCTTGCCGAGGTCGCTGCCGAGGTCCTGGGCCTGGGCCATGGACTCGAAGCGGTCGCCGATCGAGACGAACATGGTTCCGTCGGGGGCGAAAGCGATGCGCGAGCCCACGTTCTTGGGATCGGCCTGAGCCGGCTCGGCGCGGAAAATCACCTTGAGGTTGGCGAGCGCCGGGCCATTCAGCTCGGCGCGGGCGACGGCGATGCCGGACATCCCGCCGCCCCGCGGCTCCAGATAGGTCAGGTAGATGCGGCGGTTGGCGGCGAACTTCGGATCAAGCGCCACGT
The DNA here is from genome assembly GCF_028290885.1 of Phenylobacterium sp. Lineage (GTDB taxonomy): Bacteria > Pseudomonadota > Alphaproteobacteria > Caulobacterales > Caulobacteraceae > Phenylobacterium. The sequence continues at coordinate 10,456 of NZ_JAQGIZ010000163.1, forward strand.
CCAGCAGGCCGCCCTGTTGCTCCGCCACGACGGCGGGGACGCCTGCGATCGGCGCCGACAGCTTGCCGTCCCTGGCCACATAGCGCAGGCGGCCGGGCCGCTCGGTGACGAGTCCGCGGCCATCGGGCAGGAAGGCCAGCGCCCAAGGGTAATCAAGTCCGGTGGCCCACGGCGTTACCGCATAGGCCACGCCCTTGGCGTCCACGGGCGCGCGGGTCTGGCCGGGAAAGGCCGGCCGCTGGCCCTTGCCGTTCGGCGCACGCATCTCGTTGGCGTTGGTGGGCGGCAGCGGCTGAGCGTGGCCCGGAGCCGCGAGCGCCAGGGCGAGACCGGCGGCCACAACCGCCCCCAGCTTGGCGTCCATCACAGTCTCCCGGGTGTCGTTCGCACGACGCCCTGCCTATCGCGTGCTGGGCTCGGTCGGAAGACCGCAGGCTGGCTCACGGCGCCTCTTCGTGGATTTGACACCGGCATGATCCCGCGTCTAGCGTGCGGCCGAAATAATACCTTTCCCTCGGAACCTGCCATGACACGCAAGATCGGCGTCGTGATCTTCCCGGACTTCCAGATCCTGGACGCGACGGGCCCCATCGCGGCGTTCGAGATCGCCGGCCGGATTTCGCGCGACGCCTATTCGCTGGAGGTGCTGGCGGCGGGCGGCGGCCAGGTGGCGAGCTCGTCCGGCGCGCGGCTGGTCGCTCAGCCGCTCGACGAGGCGGCCTACGACACCGTCGTGGTCTCCGGCGGCAACGGAACGCGCAACCTGGCGAACCTGGCGGCGCCGGTGGCCTGGCTGAAGCGCCGCGCGCCCAGCATCCGGCGGACCGCCAGCGTCTGCTCCGGCGCCTATCTGCTCGCGGAAGCCGGCCTGCTGGACGGCAAGCGCGCGACGACGCACTGGAGCCGCTCCGACGACTTCGCCCGGCGCTATCCGAGGATCAGGATGGAGCCCGACCGGATCTTCGTGCGCCAAGGGGAGGTGTGGACCTCGGCCGGCATCACCGCCGGCATCGATCTGGCGCTGGCGCTGATCGAGGACGACCTGGGCGGGGCGGTCGCCAAGCAGACCGCCCAGCAGCTGGTGGTCCACCAGCGCCGGCCCGGCGGCCAGTCGCAGTTCTCGGCGCTGCTCGACATGGGCGGCGTCCATGGGCGGTTCGCCGGCCTGATGGACTGGATGCGCGAGCGGCTCGCCGAGCCGCTCGGCGTCGAGCGCCTGGCGGACCAGGCCGCCATGAGCCCGCGCCACTTCGCCCGCGCCTTCACCGCCGAGACCGGCGTCACCCCCGCCAAGGCGGTCGAGCGCCTGCGCCTGGAGGCCGCCCGGGCGCGGGTCGAGTCCGGCCACGAGCCGATCGACCGGGTCGCCGAGGCCGCGGGCTTCCGCGACCCCGAACGCATGCGCCGGGCCTTCCTGCGGGCCTTCGGGCAACCGCCGCAGGCCCTGCGGCGTGCGGCGCGGGCTTAGGAGACGGCGGCCTCGGCAGCTCGCGACGGGCCGGCGGGCTCGGAGGCCTTGGTCAGGCTGGCGGCCGGCTCGGGCGGCTTCGCAGGCGGTGCGGCCTTGGCGTCCGCCGGAGGCGGCGCAGGCTGCTGCGGCGCGAGGCCGCTGGCCGCCACCGTCGCGTCGGCGGTCTTCTCCAGCACCGCGCTCGCCAGACGGAGGTTCGAGGCCGGGCCCATCGGCAGGCTCGCGAACACCGCGCGATCCTCCGGCTGCAGGGCCGAGGCGTGGGGGTTGAAGCGATAGAAGACGTGCAGGCCGACCTGGGCGACGCGCAGCATCTGCGGCCCCCAGTCGGGCTGGACGCCGGTGGTGTGGAAGTGGGTCGCCTTGCCGATGTCGCCCAGCGCCACGCCGGACAGCGCGCGCTCGGCGATGCGGCGGGCGCGGGTCCAGGCAGCCGCCTCGCGGCTGCGCCGCATGGAGCCGTCGCAGGCGAAGCTGAACTGGCAGCCGTGGGTCGCAGCGCCCTGGAACACCACGCCGCACACGGTCTTGGGGAATTTCGGGTTGGCGACGCGGTTCATCACCACCTGGGCGACGGCCGCCTGGCCACGCGGGGTCTCGCCCCGGGCCTCGAAGTAGACGGCGTCGGTCAGGCAGTCGAGGTCGCGCGCGGGACGAGCCTGCACACGGCGCGCGACGGACCCGGCAGCCGAGTCGCTCGGCGGTCCGGCCGACGCCGATTCCAGCCGCTCCGTTCCGCGCTGCAACATGGTTTCCGGCAAGTCGCCGCCGGCCGCTTCCGCGATCCGCGCGGGCTGGTTGTGGTCGGCGGCAGTGTCAGCCACGCCCGCCAAGAGATAGCTCGCGCCAAGGCCCAGCCCGATGCCGGAGCCAATCAAAGCGGCGCTCAACAGCCCACGCCAATCGGCGCGCGCCTGCGTTCCTGATGTCAAAACGAACGTGTCCTACACGGCGAGGGCGAACTGCCCCCCGACATTGTCGCCGCGATCGCCCCTGCTCTTGCTGGCAGTGACCGCTGGCTGGCCCGCCCCGGGACTCGATGGGGGCAAGCGACGGCAAATGGTGAAGGCTGTATGAACAAATTCGGTCCGCTTGGCAAGTCTATATTGCGCCGCAACATGAAAACACACGCGTCCGGGGAGTTATTCACGTCGGGCGTGAAAGGGTTAAGTGCGGCAGCTCTCCGGCGAACCTCGGCCTATCCGGGAACCGCAAGCGGCGCCGTTCCGTTTGACTGACCGATGTTCCGGGTTTGACCGGACTGGAGAATAACAATGCGCAAGACGCTCAAACTGCTCGTCGTCGCGGGCGCGTTCGCGGGCCTCGCGGCCTGCGGCCACACAACCGAACAGAAGGCCGCCAGCGGCGCGGTCGGAGGCGCGGTCGTCGCCGGCCCGGTCGGCGCGGCGGTCGGCGGCGCGGCCGGCGCCGTGGTGGGCCACATGGAGGACGACTCCAAGAAGCACTAGGACCGGCCTCGTCCGCCGGGAACCTCGCTTACGGCGTAAGCGGTGCTATGGTCTCTCCGAAACGGGAGGCCTCAAGCATGCGCAAGTTCACCCTCGCCGGCGCGGTCGCCATGGCGATGACGATCGCATTCGCCGCCCAGGCCGCGACCCCGGCCGCCAAGCTCCAGGACCGCTTCGCCCAGAACGGCGCGGTGAAGATCCACTACGTCGTCGAAGGCAAGGGGCCGCTGGTGGTGCTGATCCACGGCTTCCCCGACTACTGGGCGACCTGGAAGCCGCTGATGGCGACGCTGAGCGCCGCCGGCTACCGCACCGCGGCGATGGACAACCGCGGCTACAACCTCTCCGGCCAGCCCAAGGGGGAAGCCGCCTACGCCATGCCCAACCTGGTGGGCGACGTGGCCGCGGTGATCGCCGCCGAGGGGCAGAAGGACGCCGTGGTCATCGGCCACGACTGGGGCGCGGCGATCGCCTGGAACGTGGCGATGAGCCGGCCCGAGGTGGTCAACAGGCTGATCATCCTGTCGGTGCCGCACCCGGCCGGCATGGCCCGCGAGCTGGCCACCAACAAGGCCCAGCAAGAAGGCTCAAACTACGCCCGCAACTTCCAGAAGGAAGGCTCCGAGAAGCTGCTGACCGCCGAAGGGCTGGCCGGCTGGGTGAAGGACGCCAAGGAGAAGCCCGGCTACGTCGAGGCCTTCAAGCGCTCCGACTTCGGCGCGATGATGAACTACTACCGCGCCAACTATCCCAAGGGTGTCGGCGACGCCGCCGGCCCGCCGCCGAGCTTCCCGCCGATCAAGGTCCCGGTGCTGATCATCCACGGCATGAAGGACACCGCGCTGAACGCCGCCGGCCACAACGGCGCCTGGGAGCACGTCACCGCCGACACCACCATCCTGATGATCCCCGGCGCCGGCCACTTCGTGCAGCACGACGCCGAAGCCCTGGTGGATCGCACCATCAAGGACTGGCTGAACGCGCGGCGGTGACCAAATCCTCCACCAGCGCGCGTCGCGCGCTGAGGGGTGAGCATCTGAAATCAGGGCGCGTAGCTGGACCTGATCTTCACGCCCCAGTGGCCGTCCTGGCGGGTGATGACGTAGATGGAATCGAAGCCGCCGATCACCGAGCCGTCCTTGCGGTAGCGGGTGAAGCGGGTGTCGATGTGCACCTTGTCGGGGCCGGCGTGGATCACCTCGCGGCGGTCCCAGGCGGAGTGGTCCCATTCGGCCAGCGCGCCGGTGGTGAAGCGCTCGGCCTTCATGTCGCCGGCGTTGAGGATCACCAGCCCTTGGCTGGCCAGCCGCACGCTCGGGAAGTTGAAGGTCGCCTCGAAGGCCGGGATGTCGCGGGCGTTGAACGCGGCCATGAAGGCGTCGAGCACGCCTTGCGCGGCGCGGACGGCTTCGGCGTCGAGGTGGTCTTTGGGCATTCTTTGCTCCGCTGCTCGCCTTGTTGACGAGAACAATGCGTCTTCCCCCGGTACGGGGCAAACCATCCCCAAGAGCGAAGCTCGCGGGTCGATGGGGAAGTGGATCGGCAGAAAAGACTTCCCCCATTGTCGCCCGGCTTCGCCATTGGCGACATTTCCCCCGTACCGGGGGAAGGGAAAAGATGCTGCCAACCCGCTGTCAGCAGCCGGGTTCCGCGGGGTGGCGTTGAGCGGGTAGAAAACCTACCTTGTGGTTCATGGCCCGTTCTCCCTCTTCCGCCGGCGTGGCCGACATGTCGGCGACGTTCGACTACGACGAGAACACCATGCCGCTGCTGTGGAAGCCCCACAGGCCGGCGAGGCCCGACAAGTCCGAGGGCGGGCGCAGGTTCAAGCTGGTCAGCGACTACCAGCCGGCCGGCGACCAGTTGACCGCGATCCCGGAGTTGGTGGCCAACGTCAACCAGCGCGAGCACGACCAGGTGCTGCTGGGCGTCACCGGCTCCGGCAAGACCTTCACCATGGCCAAGGTGATCGAGGAGACCCAGCGCCCGGCGCTGATCCTGGCTCCCAACAAGACGCTGGCCGCCCAGCTCTACAGCGAGTTCAAAAGCTTCTTCCCGGAGAACGCGGTCGAGTTCTTCGTCTCCTACTACGACTACTACCAGCCCGAGGCCTATGTCCCGCGCACCGACACCTACATCGAGAAGGACAGCTCCATAAACGAGCAGATCGACCGCATGCGCCACTCGGCGACGCGGGCGATCCTGGAGCGCGACGACGTGATCGTGGTGGCCTCCGTCTCCTGCATCTACGGCATCGGCTCGGTCGAGACCTACACGGCCATGACCTTCACCCTGGAGCCCGGCCAGCAGCTCGACGAGCGCAAGCTGATGGGCGACCTGGTGGCCCAGCAGTACAAGCGCAACGACCAGGCCTTCGAGCGCGGCACCTTCCGCCGGCGCGGCGACACCATCGAGATCTTCCCGGCCCACTACGAAGACCGCGCCTGGCGGATCAGCCTGTTCGGCGACACCATCGAGACGATCACCGAGTTCGACCCGCTGACCGGCCGCAAGACCGCCGACCTGAAGGGCGTGAAGATCTACGCCAACAGCCACTATGTGACGCCGCGCCCGACGCTCAACCAGGCGATCGGCCAGATCAAGGACGAGCTCAAGGAGCGGCTCGACTGGCTGGTGGCCAACGGCAAGCTCTTGGAAGCCCAGCGGCTGGAGCAGCGCACCACCTTCGACCTGGAGATGATCCAGGCGACCGGCTCCTGCGCCGGCATCGAGAACTACAGCCGCTACCTGACCGGCCGCCGGCAGGGCGAGCCGCCGCCGACCTTCTTCGAATACATCCCGGAAAATGCGCTCTTGTTCGTCGACGAGAGCCACCAGACCGTGCCGCAGATCGGCGGCATGTACCGCGGCGACTACCGGCGCAAGTTCACCCTGGCCGAATACGGCTTCCGCCTGCCCTCGGCGATGGACAACCGCCCGCTCAAGTTCGAGGAGTGGGACGCCATGCGGCCGGACACGGTGCACGTCTCGGCCACCCCCGGCCCCTGGGAGATGGACCGCACCGGCGGCGTCTTCACCGAGCTGGTGATCCGCCCCACCGGCCTCATCGACCCGCCCGTCGAGTTCAAGCCGGTCAGCAAGGACGGCTTCAGCCAGGTGGACGACGTGTTCGACCAGGTGCGCCAGGTCACCGCCCAGGGCTACCGCAGCCTGATCACCGTGCTGACCAAGAAGATGGCCGAGGACCTGACGGAGTACATGCACGAGCAGGGGCTGCGCGTGCGCTACCTGCACTCCGACGTCGACACCCTGGAGCGCATCGAGATCATCCGCGACCTGCGCCTGGGCGCCTTCGACGCGCTGGTCGGCATTAACCTGTTGCGCGAGGGCCTGGACATCCCCGAGTGCGGCCTGGTGGCCATCCTCGACGCCGACAAGGAGGGCTTCCTGCGCTCGGAGACCAGCCTGATCCAGACCATCGGCCGCGCCGCCCGCAACGTCGACGGCCGGGTGATCCTCTACGCCGACAGCGTCACCGGCTCCATGGAACGCGCCATGGCCGAGACCAAGCGGCGGCGCGAGAAGCAGGAGGAGTACAACACCCTCCACGGCATCACCGCCACCAGCATCAAGAGCCGCATCAAGGACATCCTGGCCTCGCCCTACGAGAAGGACCGCGTCACCGTGCCGGTGGGCGTGGCCGAGGCCGGCGGCAAGCCGTTCATGGGCGACAACTTCAAGGCGACGCTGCGCGACCTGGAAGGCCGCATGCGCGCCGCGGCCTCCAACCTGGAATTCGAGGAAGCCGCCCGCCTGCGCGACGAGATCAAGCGCCTGAAGCTGCTGGACCTGGAATTCGCCAACGACGCCCTGACGGCGCCCGGCGAGGCGGTGGACCGGGAGGCGGTGCGGCGGGTGAAGTCCGAGGCGCGGGCGGAGGCGGCGGAGCGGTTTCGCAAAGGCCGGCAGCGGTAGGGGCGGCGCTTTAAGGCCAATCGGCATTCAGCTCTCTATTCCAACGTTCTTCGAGCCCCCTTCCTCCTCGATGGAGGAAGGGCGGGGGATGGTGGTGTGAGCACCGAGGTGATGCAGGGGACTCAGCAGGGCGCCGGCGCCGACTCGCTCCGTCTGCTTGACCGCAGGGGGCACACCACCACCAACCCTCCTCCATCGAGGAGGAGGGCGATGAGCAACGACCGTCGTCCCCGTGAACGTCGATCCGTCCCAGAGCGCGAAGGCGTCTGCGGCGCGCGCCCGCTTACGCGCATTTCGGCATTTGCGTTCGCGTGCAGATTCACTTGTGAAAGAGCGGCAGATGTTGCTATTTTGTTCACGGTGCCGCAAGTTGCCGCGGATGTCCAATTTTTTCGGCCCGGGGGCCGTTTCGCGTATCGAAGGGAGGCCCGATGCCGGTGTTCAAGGTGCTGTGCCGCAAGGACGCCTTCGTCGACTATGTGACCGACGTCGAGGCGGCCAGCGCCGCGGAGGCCACGGCCCTGGCGCGTGACGACCCCGGTTCCTACGAGTGGGAGCGCGACGGCGACCAGGAGTTCGACGCGACCTCCTACATCGCGCTCAACAAGGATGGCTCGGAGATCGCGGGCTCGGAGTGCGGCGACTTCTGACGCCGCAGGCCTCGGCCAGCCTTAAGGATCGCATCACCCCTCACCGTCACACTCCGCCGCATCGCGGGCGACTCGGGCGGCGGCATGCAGGGCGAGGACGACGATTTCGGCCGGCCGCTCGGCTTCGAGGAGGCGCCGGCGCATTTCGAGAGCGCGTTGCAGAAGGCCCGGGTGACGACGGAGCGCTGGGCGCTGAACTGGCTGTTCTGCCCGAACTGCGGCGAGCGCGGGCTCGGCCAGTTCGCCAACAACAGCAAGGTCGCCGACTTCTACTGCGCGGTCTGCCGCGAGGAGTACGAGCTGAAGAGCACTAAGGGCCGGTTCGGGCGCAAGGTGGTCGACGGCGCCTATGGCGCGATGCGCGAGCGCCTGGCGCAGCGCAACAACCCCAACTTCCTGCTGCTGACCTATGACGCCGCCGCGCTGAGCGCCACCGACCTGATGGTCATCCCCAAGCACTTCTTCACGCCCGACATCATCGAGCAGCGCAAACCCCTCGCCGACACCGCCCGCCGCGCCGGCTGGATCGGCTGCAACAACCTCTCCTCGACTTTCGCGAGTGGTTGCTCACCATTCGGAATGATCCAGGCTACCGTTGCGCAATACGGCGTTCCGGCAAGGAAGGGCTCGGACCCTTTCGTTTGGTCGCTCGATCCGAAATCCTCTCTCGAGTGTTTCGCGCCGAGAAAGAGTCCAAACTTCAACTCATCACGCTCGAAGAGCGGGAAGCAGTTCGCGCCGAGTGGTCGAGGGATGGGAACGACTCGAACTATCGTGAGGACTGATCGGCGCAACGCTGACGGCCCCATTATGTCGCTTCGAAGAGCGGTAGGCCTGATTGAGGATGTGATGGGATAGAATTCCGCACCATTTGATGTCGCAATCCGTGCCTCACCACGGTTCTCGCCCATGCGCACCACCCTCACCCTTGACGACGATCTCCTCGCGGACGCTCAGGAGCTCACGGGCCTGAAAGAGACATCCGCCCTGATCCGCGAAGCCCTGGTGGCGCTGATCCAGCGGGAGAGTGCGCGGCGGCTGGCTCGGCTGGGCGGCAGCCAGCTGCAGCTGAAGCCGGTTCGGCGGCGCCGGTCGGGCGTTCGCTGATCCTGGCCGGCATTTCGCTGTGGATGGGCTGGGCCTCGGCTATGTGGACGCGGCCCTGCCGGCTTCGGTGCGGCTGACGCCGGAGGCGACGCTGCGCACCCGCGACCGCAGGCTTCAGGCGGTGGCCGACCGCCTCGCCCCCAGCTGATCCACAGTCTTTCCATTACGGCACAGGTTTTATGTGACTCGGGTCACTTCCCTCTGTGGCCCTGAATCCCCACCTTCGGATTCACCGGTCCCGTTCATGCAGTGGACAGGGAACCTGTGCTGTTTCTGTACGTAACCGAGACAACAGGCCGACCGTCTTTCGAGCGGCTCGTGGTGAGCCGCGGGCGGTAAGAAGAACCTGGGGAAGTCATTTTGAGGCATTACCGTATGTCACCGTCACTCAGCGTGGTCGCCGACAACGACCTGAAGAGCGCCAGAACCGAAACCGTCGCCGAGCGCGTGCGCCGGCTGCAGGCGGAAGCCAAGCAGCTGGCCAAGGACCACGTCCACGCCCTGTCGGCGGCGATCATGCACGCCGAGGCCATCGCGGCCGAGATCGCGGACGGCGGCGACGCCTATCCGCCCGGCATCCGCGACCTGGCCCGCCGCTTCGTCGAAGACGCAGACGCGCGCGTCCAGACCCTGGAAGCCATCGCCGCCCGCCAGTAGCGGCTCCGACCGCGGCCGGCTCGCCCGTGCTGGGGCGGGCGCCGGCCGGCGGCCTTGGGCGTGGGCCTTGACCCGCGCACGGTCCGACGAGGGGCGCTGGTCCCCTCCTCCGTCGAGGATCCTCCGGAGTGGACACCGCGGTTAACCGCGTTTTGTAAGGATAATCACAGCAGAGCTAGTTGCTCCCCCTCTGGGGGAGCTGTCAGCCCCCGGGACCGGCGAAGCCGGCCCGAGGATAAACTCCGCTGACTGAGGGGGTCCCCCGGAGGTCAGCGCTGATTGATGACCGAAGGTTTGAGCGGACCCCCTCCGGCGCTTCGCGCCACCTCCCCCAGAGGGGGAGGAATTGGGGGATTACCCCACCAGGTCCCGGAACTCCTTGCTGCGCTTCAGCCAGGCCGCCGCGTAGCCGCAGATCGGGGTGATGCGCAGGTTGTGGGCGCGGGCGTCGGCGGCGAGCGCGGCCATCAGGCGGCCGGCGGCGCCGGTGCCGCGCAGCGGCGGCGGGGCCTCGACGTGGTCGATGTAGAGGCGGTCGCCCGAACGGCGGTAGTCGGCCCAGGAGGTCATCCCCTGTTCGTCCATCTCGTAGCGGGCGCCGTTGTCGCGGAGGTGGGACATGACCCGGTTCTCCTGTTGCTGGATCGCGGCTAGTGTGCTGGATTTGAAGTTCGCCGCATTCACGGGCCACCCGCCGAGCGATCTTCAAATCCAAATAGCACACTAGAAACATGGACTTGATAGTGTCCTGATCGATTCCGAAGTTCGCCAAAGCCACCCGCAAGCGCTTGCGAACTTCGGAATCGGGACACTAGCGTGCCTCCAAACTGGGCTTTGGATCGGGAGGTTCAAGATGAAACACGCGATCGCGATTTCGGCCGTGGCGCTGCTGGCGCTGATGGCGTGCCAAAAGAAGACAACGACCGAGACGGCGGCGGCGACCGGGACGGCCGCGCCCGCTGCGGCGACCGCGCCCGAGGTCTCGACGGGCCCCTCGACCCCGCCGCCGCGCAAGCCGGGGCTGTGGGCGCAGACCATCTCGACGGCGGGGATGCAGCAGACCACCAAACTCTGTCTCGACGCGGCGACGGAAAAGCAGCTGGCATGGTCGGGCGCTCAGACCGGCAAGCAGACCTGCGCGCAGCAGACGATCACCCCGAGTGCGGGCGGCGGCTGGGCCTTCCACTCGGTCTGCGCCTCACCGTCGGGCGGCACCGTCACCTCGGACGGCATGGCGAGCGGCGACTTCGGCTCGCACTACAAGGTGGAGGCGACCTCGACGACCACCGGCGGGCCGATGCCGCAGGCCAACGGCGTGCACAAGATGTCCCTCGACGCCGCCTGGCAGGGCCCCTGCCCCGCCGACATGAAGCCCGGCGACATGCAACTGCCCGGCGGTGTGAAGATGAACCTGGCCGAGATGGGGACGGGCAAGGGGATGAAGGACGGGAAGTAAGGGGAGCGCTAGTTCCTCCCCCTTTAGGGGAGGTGGCCCGAAGGGCTGGAGGGGGGGCCGCTCAGACAGTTGAGGCCCCCCTCAGTCAGCTGAGTTTATCCTCGGGCCGGCTTCGCCGGTCCCGGGGGCTGACAGCTCCCCCAAGGGGGGAGCAACTGATCAAACCAGCTCCACCGCCATCGCGGTCGCTTCGCCGCCGCCGATGCAGAGGGCGGCGACGCCCTTCTTGCCGCCGCGGGTTTCGAGGGCGCTGAGCAGGGTGGCGAGGATGCGCGCGCCGCTGGCGCCGATGGGGTGGCCGAGCGCGCAGGCGCCGCCGTTGACGTTGAGCTTGGCGCGGTCGATGCCGAGGTCGCGCTCGGCGATCATGGCGACCACGGCGAAGGCCTCGTTGACCTCGAACAGGTCGACGTCGTCGACGCTCCAGCCGGCGCGCTGCAGCACCTTCCGGATGGCGGGGACCGGGGCGGTGGTGAACAGGGCGGGCTCGTGGGCGTGGGCGGCGTGGGCGGCGACGCGGGCGACGATGGTCATGCCGAGCTTCCGGTCGACTCTCTCGCGGGTCATCACCAGGGCCGCGGCGCCGTCGCTGATCGAGCTGGCGTTGGCGGCGGTGATCGCGCCGTCCTTGGCGAAGGCGGGCTTCAGCGTGGGGATCTTGGCGGGATCGGCCTTCATCGGCTGCTCGTCGTCCTCGATCAGCACCGCGCCCTTGCGGGTGACCACCTCGAAGGCGACGATCTCGCGCTTGAAGGCGCCGCTCTCGGTGGCGGCCTTGGCGCGGGTCAGGGAGCCGATGGCGAACTCGTCCATGGCCTCGCGGGTGAACTGGTACTGCCTGGCGGTCTCCTCGGCGAAGGAGCCCATCAGGCGGCCGGGCTCGTAGGCGTCCTCGAGGCCGTCCAGGTACATGTGGTCGAAAGCGGTGTCGTGGCCGATGCGGGCGCCGGCGCGGTGGTTCTTCAGCAGGTACGGCGCGTTGGTCATGCTCTCCATGCCGCCCGCGACGATCACGTCGACGGAGCCGGCGGCCAGCGCGTCGTGCGCCAGGATCGCGGCCTGCATGCCCGAGCCGCACATCTTGTTGACCGTGGTGGCCTCGACGGATTTCGGAAGCCCGGCGCCGATCGCCGCCTGGCGGGCCGGCGCCTGGCCGAGGCCCGCGGACAGCACGCAGCCCATGACGATCTGCTGAACCGCGTCCGGCGCCGCGCCCGAGCGCTCGACCGCGGCGCGCACGGCGGCGGCGCCCAGTTCGGTGGCCTTGACGGGGGCGAAGACACCCTGGAAGCCGCCCATGGGCGTGCGGGCGTAAGAGGCGATGACGACGGGGTCGGAGGCGGTGCTGGTCATGAGGCGGGGATATAGGCGTCCGAAGCGGCGGGTGTCACCCCCGGTGGGCCTTCTCCCCTTGTGGGAGAAGGTGGCCTGCGAAGCAGGTCGGATGTGGGGTCGAAAGCCCTATCCGATCTGATTTCCGTATGGCGCGGAGAGCGGAGCAAAACCCCACATCCGTCACCCTTCGGGCGACACCTTCTCCCACAAGGGGAGAAGGACGCTGCTTAGCTGTGCTTGTGACTGAGCCCCTTCAGCGTCTCGGCGGGCCGCGCTTCCCTGCCGACCTTGCCGCCTTTCTTGGCGGCGGCGTGCAGCTTGGCGGCGGGGATCTTCTCGTCCTTGGGGACGTGCAGGGCCTCGTGCAGGGCGCCCTTCTTCTTGGTGGCGCCGGCGATCCACTTCTTCGAGCTGGCCATGGGGTGTCTCCTTTGCGGAGCTAAACCCCCAAGCGCGCTCAGAGGTTCGCCCGCACCGTGCCGGCGATGAAGCCGCCGCCGAGCACGCGGCTGTCGGCTTCCGGGGCGTAGAGGGCGCAGGCCTGGCCGGGGGCGACGCCTTCTTCCGGGGCGTCGAACACCACCGCGGGCCGGCCGTCGAGGCGGGCCAGGCGGCCGGGCGCCGGCTCGCGGGTGGAGCGGACGCGGGCCAGGACCGGGCGCCCGGCTTCGCAGGCGGCCTCGATGGAGACGGCGTCGCCGACCCAGTTGGTTTCCTTCAGCGTCAGGCTGGCGGTCAGCAGGGCCTCGCGCGGGCCCACCACCACCTGGCGGCTGTCGGCGTCGATGCGCACCACGAACAGCGGATCACCCACGGCGACGTTTAGGCCGCGGCGCTGGCCGATGGTG
>NZ_JAQGIZ010000176.1 GCF_028290885.1 Phenylobacterium sp.
ACCGCAGGGTCCCGGTTTCCGACAGGCTGTCGCCGACCCGCAGCACCCCGTGGTTGGGGATGCCGATGACGTCGCCGGCATAGGCCTCTTCCGCCAGCTCCCGGTCGGAGGCGAAGAACATGATCGGGGCGTTGACGCTCAGCTGCTTGCCGGTGTTCTGCACCTTCAGCTTCATGCCGCGGGCGAACTTGCCCGAGGTGAGCTTGAGGAAGGCGATGCGGTCCCGGTGGTTGGGATCCATGTTCGCCTGCACCTTGAAGACGAAGCCCGACACCTCGCGGTCGCCGGGCGCCACATGGGTGTCCTCGCCCGCGCGCAGGGCGGGGACGTTCTTCGGCGGCGGCGCGTAGGCGCCGATGCCTTCCAGCAGCTGGTCGACGCCGAAGTGGCGCAACGCCGAGCCGAAGAAGACCGGGGTCATGTGGCCTTCCAGGAACGACTGCGGATCGAACGGCTTGGCCGCCTCCTGCACCAGCATGGCGCCGTCCGCCAACTCCTCCTGCTCCTCCGGGTCGAGGTAGGAGACGATGGCGTTGCTCTTGAAGGCGATCGGCTCCGGATGCCCCTGCTCGCCGTCGGGGCCCTTCTTGGCGAAGGGGATGAACTTCTCGCGCCGCAGGTCGAGCATGCCCTTGAAGCGGCCGCCGGAGCCCGCGGGCCAATAGAGCGGCGCGGGATCGAGCGCCAGCTTGGAGGCGATCTCGTCCAGCAGGGCGAACGGGTCCTGCGCCTCGCGGTCCATCTTGTTGATGAAGGTGACGATGGGGATGTCGCGCAGCCGGCAGACCTCGAACAGCTTCAGGGTCTGCGGCTCGATGCCCTTGGCGGCGTCCAGCACCATCACCGCGGCGTCGGCGGCGGTCAGCGTGCGGTAGGTGTCCTCCGAGAAGTCCTCGTGGCCCGGGGTGTCCAGCAGGTTGAACATCAGCCCGTCGTGGTCAAACGTCATCACGCTGGCCGAGACCGAGATGCCCCGCTCGCGCTCGATCTTCATCCAGTCCGAACGGGTGCGGCGGTTCTCGCCCCGCGCCCTGACCTGACCCGCCGCCCGGATCGCGCCCCCGGCCAGCAGCAGGTTCTCAGTGAGCGTGGTCTTGCCGGCGTCGGGATGGGAGATGATCGCGAAGGTTCGCCGGCGGGCGGCCTCGGCGGCAGGGGAAGTGGTCATTTGCGGCTTCTAGCAATCACGGCATCGTTGACGCAATGAAATAAAAGGATTATTTCGCGGACTCTTTACAGGATTACGCAATGAAGCGCCTAGTTCGTCGACGTACGCTGCCTGATGGCCGCGTGGAGATCTTCACCCCGAAGATGACCGACGGCTACTACACGCTCGCCGACCGCGTCGTCGATCCAAAGAAGCACAACACGGCCGCGAACCAGTTCTTCGTTCGGGATGTCGAAGCGGTCATTGCGCGGCTTCAGCGGGGTGGCGTCAGCGTGAGAATGCGGGGGGACATCACGGGACAAGAGAACCTGCTTAGCGCTGGCGCGATTGAAATCGAGGAAGACCCCGTCGTCCCCGCGGGCGTTGCGGAGGACGACGATCCCTTCGCTACATTCGCGGAGTGGAACAGCGAGGCTGACGACGCCGCGTATGGCAGCCTGTGAGCTACGCGCCTTTTGACGTCGTGGTCGTGCCCTTTCCGTACAGCGATCGGCTCGCGGAAAAGCGGCGCCCCGCCCTGGTCGTCTCCGCGGTCGCACTGGGGGCGGACCTCGAGCGGCTCTGGGTGGTGATGATCACGAGCGATCGCGGACAGCGTTTGCATGGCGACGCGGAACTCAGCGACCTTGGAGCGGCGGGCTTGCCAGCCGCCTCGATCGTGCGCGCAAGCAAGATCGCGACCATCGAACTGTCTCATGTGCTGCGGCGCGCGGGCCGCCTTGCCGGGGCCGATCAAGACGCGGCGCTGGCGGCGCTCAAGACCTGTGCAGGGTTCTGAACGGCGGGCCGTAGCTGCTCGAACGTGCATTGACGCGGCGCCTTGTCGGGGCGCCAGCGGATCAGCTTGGTCCCGTGGCGGAAGCGGTCGCCGGTCACGTGGTCGTAGCGGACCTCCGCCACCAGCTCAGGCTTCAGCGGCGTCCATTCGGCCGAGCGTTCGCCGCTCCAGCGGCTCGGGCCGCCGGGCGCCGAGCCGGTGAAGCCCGGTCCGCCGGCCAGCTTCTCCAGCCGCCGGGTCAGCGCCGGCCGCTCGGCGTCGGTGATGGTCGAGGTGAAGCCCACGTGGTCGAGCTTGCC
Source organism: Phenylobacterium sp. (assembly GCF_028290885.1). Lineage (GTDB taxonomy): Bacteria > Pseudomonadota > Alphaproteobacteria > Caulobacterales > Caulobacteraceae > Phenylobacterium. The sequence continues at coordinate 2,246 of NZ_JAQGIZ010000176.1, forward strand.
CGCCGCATCGTAGAGCCCGAGCAGCAGGGAGCCCACCAGCCGACTGCCCTGCTGATAGCGGAAACCGCCCACCACGCAGTCGGCGGTGCGCATGCGCTTGATCTTCAGCATCGCGCGCTCGCCGGAGACGTAAGGCCCGTCGAGCCGCTTGGCGACCACGCCGTCCAGGGCAGCGCCGGTCTGCGCCAGCCAGGCGCGGGCCTCCTCCACAGCTTCGGTTCCCGGTGACAGCCGCAGGCGCTCCGGACGTTTGAACCGGGCGAACAGGGCCTCCAGCGCCGCGCGGCGCTGGGTCAGCGGCGCATCGACCAGCGAGCGGCCGCTGGCGTCTGCCAGGCAGTCGAACAGCACCAGCGTGGCCGGGGTCTCGGCCGCCAGCTTGCGCACCCGGCTTTCGGCGGGATGCAGCCGCATCTGCAGGGCGTCGAACGACAGCTCGCCGTTCACCGAGATGGTCAGCTCGCCGTCGACCACGAACCGCTCCACCGGCAGCGCCTTAACGGCCGCCACCATGTCCGGGAAGTAGCGGCCGAGCGGCTTGCCCGACTTGGCCCGCAGCTCGACCTCGTCACCCGCCCTAAACGCCAGGCAGCGGAAGCCGTCCCACTTGGGCTCGAACCGCCAGCCCGGATCGGTGGGCAAGGCCTCGGTGAGCTTCGCCTCCATGGGTGCGAAGTCGAGGGGAACGGGCAGGTCGCTCAGCGTCGGCATCGTCAGCCCAACAGCCGCCGGACGAGAGCGTTCCAGCGCTTACGCCGCCAGCCGCCGCCAAATCCTGCGGTCGGCGCTAACGGCGTCGAGCCTGCCGCCCTGTTGCAGGGTGAAGAGCTCGGCCATCACCTCGAACTGGCAGTTGACGAACCGCACCGTCACCTCCTGCGGCATACAGTTCAACGCCGGGGCGACGAACAGGGCGGCGTTGATCGTCGGCGTCTTGGCGGAGATCAGCGCGGCCAGCCGGCGCGCCCGCTGCACATTGGTGCGCTGCAGCAGCGGCTCGGCGGCGTAGAGTTCCTGGCCCATGCGCAGGATCGTGGGAAAGGCCAGGTCGCGCATCCGGCGACCGCCCAGCCGGGCGTTCATGGCCACGCCATCGAGGCGGAAGACAACGTCGTTCAGGAGAAAAAGCATACTGGAACTGGAAGGCGCTCGGTCGCGGGGCGGACCTTGTCCCATGTCGCGCTTTCCCCGCGGTTCACGAAGGCGGTTAACGGGCGAAATTCGCCCGGGGTCAGCCCTTTTCGACGGGCTCGGTCAGGAAGTGGCGGCCCTGGCGGTCGTCGATCTCCACCACCCAGACGTCGGGGTCCACCCGGACCGCGCGCTCGATATAGGCGTCGAGGTCCGGCTCCTGGTCGGAAGGGGCCGGCTGCATCCAGACCCGCTCGCCGTCCAGGCGGGTGGCCTCGGCGTAGAGCCTGGCGGTCCCCTCGGGGCGGTTCAGCACCTTGACCAGCACGGCGCCGGCGCGCGCGTCGCCCTTGCGGATCACCATGCCGAAGGCGCCCGAGAGCTCGGCCCGGCGGATCAGCGCGCTGACCCAGATGTCGGTAGAGAGCAACATTGCGGATAAATGCGTCCCCGCTAACGGGATGGCAACGCTACCCCGATAGCTTGGCCATTGGTCCTGCGACCAGAACGAGAACGGACGACGCATGAAGAGCTCGCGCAGAAAAGCGCGGCCGGCGTCTCGGTGGATGGGGTTGATGTTGGCGGCGGCGGGGGCCGCGGCGCCCGGCTTCGCGCATGCGCAGCCGGTCGACCTGTTCTACGAGCGTACGGTGATGTCGGCGGCGGATACGCGCTGCGGACTGTTCGCGCCCGATGTGGCCGCGGCGCTGGCCGCCGCGACGGCCCAGGCCCGCGGCGCGGCCCTGCGCGCCGGGACCTCCTCTAACGCCTTGCGCCAGACCGAGCAGGCCGCGCGCGCCAAGGCCGCCGCCTTCGACTGCGCCTCACCGGACATCGGGACCGCCGCCGCGCGCGTGCGAACCGCCTTCTCCGGCTTCGCGAAGATGACGCGTCTCTCCTACGCCGGCGACGTCGCGGGCTGGCAAGCCGACCGCAACGTCGGCCGGTCGGCGCGTTGGCGGCTGTCGCAGGAGGCGAGCTTCGGCGCCGACCGCATGGCCTTCGGGCTCGCCGGCCGCGACGGCTCGGGGGTGCTCCTGGCGGTGGCCGATTTCGCCGACGGCGGCGAGCCCTACGCAGCGCGCCTGGTCCTGCGCGACTCCAGCCGCAGCGGCCAACCCTATCTCGACCGCTTCGGCGGTGGATCAACGGTGGGCCTGCCGCTCGCCAGGCGCCTGCCCCCGCGCGGCGCGCTGAAGGCCTACGCCGCGGCCACGCGCAGCCCAGCGGGCGAGGACCTGCTGCCCAAGGGCGCCGACGCCGGCTGGGCCTTCCGCTTTCCCGACACCGCCGCCGCCGAGCTGGCCAAGCTCGACCCACGTGAGGCGGTAGCCGTGGAATTCCTGTTCCCGGGCGACGTCACCCGCCGCGCCTATGTGGAAGTCGGCGATTTCGCGGCCGGCCGGGCCTTCCTGCAGGCCGGCGGGCGCTGAAGCGTTTCCCAGCTGACGTGCGACACGTCAGCCGATCAGGAAGAGCGGCAAAGCAAAGAGCCTAAGCTTCGGCGCTCAGCCCAAGGGGGTGCGCCTGCGCCGCGGCCAGCAGCACCGGCATCCGCACGGTGACCGTCGTGCCCTCGCCGAGCGCGCTGTCGATGGTCATCTCGCCGCCGTGCAGCCGGGCGAAGGCGCGCACCAGGGAGAGGCCGAGCCCGGAGCCGGCCTGGCGGTGGTCGGCGTCGCCCGCCTGTTCGAAGGGCCGGCCGAGCCGCATCAGGTCCTGCGGCGAGATGCCGACGCCGGTGTCGGTCACGACGATCTCCAGAGCCTCGCCCGCGGGTTGCGCCGTCACCGTCACCGCCCCGCCCTTCGGCGTGAACTTCAAGGCGTTGGAGATCAGGTTGAAGGCGATCTGCTTGATCGCCCGCCGGTCGGCCTCGACCTCCAGCGACTGCGCCGACAGGTCGGCCTTCAGGTGGACGCCGGCCCGGTCGGCCTGGCCGCGCATCAGCCGCAGGACCGCGGAGATGGCGTCGCGGGCGTCGAACTCCTCGCGCGCCAGCTCAAAGCGCTCGGCTTCGATCTTCGACATGTCGAGCACGTCGTTGATCAGTTCCAGGAGGTGCGACCCGCTCTCATGGATCAGATCGGCGTATTCGGCGTAGCGGTCGGACATCGGTCCGAACAGCCGCTGCCGCATGATGTCGGAGAAGCCCATGATCGCGTTCAGCGGGGTGCGCAGCTCGTGGCTCATGTTGGCCAGGAACCGCGACTTGCCGGCGTTCTGCTGTTCCGCCTGCAGCCGGGCCTCCTCCAGCTCCGCCTCGCGGGCCCGTTGGGCGCGCGCGTCGCGCAAGGCGCCCACCAGGCGGGTCGGGCTCATCCGCCGTACGGTCAGCACGCACCAGCCCTGGGCGTCGTGGGCCGGTACGAAGCTCGCCTCCGCCGAGCCGTCGATCGCCGCGCGCAGCAGCGCCGCATCGACGTCCGCGCGGTCCTCGGCGGACACCAGGTCGCCCAGGTTGCGGTCGCGCAGGTCGCGGGTCTCCAGCCCGACCGGCGCCTCGCCGAACGCCTCCAGGATGCGTCCGCCGGGATAGAGCGCCATCAGCAGCTGGGGCTGGTGGTCGAGCGCCTCGCGAAGTTCGAGTTCCGCCTCGCGCGCCCGGGCGTCCTCGCCGCGCACCTTGCCCTGCAGCGCCACGAGGCTGGCCGCCAGGCCCATGCCCGTGGTCCCCAGCGCCAGCAGGCTGAGCCAGTTGAAGAGCCCCTCCGGCGGTCTCGCCAGCGGGAGAAACGCGACGCCCAGCGCCGCGAGCGCCGCGGCCGCCACGCCGCAGGCGGCGCCCAGCGCCAGCAGCCTCGGCCGCCCGAATGCAGCC
>NZ_JAQGIZ010000003.1 GCF_028290885.1 Phenylobacterium sp.
ATCCGTGGCATGCGCATCCGGGTGCAAGACGTTCTTGAGATGCTGGCCGCGGGCACGACGGCTGAGCAGATCCTGACCGAATACCCGTATCTGGAGCCGGACGACATTCGGGCCGTGCTGGCCTACGCGGCCGCTCAGGTCGCGGGAACGGCCGTCATTGCCGCGTGAGATTTTTGGTCGACGCCCAGCTTCCGGCCGCACTTGCAGGCTGGATCGTCGGGCACGGCCACGAGGCTGAGCATGTTGCCGATCTTGGGTTGCTCGCCGCATCTGACGAAGAAATCTGGAATGCGGCCCTTTCGTCGGGCGCTGTCATCGTGACCAAGGATCATGACTTTGTTGAGTGGGCTACGGCCCGACGGCCAGGCGCTGCAGTCGTGTGGGTGCGGATCGGCAATGCGGTCAACCCGGCCTTAATCGCGCGTTTGGATGCCGTGTGGGAAAAAGTGGTGCAAAACCTTGAGGCTGGCGCACTGGTGGTCGAGGCGGGAGGGTCATGACACCAGAAGTCGAGATCGCCGGCCGCCGGATCGGCGCGGACCACCCGCCCTACGTCATCTGCGAGCTGTCGGGGAACCACAACGGCAGCCTGCAGCGCGCCCTCGCCATGATCGATGCGGCGGCCGCCACCGGCTGCGACGCGATCAAGATCCAGACCTACACCGCCGACACCATCACCCTCGACGTCGACCGTCCGGAGTTCAGGATCACCGGCGGGCTCTGGGACGGCCGCAGCCTGCACGAGCTCTACCGCGAGGCGCAGACGCCCTACGAATGGCACGCCGCGCTGTTCGCCCGCGCCGCGGAGCGGGGCGTCACCCTGTTCTCCAGCCCGTTCGACGAGACCGCCGTCGACCTGCTGACCGGACTGGGCGCGCCGGCCTACAAGATCGCCTCCTTCGAGGCCGTCGACCTGCCGCTGATCCGCTACGCGGCGGCCAGGGGCAAGCCGCTGATCATCTCCACCGGCATGGCCAACCTGGCCGAGATCGAGGCCGCGCGGACCGCCGCCCTGGAGGCCGGCGCAGCGGGTGTCGTGCTGCTGCACTGCGTCTCCAGCTATCCGGCCGAGCTCGCCGACGCCAACGTCCGCACCGTGGCGGATATGGCCGGGCGCTTCGCCTCGCCGATCGGCCTGTCCGACCATACCCACGGCACGGCGGCCTCGGTCGCCGCCATCGCCATGGGCGCCAGCGTCGTCGAAAAGCACTTCACCCTGGCCCGGGCCGACGGCGGCCCGGACGCGGCCTTCAGCCTGGAGCCCGCCGAGTTCACCGCGCTGGTCCGCGACTGCAAGGACGCCTGGACGGCGCTTGGCCGCGCCCACTACGACGTCCTGGGCTCGGAGCGCGGCTCGCTGCAGTTCCGCCGCTCGCTCTACGTCACCGCCGACGTGAAGGCCGGAGAGCCCCTAAACCGCACCAACGTCCGTTCCGTTCGCCCCGGCATCGGCCTGCCGCCCGCGCGCCTGGACGAAGTGCTCGGCCGCCCGGCGTCGCGCGATCTCAAGCGCGGCGAGCCGCTGGCTTGGGACATGGTCGAAAGCGCCGAGAGGTAACCGCGGATTAAGCCAAATCGCGGCCTGCTTCAGCGATGCGGGAGATGTTCCGATGAACGCCATGCCGAAGCCGCGCGACCTTGAACCCTCGCTAGGCGAGACCATCGTCACCGACTTCATCCGCGACGGGGCGCACCTGTTCGCCGAGCCTGTGGACGCCACCGCCTGCGCCGACCTCCTGGCGCGCATCCGCGCCACCCGCGACTTCGGGTCCAGCCTGTTCCTCTCGGAGGCGGAGTTCGACGCCGATCCGCAGTACACTGGCGTCAATCCGCGGCCCGGCCGCAACCTGCTGGAGCGGCTCGAAGACGGCCTCGGCTTCGTCGAGCAGGCGCCGCAGCTCGTGGAGGGCATCACCGCGCTGCTCGGTCCCGACTACGAGATCCTCAACAAGAAGGTGGTCTGCGGCGTGCCGGCCGGCTCCGTGCCGGAGTGGCTGAAGAAGCGCATCCTCGGCAATCCGGTGAACAACCTCGGCGCCTACGTCAGGCCGCAGCACCGCGACGTGACCTATTTCTACGGCATCGACTTCCACCAGGACCTGATCGACTACAAGCAGCGCGAGGCCGACTTCCTCACGCTCTACATCTACCTGCATCCGGTGACCCGCGCCGACGCCCCGCTCTACCTGCTGGAGGGCAGCCACAAGCTTGGCGGCTCGGTCTTCCCGCACAACCTCAGCCGCATCGGCGACTCGGACTGGCTCTACCGCAACGCCGAGCACGGCGAGGTGGTGGCGCGCCAGCGCATCCTGACCGGCGGAACGGGCTTTGCCGCCGTCTGGCACGCCTGCACCCTGCACGGCACCCAGCCGGACGCCGCCGACCACGAGCGCATCTCGCTGCGCTACCTGGTCGCCCGCCGCCACGACGGCCCGACCGGCCTCGACGCGGTCAACGCCAAGCTGCAGGGGCCCTTGAGCCTCTCCGACACCCGCGCGGACCTGGCCGCCGACGGCTCGGCCGCGATCCGGCGCAACACCGTCAACCACGCCTGACGAGGCGGCGGCCTGCCTAGCCGGCGCGGTCCGCGATCAGCTTCAGGAAGGCTTCCCCCACGCGCGGCGCGCCCTGGCCGTCGCAGAGCTCGGCGCTGGACTTGGCGAGCTGCCGGCGCAGCGCCGCATCGGTCATCAGCCGCGTCAGTCCCCGGTCGAAGGCGGTCTCGAAGTCGGCGGCGCCGAGGTCAGCCACCAGCGCCGCTTCGCGCTCAACCAGCGCCTGGGCGGCGGCGCGCTGGTTGTCCGCCAACACCACCATCAGGGTCGGCAGGCCGAGCGTGCAGCGCTCCCAGGTCGAGGAGCCGGCTGCACCCACGGCGATGTCGGCCTCGGCGGTCAGCCTGGCCATGTGCGGGCTGTCGACGTGCAGGGTGATGCGGGTGTCGCGTCTGGCGATCTTGCTCAGGCCGGCCAGGCTCGGCGCGTCAGCGCCCAGCGCCACATCCAGGCCGGCGTCGCCGATCCGCGGCCGCAGGCGGTCGACCACGCGCCCGGTGATCCCGTCGAGGTCGGTGAGGCCCAGCGACACCAGCACGCGGCCCACCGGCTCGCCGCGCCAGGCCAGCGCCGTGTCGCGCAGGGCGGCGAATTCGGGGCGCACCGGCGCATAGGGCGGGCCCAGCAACAGGCGGGCGTCCTCGCCGATCAGCCCTTCGTAGTCCCCGACGCGGCGCGCCGGTCCGGAGTCGAGGATGATGTCGCCGCCCAGGGGGCGGTCGGCGAGGTCGTCGATGACCAGGGTCGGCGCGCCCTGGCCCATGGTCCGGTGATCGGCCGCAGAGAGGCCGTAGTGGTCGAACACCACCGCGTCATAGGTCTCGCCCGCGACGGCCTCGGCAAGGTCGCGGGGCGCCGTGGAGGCCGCCGGGGCCTGGGCCATCTCCGGGGCGAAGGACGCCAGGATCGAGGCCACGGCCGGGGGCGCGATGAACCGGCAGGCCGCCCCTTGCGCCTGTAGCACCCCCGCCAGCGTCAGCGACCGCATCACGTGGCCGCCGCCCACCACCGGGCCGGCGTCAACGACGAACAGGATGCTGGGACTGCTCATGATCGCCGCTGCCTCCGGAAGCCCTAAACCTGCCCGCCCCAGGCTGAAATGCAAAGGGCCGCCCCGAAGAGCGGCCCCTCACGTCGATATTGTGGCAGGACGCTAGATGAAGCTGCTGCCGGTGCCGGCGAGGTCGGTAAGCGAGCGGCCCGTCAGGATGACCGCATCGTCCGCGCCTGTGATGTGGCCATCGGCGGTGGTGTCGATGAACACGACCACATCGGCTCCCACCTGCACGGCGGCGTATTTGTCCGTCGCATGCGTCGTATGGATCTGGGTATCCGCGGCCGTGATCGCGGCGCCGAAGCTCCCGGCGGTGAGGCTGTCGTTATGATAGAAGGCCACGCCGGTTCCGATCGAAGCGACCTTCAAGGAGTCGCCCGAGTTCCAGTCGCTGATCACTGCGACCCCGGTGGCGCCGGTGCTGGCCAGCGAGTCCGATGCGCCGAACACGAAGGTGTCCGTGCCGCCGCCGCCGGTGAGCACGTCGTGGCCGCCGCCGCCGGTGATGGTGTCGTTTCCCGCGCCGCCGGTGATGGTGTCGCCCGCGGCGGTTCCGATGATGACGTCGTTGCCCGCGCCGCCGTCGATGACCGAAGCAAGGCCGCCAGTGCCGGTGACCGTGTCGTCGCCGTCGCCGGCCTGGATGCCGCCCGCGCCGGTGAAGGTGATCGAGTCGTTGCCCGCGCCCGCGTCGATGATGTCGGTGCCGGCGCCGCTCACGATGACGTCGTTGCCGGCGCCCGACGAGATGCTGTCGCTGCCGCTGCCGGTGGTGATCAGATCGATGCCGGAGCCCGAGGTGACGAAGTCGGCGCCCGTGCCGTTGGTATCGTCGAACAGGTTGGCGCCGTCGCCCAGCGCGACGTGATTTCCGGTCGAGGTGGTGAGGGTGACGGAATCGTTGCCGGAGCCGCCGGTGATGGTGTTGGCCCCGCCGGCGTCGGTCAGGGTGTTATTGCCCTCGCCCAGCAGGATGGTGTCGGATCCCGTGCCCGACAGGATGCTGTCGTTGCCGGCCCCGCCGTCGATCGTGCTGGCCGTCGTGGCAGCCGAACCGGTGATGGTGTCGTCGCCGTCGCCGCCCGTGACGAACCCGCCGCCGCCGGTGAAGGTGATCGCGTCGTTGCCGGCTCCGCCGTCGATGTTGTCGACGCCGGCGCCGGAGATGATGACGTCGTTGCCGGCCCCGGACGAGATGCTGTCGTTGCCGGCGCCCGTGGTGAGGGCGTCGTTGCCGCTACCGGAAATGACGATATTGGCGCCGCCGGTGTCGACGACGACGTTGGCCCCGTCGCTGACGATGATCACGTCGTTGCCCGTGCCCGAATGCACCGTGTCGTTGCCGGTGCCGGTGGTGATGTTGTCGTTGCCGTTGCCGGTTGTGATGCCGTTGTTTCCGTCGCCGCCGCTGATGGTGTCGTTGCTGTTGCCGGTGGTGAGCGTGTTGTCGCCGGCGCCCAGGCTGATCAGATCGCTGCCCGTGCCGGTTTTGGTCACGACGTCATTGCCGGCGCCGGCGTCGATAGTGGAGTTGCCGGCCCCCACGCTGATCGTGTCGTTGCCGTTCCCGCCGTTGATCGAGTCGTTGCCGCCGCCGCCCGTCAGGTTGTCGTCACCGTCCTCGCCCATCACGACGTCGGCGCCCGTGCTGCCCGCGACCGTGTCGTTGCCCAGGTTGCCGTCCAGCACGTCGTTGCCGCCGCCGCCGGAGAGGCTGTCGTCGTCCTTGCCGCCCAGGATGGTGTCCCCGTTGGCGCTGCCGGTGATGGTGTCGTTGCCGAGGTTGCCCTGGGCGAAGTTGGTGCTGGTGGCGCCGCCGCTGCCGTTCAGGTCGATGCTGTCGTTGCCCTGGCCGCCGTAGATGGTGTCGAAGCCGCCGCCGCCGATGAGAGTGTCGTTGCCCTGGTTGCCCTGCAGCAGGTCGTTGCCGCCGGCGGCGTTCATGCTGTCGTCGCCGTCCCCGCCGAACAGGCCGTCCGCGCCGCCCGTTCCCGTCACGGTGTCGGACGTAGCCTGGCCGATGAACAGCTTGGAGCTGTCAGGGAAGAGGGTGAGCGATTGGCCGCGGATTACCGCCGCGCCGTCGCCGAAGGTCACGCTGTTGCCGTTGTAGGTGAGGGTGATGCTGGGCGCGTTGTTCACGGTCAGCGGGTTGAAGATCACCGTCGCCTGGCTGGCGGTGCCGGTGTTGAACACCAGCACGTCGTTCGCCTGCAGATAGCCGGCGGCCTGCGCCGTGGTCATTTGATCGAAGAAAAAGTTCGCCACGTCAGAGCCCCCGAATCAGAAAAATTCACGCGACCATGCCGTGAGGATGTTGCGAAAGTCTTGCTAAACGGCGGATGCGTTTACCAAGAGGCGCCCAGGTGCTCAGCCGCGGGCGGCGGCCGGGCGCCCATCGAACCTGCGCAGCAGCTCGGCGGCTGCGCGATTGGTCTCGTCCAGCGGCGGATAGGTCCAGTTCGCCAGGCTGCCGGTGAACGGCCGCGTGACGCCACGGCGCCTCAGGTCCTGGTGGAACCGGTCGAACTTGACGCCCCCGCCGGCCATCGCCAGCACATGGATCGGCTTGCCAGTCGTCGCGGCGTCCGTGGCAAGGTTGGTGGAATCCTCGGTGACCAGGATGATGTCCGCCGCCGCCAGGAAGGCGAAGTAGGGGTTGTCATCCTCGCCGTCCCAGATCCACCCCGGAATGTCCGACAGGCCCTCGGTCAGGATACGGCGGGCCGGCTCCGGCGTGCGTCGGGTGAAGCTGACCAGCAGCGAGCCCCCGATCGCCTTGACTGCGGCGGCGACCTCGGCGGCCATCTCCCGCGCCCGCCGGGGCGGCAGGTCGTGGACCTTCGACTTGCCGCCGACGATCATCGTCACGCGGGGCTGCGACAAGGGATCGATGCGCGGCCGGAAGCGCGCCAGGTCGCGGGCGAAGCCCTCGGCGCTGATCCGGTTCGGAGCGCCCACGATAGGGAAGACGTTGGGGCCGCTCAGGCGGTCGTGGACGGGCGGGACCACCAGGTCGAAGGCGGCGAGGGCGCGGCGCGGGTCCTGGGTCTGGACCACGAAGGTGCGCCCGCCCGACCAGCGGCGGACGCGCCGCGAGAGCGGCAGGCTGGCGCGTCCGGCGCCGATCCAGATGTCGGGCCAGGGCGGAGTGATGGGGCTGTCGGCGCGCAGGGTCAGGCGCGGCAAGGAGATCAGGCTCAGGGGCGTGCGCCCCAGGCCCCACTTCCAGTCGACCCGCTTGACGACGATGCTCGCCGGCCTTCGCCGCGCCACCGCCTCCGCCAGGCCCCGCACCTGGGCCTCGATGCCGACGCGGCCGTCGGATACGGCCCAGATGGTCAGGGGAGCTGCGGCGGCCCCAGTCATCGCGAAAAGAGCGTCGCGGAGTGGGGCCGTCGCGGAGTCGGTCAGACCCACTCCACCTTGGTGATCTCGTAGGCCTTGACGCCGCCCGGGGTGTTCACCTCGACCGTCTCGCCGCTTTCCTTGCCAATCATCGCGCGGGCGATGGGCGAAGTGATCGAGACGCGGCCCTTTTTCACGTCGGCCTCGTGCTCGCCGACGATCTGGTAGCGGGCCTTCTCCTCGGTGTCCTCGTCGATCACCGAGACGGTGGCGCCGAACTTCACCTGCTTGCCCGACAGTTTCGAGACATCGATCACCTGGGCGCGCGCCATCTTGTCCTCGATCTCGGCGATCTGGCCTTCGATCCAGCCCTGGCGGTCTTTGGCGGCATGGTATTCGGCGTTCTCTGAGAGGTCGCCGTGCAGCCGCGCTTCGCCGATCGCGGCGATAACGGCAGGCCGTTCCACGGTCTTCAAACGCTTCAGCTCTTCGTCGAGGGCATGATAGCCCTCGGCGGTCATCGGGACTTTTTCCATGGGAGGTCGGTGACTCGGGTTCGCCCTAGTTGGAAGTTCGCAGTTTCCGGCCGCGGGCGCAGGCGTCCGGGGGGAAAGAGGATAGAATTGTGCGCCGCAAAACGCAAGCTCACCCAAACCCGCGCTACGCGAGCCGCGCGCCAGGCGCGTTCGAACAGCCCGGCGAAGTTCCGGTGATGGAACGGGCGCTTTGCGGCCTCATCATGTCCTTCGAGGCTGCACCCAGTCAGCTGGCCGGCGACGGCCGGGTCTGGCGGGGATCGTAGAAGAACCGCTCCTCGGCGATACGGTCGCCCTCCCAGCGCTGCAGGGCGACCTCCTCCATGATCATCGGCGGCCCCTCGGCCGGGGTGAAGGTGAACCGCCAGCGGATCGTCACCTTGTCGCCGTCCACCAGCAGGTCGGTCACCGGGTCGGTCGTCATCGTCTCGAACCGGGCCATGGTGGCGCGCTCGTCGGCGATCAGCCGCTCGCGGCCCAGGCGCGGCGGCTGCTGGTTGTCCTGCATCGAGGCGTGCGGATGGTAGAACGCCTCCAGGGCCTCGACGAACTTCGCCTGCTCCACCAGGGCGACGAAAGCCTGCACGCGCTCACGGCTGGGCATTTTGGAGATACTCCACAACTGGCGGCGGACGCTTCGCCACCCTAGCTTAGGCGCCGCCACAGGAGACAGATCGCATGGCCGCGCCGCGCGGAATAACCCTCTACCATTCGCCGGCCAGCCGCGCCTTCACCGCCTACTGGATGCTGGAAGAACTGGGCGTCCCCTTCGACGTCAGGACCATCGACATCCGCAAGGGCGAGCAGAAGTCGCCAGCCTATCTGAAGCTCAATCCGGCCGGCAAGGTGCCGACCCTCACCGATGGCCAGGTGGTGGTCAGCGAGAACCCGGCCATCGCCATCTACCTGGCCGACCGCTACGGCTACGGGACTCTGGCCCCGAAGATCGAGGAGGCCGACCGCGGCCCCTACCTGAAGTGGATGGTGTTCTCGACCGCCGTGGTCGATCCGGTCGCCACCCTGCACGAGCAGAAGATCGACCTGCCGGGCTTCAACTTCAGCTTCGGGGCCTTCGACGACATGGTGCAGGTGCTAACCGGCGTGCTGAAGGACCGGGACTATCTGCTGGGAAGACGCTTCTCCGCCGCCGACGTGGTGCTCGGCGGGACGCTGTCGCGCCTGCTCTACCAGAAGGTCCTGCCGCAGGAGCCGGTGCTGCTGGACTACAACGGCCGGCTGACCGCCCGCGAAGCCTTCCACCGCGCCGCCGACGCCACCTGGCCCTCCCACCTGTTCCCGGTGGCCTAATCGCTGACGCTGATCACCGTCCCTGCGAGCTCGCCCGGCTCCGGCGGCTCGTAGACGCCCTCGATGAAGTCGAACATGTCCGGCGAGACCTCGATCGCGAAGTTTTCGCCGCGCACGACGTTGCGTCCTTCCACCCGCGCGCGCCGCACCTCCTGCGGGGCGTCCACGAAGTGGAACACCAGCTCGAGGCCCGTGGCCTCGGCGATCTCCCGCACGCGGGTCCGGTCGGCCTTGCGCATCAGCCCGATGTCCAGGATCACCGAGGTCCCAGCCGCCAGCACCCCGGCCGCCGCCGCGCAGATCTGCCCTTCGCAACGGCCGACCCGCTCGACCATCCAGTCGTACTGCAGCGGCTCAGGCATGTCGGGGCCAAACAGCCGCGCCATCCAGTCGTCGAGGATGAAGGCCACCGCCTTTTCCCGGCGGGCGAAAGTGTGGGCGTAGGTGGTCTTGCCCGCGCCGCAGGGCCCGAAGATCACGTTCAGGGTCGCCGTCATGTCGAAGCTCGCTAGCGGACCGACAGCCCGCCGTCGATGACCAGCTCGGCGCCGGTCACATAGCGGCTCTCGTCCGAGGCCAGCCAGAGCACGCCGTTGGCGATGTCCTGCGGAAGGCCCTTCATGCCCAGCGGCACGGCCATGGCCGAAATGGCGTCGAGGTCCGGCGGTGCATTCGCACCTGGGCTGGCGGTGTTGGTGATGGACAGCCAGATCGGCGTCTCGATGATGCCCGGATGCACAGAGTTCACCCGGATGCCGTCCTTGGCGTTGGCGCACTCCATGGCCACCGCCTTGGTGAACAGGCGTACGCCGCCCTTGGTGGCGCAGTAGCCGGCGAGCGTCGGGGCGCCCTTCAACCCGGCCACCGAGGACATGTTGACGATCGAGCCGCCGTCGCCCGAGGCGCGCATCAGCGGGATCGCGTGCTTCACCCCCAGGAACACGCCGTCGAGGTTGACCGCGGTCTGTCGGCGCCAGTCGGCGAGCGTCATGTCCAGGATCGAGCCGCCGATGCCGATGCCGGCGTTGTTGACCAGGATGTCGAGCCGGCCGTGGCGGGCCTTCACCTGAGCGATGACGCCTTCCCAGGCGGCCTCGTCGGTGACGTCATGGCGCAGGTATTCCGCCTTGCCGCCGGCCTTGCCGATGGCCGCGACGACCTCCGCGCCCTTGGCGTCCTGCACGTCGGTGATCACCGCCAACGCACCCTCGGCGGCCAGCGTCTCGGCGCAGCCGCGCCCGATGCCGCTTGCCCCACCGGTGATCAGCGCCACCTTGCCCTGCACACGACCGCCCATGAGCGCCTCCCGTTCCGACCTGCTTTGGATTGCAGGAGGCCTAGCTCACGGCGCGGTCCGCCGCCAGGGCTTCGCAAGCTCGGGGAGGGGAGGGCGCAAAGCCCCGGCGTCCGCCTCGTGGGCGGATCTGCGGCCGCAACGGGCATGCGGTCACCGTCACGGCTCGTCCGGCCGCGCGCGAACGGTCGGATCTCTCAACCGGCCGGCGAGAAGCTCGCCGGCCCCGGAGGCTCTAACGCATCCAGCTCGGCGTCGAGTCGGCGGTCATGATCCCATAGGCCATGCCGATCGCGAGCAGGACAATGGCGACCACCATCAGCGCGCCAAGCAGGCCTTCGAAACGCTCGGCGAGATGCTTGTTCTTGTGGTGGTGGATTTCCGGGTGGTCAGAGTGCATACGGCTTCCTCCCAATCTGCTGGGGGTCTTGCCCCCGCCAGACTGCGGCAGACGCCAACGGCGTCGTTCCGGCCGGTCTATCTATGGGGCCGCCGGAGCACGCCCTGGGCCTGCATCAGTCAGGCACTGATTTGGAATTTGCGCTTCCAAATAACTTTGGTCAATCAAAAGCTTGGCCTTGAGTTCGCCTCTCTGGGGAAAGTGACTCTGGTATAACGTCGGTATGCTAAGCCTCAGGCGTAGCTCTGCAGCGGCCGCACTTCGAGGGTGTCTTCGACCGTCGCCACGATGGCCTGGGCGGCGGCGAGCGCGCCTGCGGCGGTCGTGTAGTAGGGGGTCTTCATCATCAGCGCCGTGCGGCGCAGTTCGAAGCTGTCGGCCAGCGACTGGCGGCCCTCGGTGGTGTTGAACACCAGTTGCACCCCGCCGTTCTTCATGGCGTCGACGATGTGCGGGCGGCCCTCCAGCACCTTCTTGATCGGCTCGACCGGCAGGCCCTCGGACGCCAGGAAGGCCGCCGTGCCGCTGGTGGCCAAGACCGTGAACCCGAGGCCCAGCAGGAGCCTCACCGGTTCCAGCACCCACGGCTTGTCGGCGTCCTTCACCGAGACGAAGACGCAGCCCTCTTTTGGCAGCACCGTCCCGCCGCCGAGCTGGCTCTTGGCGAAGGCCCGCGCGAAGGCCGGCGCCAGCGTCTCGCCCGGCCGCACCCAGTCCAGGCCCATCACCTCGCCGGTGGAGCGCATCTCGGGGCCCAGCACCGTGTCCACGCCGGGGAACCGCGCGAAGGGGAACACCGCCTCCTTCACCGCAATGTGGTCGTAGGGCTTCTCGACCAGGTCGAATTCGGAAAGCTTGCGGCCTGCCATCAGCTTGGCGGCGATCGCGGCGACCGGCCGGCCGATGGTCTTGGCCACGAAGGGCACGGTGCGGCTGGCGCGCGGATTGACCTCCAGCACGAAGATCCGCGGCGTCTCGGCGTGTGGCTCCTCGATGGCGAACTGCACGTTCATCAGGCCGCGGACCTCCAGGGCCCGGGCCATGGCGGTGGTCTGGACCTTCAGCTCGGCGATGGTCTCCGGCTTCAGGGAGAACGGGGGCAGGGAACAGGCGCTGTCGCCCGAGTGCACGCCGGCTTCCTCGATGTGCTCCATGACGCCGGCCACGAAGACCGCCCCGTCGGCGTCGCAGAGCGCGTCCACGTCCACCTCGGTGGCCCGGGAGAGATATTGGTCGATCAGGACGGGTGAGTCCCCGCTCACCTTCACCGCATTGGTGATGTAGCGCTCAAGCTGCTCGTCATCGCGGACGATCTCCATGGCCCGGCCGCCCAGCACGTAGGAGGGCCGGATCACCACCGGAT
>NZ_JAQGIZ010000038.1 GCF_028290885.1 Phenylobacterium sp.
CGCCCTCTCCCTACTCTCTCCTTCTCTCGCCGCACTCGGGGGAGAGGCGAGGCCTACGCGGGTTCCGCGACGACCGCCTTCACGCCGTAGCGCGGCGCCGGATGGGCGTTGGAGAAGTTCGGCGACATCTTCAGCCGCGCTGCCTGGAACGCGTCCCATTCGGCCGGATCCAGCAGCGAGGGGATGGTGACCAGCTCGCCCCTGTCGAGGCCGGCCAGGGCCGCGTCGACCAGCTCGTCGACGTCCATGGTTCTATTGGGATCGAGGTCCGCCGGGTTGCGGCCGGCGCGCTCCCAGATCTCGGTGCGGGTGGCGCCGGGCAGGACTGCCTGCAGGCGTACGCCCGCCCCGCCGAGTTCCTCGTTCATCCCCTGGGTCAGATAGAGCACGAAGGCCTTGGTCGCGCCGTAGACGACGCTGCGGTACTCGGGCAGCAGGCCGACCACGGAGCCCAGGTTGACGATGGTCCCGCGCCCGCGCCGCACGAAGGCCTTGGCCGCCGCGTTGGCCAGGCGGGTCACGGCGACGACGTTCAGCTGGATCAGGCCCTCGATCCGCTCGCCGTCCTGTTCCAGGTAGCCGCCGAACAGGGCCGCGCCGGCGTTGTTGATCAGTAGCTCGATGGCCTCGTCGCTCGCCAGCCGGTCCTCGATGCGGGCGAGATCGGCCTTGTCGGTCAGGTCGGCGCGGAACACCTCGACGGCGACGCCGGTCTCGGCGCGCAGCTTCCGGGCGAGGTCTTCGAGCCGCGCAGCGTCGCGGGCGACCAGGATCAGGTCGTGGCCGCGCCGGGCCAGGCGGTCGGCGTAGGTCGCGCCGATGCCGGCGGAGGCGCCGGTCACGAGGGCGACGCCAAGGGATTGAGGCTGGGTCATGAGAAGTCTCCTTAGGCGGCGTCCATCGTCGCCTGGGGGCTAGCTGGTGAGTAACTTGCAAAATGCAAGTGACGCCCTAGATTGGCGATATGAAAAACGACCGCTTCGACCGGACGCTGTGTCCCGTGGCGCGCACGCTGGAGCGCGTCGGCGACGCCTGGAGCCTGATGATCCTGCGCGACGCAACGCACGGGCTCACCCGCTTCGACCAGTTCCGCAAAAGCCTCGGCGTCGCGCCGAACATCCTGACCGACCGGCTAGGCCGGCTGGTCGAAGCCGGCTTCCTGGAACGCCGTCGCTACAGTGAACGGCCGCCGCGCGACGAATATGTGCTCACGGAGATCGGACGCGACTTCCAGCCGGTGCTGTTCTCGCTCATGGCGTTCGGCAACCGCCACTTCGCCAAGGAAGGCGTGGCCAGCCAGCTGGTCGACGCCGCGACCGGAGCGCCGGCCGATCCGGTGCTGGTGGACGCCCACACCGGCCGCCGGGTCGACGAGCCCGGCTTCAGGTTCGCCGCCGGTCCGGCCGCCGACGAGGGGGTTTTGACGCGGATGGCCTTCGCCAACCGCAGAGCGACCGCCTAGCGCGCCTTACGGGCCGCGTAACGGGCGTCGCGCTTGGACTGGGCTTCGGCCTTGGTGAGCTGCTTGCGCTCCTTGCGGGCGCCGCGCTTCTCGGCGAGCGCGGCTTCTTCGGCGGCCGCCACGCCCGCCTGGACCGCGGCGTGGGCGTCAGCCGTCGCCTGCACGGCCGCGGCCTTTTCCGCCGCTCGCGCCGCGCGGACATCCTTCAGTTCCGCTGCGCGCATGGCTTCGCGCTCGGCGAACAGCGGGTCGGTGATGGTGGGCTTCGGCTTCATCTTCGCCAGCAGCGCGGCCTTGGCCTCGGCGGCCGAGGCCAGGCGGTCGGTCAGGCTTGAACCCTTCAGGTCTCTCATGGATCGCTTTCAGGCGGAACGGCCGCGATTGCGCGACGGGCCACCCTACAACACTTCGGCCTTCAGAGCCGCCGGAAAGCCTTGAGGACTAACCCCTGAGCTTCCGCAGCAGCACGTCGGTGTCCCGCGCGATCGCCGGGTCCTCGGCCTTCAGCGACTCGATCCGGCGCACGGCATGCAGGACCGTGGTGTGGTCGCGCCCGCCGAAGCGCCGGCCGATGTCGGGCAGCGAGCGGGTGGTGATCTGCTTGGTGAGCCACATGGCCACCTGCCGGGGCCTGGCCACCGCGCGCGCCCGGCGCTCGGAGATCAGGTCGGCCTGCTTCAGGCCGTAGTGCTCGGCGACCACCTTCTGGATCTGGTCGACCGTCACCTTGCGCTCGTTGCACGACAGATGCGGGCGAAGGATGGTCTGCGCCTCGTCGAGGGTGAGGCGGGCGAGATCGCCGCCGACGCGGGCCACCAGCGTATTCAGCGCCCCTTCCAGCTCGCGCACGCTGTCGGTGAAGCGGTCGGCCAGGAACTGCATGACCTCGGGCTTGGCCGAGGGCAGGAAGCGGCCCTGCTGGGCCAGCGTCTGCAGCTTGCGCTCCAGGATGCCCAGGCGAAGGTTGCGGTCCGCCGGCTCGATGCCGCAGACCAGGCCGGCCTGCAGGTGCGAGCGCAGGCGCGGCTCCATCTCCGACAGCTCGGTCGGCGAGCGGTCGGCGGTCATCACCACGCGGCGGCCGTCCTCCACCAGCGCGATCAACGTGTGGAACAGTTCTTCCTGCGTCGAAGTCTTGCCGGCCACGAAGTGCACGTCGTCGATCAGGAGCAGGTCGGCGTTGCGCAGCTCGTCCTTGAAGGCCGCGGTCTGCCGGTCCTGCAGGGCGCGCACGAAGGTGGTGGTGAAGCGCTCGGCGGTGAGGTGGACGACCCGCTTGGAGGGCTCGTTGCGCATGGCCTCCCAGGCCAGCGCGTTCAGAAGGTGCGTCTTTCCGAAGCCGTAGGGGCCGTGGAACATCACCGGGTTGAAGTGGCCGTCGGACCAGGACGCCACGCGGCGGGCCACGGCGAAGGCGAACTCGTTGGAAGGACCCGCGACGAAGGTCTCGAAGGAGAACCGCTCCTGCAGGCCCAGCAGGCGGCCCTGGCGGGCGGCGGCGGGGGCGGCTTCGGCCTCGATCTCGAAGACCTCCGGCGCGACCGGCGCCGGGCTCGCCGCGACCGGCGCGAGCGCCGGCGCAGCGGCCGCCAGGCTGTCGGAATCGAACTCCATGCGTGACTTCAGGTCGAGCCGGCGGCCGAGGGGATCGTTCTGCGCCCAGAGCTCTCCGATCCGGCGCCAGGCGTGGCGGGCGATCCAGTCGCGCGCCACGCCCGTGGCGGCCACCAGGCACACCTCGTCTCCGGTCTCCCGCAGCGCCGCCTGGCCCAGCCAGGAGCCGAACGTCGCCTCCCCCAGCTCGCGTTTCAAGACCAGGCAGGTCTTGGTCCACACGATCCCGGCCGGTGCGCTCGCCATAGCTCCCGCAACCCCCCCGCTCATCATCACAGCCAACCCCATCGTGCCCGCGTCACGGTCTCAGCCCCACGCATGAAACCGCACCTTTTTTTTCAACACACAGGCTCTCGTCCGGCGATCGCTTGCGCTTCGCCGGCGCCCCGTTTTGATCCGGGATCAGATGCAAGACGCCTGTAAGGAGGCTGACACTAATCGGGGGCCGAGGCCGGTCAACGGTGATTCTTCAACGGCCAAGGCGATATTTTAATTGACTCGCGCTGAGCCCTTTTCGCGCCAAGGGAAACGCTCATTTCCGTTCCGTGCGCTGAGTAGATTCGCCGCACGAGTCGCGCCGGAGTGCTCCCTCCACGCACGAAAAACGGCGCCGAAATGGGCGCCGCTGGGCCGTCTAATTCCGATGGGAGAGGCGGGGTATGGCCCCGCTTAGCGGCCTATGTCAGGCGGCCGACATTTTCCGCAGGGCGGCCGCCAGGCGCGAGACTTTCCGGGAGCCGGTGTTCTTGTGCACCACGCCCTTGGAGACGGCGCGCATCAGCTCGGATTGGGCCTTCACGAAGGCGTCCTTGGCCGCCGCCGCGTCGCCCGCGGTCAGCGCCTCGTCGAACTTGCGCAGGAAGGTGCGCACGCGCGAGCGGCGGGCGGTGTTGACTTCGGTTCGGCGGGCGATCTTGCGGACCGCCTTCTTGGAGCCGGGCGTATTGGCCATTCTCTAGAGCTCTTCAAACGTACGCGCCCGGCGAGCCGGGGCGGGGAAAATCGGAGGCGCGGATATACGGGAGGCGGAGCGGCGGGTCAATGGAAGGGCGACGCAATTCGACCTGCCGTCTTCGGCGCCGCCTACTTGCCGGTGAACTTCGCCGGGCGCTTCTCCACGAAGGCCGCCATGCCTTCCTTCTGGTCGTCGAAGGCGAACAGCGAATGGAACAGCCGGCGCTCCATCTTAACGCCCTGGCTGAGCGGCATCTCGTAGGCGGCGTTTACCAACTCTTTCGCGATCATCACCGAATTGGGCGATAGCGCGGCGATCTTCTGCGCCGCTTCCATGGCGGTCGAAATAAGCTCGGCCAGCGGCACGACCCGGCTCACCAGGCCGCAGCGCTCGGCCTCGGCTGCGTCCATCATCCGGGCGGTCAGCACCATGTCCATTGCCTTCGACTTGCCGGCGAAGCGGGTGAGGCGCTGGGTGCCGCCGGCGCCCGGGATGACGCCTAGGTTGATCTCCGGCTGGCCGAACTTGGCGTTGTCGGCGGCGATGATGAAGTCGCACATCATGGCGAGCTCGCAGCCGCCGCCCAGGGCATAGCCCGCGACCGCCGCGATCACCGGCTTGCGGCAGCGGGTCACCCGCTCCCAGTTGGCCGTGATGAAGTCCTCGGTGAACACATCGGCGTAGCTCTTCGAGGCCATCTCCTTGATGTCCGCCCCGGCGGCAAAGGCCCGGTCGGAGCCGGTGATCACCACGCAGCGCACGGTGGGATCGGCCTCGGTCCCGTCCAGCACCTGGGTCAGCTCGTCCATCAAGGCGCCGTTCAGCGCGTTGAGCGCCTCGGGACGGTTCAGCCGGATCAGGGTCACGGCCTCGTGGCGTTCGACGATCAGGGTCTGGAGGGTCATGGGCGCGCTCCTTGAGGTCCAGCCGCCGCCCTTAAGGCCCCGTGACGGAATAGCCAAGCGCCCGCAGGCGGGCCGGCACCCCGTCGGGGCCGATCAGGTGGCCGATGCCGACCACCACCACCGTGTGGCCATGGCCCTTCAGGCGGGCCTGCAGTGCTTTCGTCCAGCTCGCGTTGCGCTCGGTGACCAGCCGGCGGAACAGGCCCGGCGTGGCGTCGCGGATCGGGGCCAGGGCTTCGCGGTCGAGCGCCGTGGTGTCGCCGTCGACCCAGGCCTTCACCAGCACCTGGAACTCATCGGGCTTCTCGTCCATGTCGCGCATGGTTTCGTGGAGCGAGGCGATCTGCTCGTCCATCGCGCCGCCGGAGAGCAGGGCGATCTGCTCCGCCGGAGTCTCGAAAGCCTTCCGCGTGGCCTTCGGGGTCGCCATGGCGGCGATGGTCTTCTCGACGCCCGACGCGGCATCCGCGCCGGCCCTGCGATAGGCCGCGCCGGCCAGGGCGATCTCCGCGAGCCAGGGCTGCAGGCGGTCGAGCAGGGCCGGCGAGACGTCGTAGGCCACGGCGAGCTTGCCCATCAGCTCGGCGTCTTTCGGCGGCAGCAGCTTGAACAGCGACTGGTCGGGTGGCAGCACGCCGTTCTGCCCGGCGAGCGCGGCGGTCTGGGCCTCGCTCTGCGGGTCGATCGGCAATTCGAACCAGATGTCGTCGGCGGCCTTCAGGGCGCGGTCCAGCGCCGGCGGGGACCAGTCGAGCCCGTGCGGCAGGATGTGCACCGAGCCGAACAGCATGATCTCCGAGTTCTTGTCCTTCACCACCCAGACGGGCGGCATGGCCCCGGCCTGGCCGGCGACGGACAGGGCGGCGACAGCGCCGGCGATCGATCTCCACGCGCGGCTCACCTTTGGCAGACCGGGCAGTGGAAGGTCGAACGCCCCGCCTGGAGCTTGCGCGCGATGACGCCGTCGCAGCCATCGTTGGGACAGGGCCGCCCCTCGCGGTCGTACACTCGGAAGCGGTGCTGGAAGTAGCCCAGCGCGCCGTCGACCTGGGCGTAGTCGCGCAGGGTCGAGCCGCCAGCGGCGATGGCCTCGCCCAGCACCGTGCGGATGGCGAGGACCAGCTTCTCGAGCCTCGGCTTCGAGATCCCTCCGGCCGGCTTGAACGGCGAGATGCGCGCCCGGTGCAGCGCCTCGCAGACATAGATGTTGCCGAGGCCCGCCACGATCCGCTGGTCGAGCAACAGGGTCTTGGCCCCCTGCTTGCGGCCCTTGAAGGCGGCCTTCAGATGCTCGGCGTCGAAAGCGTCCGACAGCGGCTCCGGGCCCAGCCCCGCGAACCATGGATGCAGCAAGAGCGTCGCGGTGTTGACGAGCGCCATGTAGCCGAAGCGGCGAGGGTCATAGTAGGTCACCCGCGCGCCGGCCTCGGTTTCGAAGACGATATGGGCGTGCTTGGGGTCCGGGTCGGGGGCGTAGTGGAACTGGCCTGGCCCGACCGAGCCCTCCGGCCCCTCTTGCCTGGGCTTGGCGATCTCGAAGCGGCCGCTCATGCCCAGGTGCATGACCAGGGTGTCTTCCCGGTCGAGGGTAGCCAGCAGGTACTTGGCGCGCCGGGCGAGGCGGGTGATCGTGGCGCCGGTCAGCACCTGGACGAAGTTCTCCGGCAAGGGGAAGCGCAGATCGGGGCGGCGGGCCTCGACCCGGGCCAGCCTCTGACCCTCCAGCACGGGGGCCAGGCCGCCCCGCACCGTCTCGACCTCGGGAAGTTCCGGCATGGTGACGGCTTGG
This sequence comes from Phenylobacterium sp., assembly GCF_028290885.1. GTDB lineage: Bacteria > Pseudomonadota > Alphaproteobacteria > Caulobacterales > Caulobacteraceae > Phenylobacterium. The sequence continues at coordinate 6,726 of NZ_JAQGIZ010000038.1, forward strand.
CACGGCGGGCGCCGCGCGCCAAGGGCCTTGGAGCCCCCAATAGGCTTGGAGCACAGGAGGCGTGGGGCTAAGAGGCTGGGCCCATGACCGGACCTGGCGCCACCTTCGGCTTCCGCGACGTCGACCCGACCGAAAAGCCCGGCCTGGTGCGGGGCGTCTTCGACCGCGTGGCGCGCCGCTACGACCTGATGAACGACCTGATGAGCGGGGGCGTCCACCGACTGTGGAAGGACGCTGCCGCCGCGCGGCTGAACCCGCAGCCCGGCGAGACCATCGTCGACTGCGCCGGCGGCACCGGCGACATGGCGCGGCGCTTCGCCCGCATGGCTCGCCGCGCCCAGCTACGCCGCGGCGGCCCCGACGCCCAGGTCGTGGTGATCGACTACAACGCCGAGATGGTCGCCGCCGGCCGGGAGAAGGGCTCCGAGCCGGAGATCTGCTGGGCGGTGGGCGACGCACAAGCCTTGCCGCTGCCCGACGCCAGCGCCGAGGCCTATGTCATCGCCTTCGGCATCCGCAACGTCACCGATATCGCCGCGGCCTTGCGCGAGGCGCGGCGGGTGCTGAAGCCCGGCGGCCGGTTCCTCTGCCTGGAGTTCTCGCGGCCGACAACGGAGGCGTTGCAAAAGGCCTACGACGCCTATTCCTTCAAGGTGATCCCCGAGGTGGGCGCGCGCGTCGCCGGCGACCGCGAGGCCTACCAGTACCTGGTCGAAAGCATCCGCCGGTTCCCCGACCAGCGCCGGTTCGCGGCCATGATCGGCGAGGCCGGCTTCGGCCGGGTGGACTACACCAACTTCACCGGCGGCGTCGCGGCCCTGCACACCGGGCGGGTGATCTAAGAGATGGGCTGGGCCCTTCGGTGACGGCGGGGCGCGCCTTCGGCCGCATGGTTGGCGCGGCCTGGATCCTGGTGCGCAACGACGCCCTGCTGCCGCGCGAGCTCGACGCGCTCTATCCGCCGTCTGTCAGCACGCTCGCCAAGACCCTGCGGCTGTTCGCCGGCCGCGGCGCGCAGAGCGGCCGTCCGGGAGAGCGGCTGGCGCGGTCGCTGGAGGGCATGGGGCCGGTGGCGATCAAGCTCGGCCAGCTGCTCTCCACCCGCGGCGACTTCTTCGGCCGGGAGTTCGCCGAGGACCTGTCGCGGCTGAAGGACCGCCTGCCGCCGTTTCCGACCGCCGAGGCCCGCGCGGAGGTGGAGCGGGCGCTGGGGCGGTCAGTCGAGAGCCTCTATGCCGAGTTCGGCGAGCCGATCGCCGCCGCGTCCCTCGCCCAGGCCCACGAGGCCAAGATGCTGGACGGGCGCAAGGTGGCGGTGAAGGTGCTTCGGCCCGGCATCGAGCGGCGGGTCGCCGAAGACGCCGAGGGGCTGACGCTGGCAGCGCGGCTGATCGATCGTTGGATCCCGCTGGCGCGGCGCCTGGAACCCAAGGCCTTCGCCGAGACGGTGGTCCGGGCCACGCTGCTGGAGCTCGACCTGCGGCTGGAAGCGGCGGGGGCCGACGAGCTGCGCGAGGTGATGGCCAAGGACGGCTACATGAGCGCGCCGCCGATCGTCTGGGAAGGCGTCGGCAAGCGGGTGCTGACCATGGAGTGGGCCAGGGGCTGGCCGCTCTCGGACCCCGCCGCCCTGACCCAGCCCGGGCTCGACCGCAAGGCCATGGCCGACAACCTGATCCGCGCCTTCCTGGCCCAGGCGCTGGACCACGGCGTCTTCCATGCCGACCTGCACGAGGGGAACCTGTTCGCCGCCCCGCCGGCCCAACTCACCGCCGTCGACTTCGGGATCATCGGACGGATCGGCGCGCCGGAGCGCCGCTACCTGGCCGAGATCCTCTGGGGCTTCCTGGAGCGGGACTACGAGCGGGTGGCGCGCGTCCACTTCGACGCCGGCTATGTGCCGCGCCACCACAGCGTCACCGCCTTCGCCCAGGCGCTGCGGGCGGTGGGCGAGCCGGTGTTCGGCCGCGCGGCGACCGAGGTGCCGATGAGCCGCGTCCTGATGCAGCTCTTCGAGATCACCTCGCTTTACGAGATGCGCCTGCGCCCCGAGCTCGTGCTGCTGCAGAAGACCATGATGACGGTCGAGGGCGTCGCGCGGCGGATCTATCCCCACCACGACATCTGGTCCGCCGCCGACCCGGTGGTGCGTCGCTGGATGGCCCGCGAACTCTCGCCCGCCGCCCGCATCAGGCGCTTCGTCGACGAAGCCGCCACGGCGCTGCGCAACATCGCCCGGCTGGTGGAGAACCCGCCCGCGCCGGTGGCGGTCGAGGTGGGTGACTCCGGCTGGGAGCGCTCGGCGCTGCTGTGGTTCGCCATGGGCGCCGCCGTCGCCGGAGTGGCCTTCCTGGTGGCGCCGTATTTTCGTTAGCTGAGCCTCAGTCCTCGATCTTCGTCCGCGCCATCCACTCGGCCTGGGTCAGCCGCTCGGCGCCGTCCTCGCCGAACAGCTCCATCTGGCCGTTGCGGAAGACCATTGTCTTGCCGATCGACGGCATGTCGGCGACCTCCACCGGGTCGCGCCGCCCGCCGGTCAGGTAGAGGAGGTCGCCCGGCCCCTTGGACTTTAGCGAGTGGACCACTCCGTCAATGGGGAAGCCCACGAAGTCGCCGGGTCCGACCGGATGGCCGACGCCGTCCAGCACCATCTCGCCCGCGCCCTCCAGGATGAAGACGAACTCCTCCGACACCGTGTGCGCGTGCGGAATGAAGCTCTCCTTGCCCGGCGGGATGCGGATCAGGTGGACGCCGAGCTGCGTCATTCCCGCCTGATCACCTAGCGGGACCATCCGCATGTCCGACGCCGGATTGAACGGATGCCGTCCGCGCCAGACCTGCGGCCAGTCGGTCTGGCCGGTGCGCACGATATGCTTCGGGTCGGCCACCGCCTCGTCTCCTGGGTGTCGAACGTCAACCCGCAGGCGGAGCTACGGTTGCTCGCCGCCTCGGCGGGCTCAGGCCTGATCGTCGGCGTTTTGGGACTTGCGGCCGGAACGCGCCGATTGGCTGTGCGCCTCGCGGTCTTTCTGCTTTTCCCAATAGGCCATGCCGTCGTCCGGCTTGAACATGGTGCGCGGCGCGCCGTCCTTGTTGGCCACGGCGAAGACATTGCCCTTGGGGTCGTAAAACAGCGTGTCGCCGTTCTTGCGCGTCAGGGTCAGCGTGCCCTTCGGCGGATGGCCCACGAAGGCGTGCGCCCTGGTGACGAACTGGTCGAGCGAATGGGCTCCGAAAGCCTCGCCGTTGCGTTCGAAGGCGCGCTGCGCGCCCTCTTCGGCCGAGCTGCGCCGGCTGGGGGCCCACACGGGCTTGCCGTCGTCGGCGGCCGCCACGACGTCCTTGCGGTGATCGACCTTCGGCGCGTCGCCTAGGCTGCGGTCGGAGCCATAGGACCGGTCCGGCGCGTTGGCCGTCGCCATCTGGTTTCCCGCGGCCTGTTTGCTCACCGCCGAGGGGCCGTTGTCGCAGGCGCCGAGCAGCGCCATCGCCGAAATTCCAAGCGCCAGGGACAGCGCCGTCTTCAACCCAGCCATCGTGTTCTCTCTCCAAAAACAGCAAAGCTTGCGAACAAAGAAAGAACAACTTGCAACAGTTGTCGAGTCCAATTTGCCGGATTTGTCCCGCGGCCCCATCTGGCATAAGGCTGGCGGGCGTCGAATGAGGGGCCAAGGCCTTGCCAAGTACTTGGGGCGAAAAGCGGATTCTCCTGATCGTCGGCGGCGGGATCGCGGCCTATAAGGCGCTCGAGCTGACCCGCCTGCTGCGCAAGGCGGGCGTGGCCGTGCGGCCGATCCTGACCAAGGCGGGGGCGGAGTTCGTGACCCCGCTGTCGCTCTCGGCGCTGGCTGAGGACAAGGTCTATGCCGAGCTGTTCTCCCTGACCGACGAAGCCGAGATGGGCCACATCGAGCTCTCGCGCTCAGCCGACCTCGTGGTGGTCGCCCCGGCCACCGCCGACCTGATGGCCAAGGCGGCCAATGGCCTGGCCAACGACCTAGCCTCGACGACCCTGCTCGCGACCGACAAGCCGGTGCTGATGGCCCCGGCCATGAACGTGCGGATGTGGCAGCACGCGGCCACCGTGCGGAACCTCGCGACGCTTGAGGCCGACGGGGTGGTGTTCGTGGGCCCCGACGAGGGCGCCATGGCCTGCGGCGAGTATGGCCCGGGCCGCATGGCCGAGCCGGCGGCGATCTTCGAGGCGATCATGGCGATCCTGCCCGGCGTCCGGCCGTTGGCCGGCAAGCGCGCGCTGGTGACCGCCGGCCCGACCGCCGAGGCCATCGACCCGGTGCGGGTGCTGACCAACCGCTCGTCCGGCAAGCAGGGCTATGCGATCGCCGGCGCGCTGGCGGCCCTGGGCGCCGAGGTGGTGTTGGTCAGCGGACCGACGGCCCTGCCGACGCCCGCCGGGGTCAGCCGGGTGAACGTGGAGAGCGCCCGCGAGATGCTGACCGCGTGCGAGGCGGCCCTGCCGGCCGACATCGCCGTCTGCGTCGCCGCCGTGGCCGACTGGCGGCCCGCCGACGCCGGGGGGCGCAAGCTCAAGAAGGGCGCCGGCGCCCCCGAGCCCATCGCCCTCGTCGAAAATCCCGACATACTTGCCTTGCTGTCGAAAGATGTTCGTCGGCCCCGCCTGGTGATCGGCTTCGCGGCCGAGACGCACGATCTTGAGGCCAACGCCCGGGCCAAGCTCGGCAAGAAGGGCTGCGACTGGATCGTCGCCAACGACGTCAGCGTGGCGGGGACCATGGGCGGCGACGACAACGCCGTGGCCATCGTCAGCGTCAGCGGAATCGAGCGATGGGAGCGGATGGCCAAGGGCGAGGTGGCCCGGCGTCTCGCCCAACGCATCGCCGCCGAGTTTGCTTGAGGGAGTTCGCGTGAACCCGACCGTTCCGATCCTGCGCCTGCCGCACGGCGAGGGCCTGCCGCTCCCGGCCTACGAGACCGGCCAGGCCGCCGGCATGGATCTGCGCGCCGCGGTGCCTGAGGACGAGCCCTTCGTCCTGCGCCCCGGTTCGCGGCATCCGATCCCCACGGGCCTCGCCTTCGCCCTGCCGCCGGGGTTCGAGGGCCAGGTGCGGCCGCGCTCGGGCCTGGCGGTCAAGCACGGCGTCACCTGCCTGAACACGCCGGGCACCGTCGACGCCGACTACCGGGGCGAGGTGAAGGTGATCCTGATCAACCTTGGCGAGGAGGACTTCGTCATCCGCCGCGGCGAGCGCATCGCCCAGTTGGTGATCGCCCCCGTGGTGCAGGCCGTCTGGTCGGAGGTGGCGAGCCTCGACGAGACGGCGCGCGGCGCCGGCGGTTTCGGCTCGACCGGCCGATGAGCGAGCAGCCGGCCCGCAAGAGGCGCCTGCCGTTGCGCTGGCTTTCGCTGGCGGAGCTGGTGGGCATCGTGGCCGTGGCGATCGCGGCGCTCGGCTATTGGGACAGCCACCGCGAGCGAACCCAGACCGACCGCGAACGCGCCGCCGCCGAGCAGGAGAAGCAGGCCGAGGCCAGGGCCGGGGCCCTGAAGCTGTCGTTCCTGATGACCGGAACGCCGGAGAGTGGCGGCGACCGCCTGCGGCTGGCGACGGTGCACCCAGAACAGGTGATCCAGACCCAGACGCTCAGCTTCCCCAGCGACGTGCGCGGCGACGCGGTGCAGACCACCGGCAATCCGCGCATCGAGGCCGGCTGGTTCGAGGGCGGCCTCGACAGGGCGCTGCACGCCCGCGGCTCCAAGGCGCGTCAGGGCCGGCTGCCGGTGGGCATCGTCACGGTGTTCATCGAGGACGGGCAGACCAAGACCGACCGCGCGCTCTACCTGGTGGGCTACAGCCTGCATCCGCGCGTGCTGCGCAGCGACAAGGTCGAGCTGGAAGGCCTGTCGCTGGTCCGGCGCGGGGTGGGCGAAGACGTGCAGGCTGCCGTTGACGCCCTTTGGGCGCGCGAGGCGCCGGCGCCCGCCAAGCCGTGAACCGCTCCGGCCTGGCCTCGGCCAACTATGAGCTGACGCCGCTGTCTTCCGCCGACCGGGCCGACCTCTTCGCCCACCTCTCCGACGCCCGCACCGTCGAGCACATGGACATCGAGCCCTTGGCCGACCTGGCGGGCGCCGACGCGGTGATCGCCTGGGCGACCGGCCTCGCGGCCTCCGGCGACGGGATCCGCTGGGCGATCCGCGACCGGACCGGCGCCTTCGTCGGCACGGCGGGCTTCAACGCCCTGGTGCGCGAGCGCGGGTCGCGCGGCGAGGTGGCCTACGACGTGGTCCGCCCGCGCTGGCGGCAGGGCGTGATGGCGGAGGTGTTGCCACTGGTCCTCGGCCACGGGTTCGGGGCGCTCGGCCTGCATCGCATCGAGGCCATGGTCACCCCGGGCAACGTCGCCTCGGCCGCCCTGTTGGAGCGCCACGGGTTCGCACGCGAGGCGGTGCTGCGGGACTACGCCTTCTGGAAGGGCCGCTACTGGGACCAGTGGCTCTACGCGCGCCTCGCGGACGACGGGGGCTAGCTCGCCAGCTCCGGGGCGGTGAAGCCGCGGACGTTCTCCTCGATCGCCTGGGCCAGCGCCAGCATGCGCGCGTCGCCGTTCAGGGGACCGATCAGCTGCACCCCGACCGGCAGGCCGGAGCTGGAGGGTCCGGCCGGGATCGCCGTGGCCGGCAGGTGCAGGGCGGTCGCCAGCGAGATCCAGTTGAGCATCGAAGTGTAGGGCATCGCCTTGCCGTCCGACGCTGTCAGCCTACGCCGGCCGAACGGGCGGTGGTCATGCGGGAAGGCGGTGATCGGGGCGATCGGCGACAGGATGGCGTCGAAGCGGCTGAAGACACCGGCGATCTCATGGCGCAGCCGGGCGCGCACGGCGTCGGCGGCCATCCACTCGCGGTGGGTTGCGGTGTAGGCCAGCGTCATGGCCGCGGTCGAGGTCGGCGCAGCCCCGCGGCTCATCTGCCAACGGGCCCAGCCGCGCAGGCGCTCCATGCCGCGGATCATGCCGGGCGGCATGTCCTCGCCGAGCACGCCGCCGAGCAGCACCTGGTAGGCGCCCATCAGGCTCGGCATGTGCACGGGGGAGGCGATGGGCGTCACCTCCGCGCCCGCCGCGGAAAGCTCGGCGGCGAAGCTCTCGATCGCCGCGCGGACCTCCGGGTCCAGCGGGAAGCTCGGCTCGTCGAGCCAGAGCGCGATCCGGGCCTCCTTCAGGTCGGCCGGCGGGGCCCTGGGCGCCAGCGGCCCGCCCTCGAGCACCGAGAGCAGCAGGCGCAGGTCGCGGGCCGAGCGGGCCATGGGGCCGACGACGTTCAGGTCGCGCTCGCTCCAGGAGCCGGGGGAGGGCGGCACGTGGCCGTGCTGGTCGACCAGGCCCCAGGTGGGCTTGTGGCTGTAGACGCCGCAGAAGCTCGCCGGGATGCGCAGGGAGCCGCCGATGTCCGAGCCGATCTCCAGCGCCGTGACGCCCGTGGCGAGGGCCGCCGCGGCGCCGCCGGACGAGCCGCCGGTTGTTCGAGCCTGGTCCCAGGGATTGTTGGTGGTCCCGTAGAGCGCGTTGAAGGTCTGCCAGTCGCCGGCCATCACCGGGGTGTTGGTCTTGCCCCAGATCACCGCGCCGGCCTGCCTGGCGAGCTTCACCACCGAGGCGTCCTCGGCCTGGCGCTGGCGCAGGCTCCTGAGCCCCGAAGAGGCCGGCAGGCCGACCACGTCGAGCGTGTCTTTCACGGTCATCGGCAGCCCGGCCAGCAGGCCGAGGGTCTCGCCCTTCATCCGCAGGTCGTCGATGGCCCGCGCCCGCTCCAGCGCCCGTTCCAGGTTCACCGCGACGACGGCGTTCAGTTGTCCATGGGTCTGCTCGTGCCGGGCCAGCGCCGCCTTCAGCAGTTCGACCGCCGAGACCCGCCTGGCGTTCAGCGCCGCGAGCTGGTCGGTGGCGTCGCGCTTGAGGAGGTCGTCCACGATCAACCTCGCCCGGAAAAGCCCAGGACGTCACGCATGTCGTACTGGCCGGGCGGGCGGCCGGCGACCCAGCGCGCTGCGACGACAGCGCCTCGCGCGAAGAGGCCGCGGTCGCGGGCGGAGTGCGACAGGGTGAGGATCTCATCCTCCGCGGCGAAGGTGACGCTGTGCTCGCCGACGATGCCGCCGCCGCGCATGACCGCGAAGCCGATCTCGCCCGCGGGCCGCGGGCCGGTGATCCCATCGCGGCCCCGCTTGGCGACGTTGGAGAGCGCCACGCCTCGGCCCTTGGCCGCCGCCTCGCCCAGCATCAGGGCTGTGCCGGAGGGGGCGTCGACTTTGCGCCGGTGGTGCGCCTCGAAGACCTCGATGTCGTAGGCCTCGGGGCCGAGCTGGCGCGCCGCCTGTTCGACCAGGCCCATGAGCATGTTGACCCCCAGCGAGAAGTTGCCGGCCCGGACGATCGCGACCTTCAGCGCCGCGGATTCGATGGCCGCCAGCTGGGCCGCGTCAAACCCTGTCGATCCGATCACCAGAGCCGGACCGCCGCGGCCCGCGCAGACCTGGGCCAGCGCCGTCGAGGCCGCCGGTGTAGTGAAGTCGATGACCACGTCGGCGGCGGCCAGGGCCGCGTCCTGGCCCACCAGGCCTTCACCCGTCCGCCCGGGTCGGCCGAAACGCGCGGCGAGGCTCAGCGCGGGCTCGGCCTCCACGGCCGCGGCCACGGCCCTGCCCATGCGCCCGAGCGCGCCGGCCACGGCGATCCCGATCTGGGGGCCCTTTATCTGGGTTTGGGGCAGCGGCTTCCCTCCGGCCTGTTTGCAAGAACAGCTAGTCTCGCGAGCCGGAGGGGCCGGTCAAGGCGCCGCTTCAGTCAGGCCGCGGCAGTCTCGGGCAGGTTCATCATCTTGTGCATCGTGGTCTTCTGCACGCTTGGCCGTTCGGCCATGCGGTCGAGCCAGGCCAACAGCGGCGATCCGGCCATGATCTTGGCGCCCTCGGGGGTTTGCACGAGGAGGTCGAGGTGCGAGACGGCCATCAGGTCCGCAAGCGAGACCTGGTCGCCGGCGAAGTAAGGCTTGTCGGCCAGGATGTCTTCCAGGGCCGCGACGCAGACCTCGGCCAGCGGCCCCGCCGCGGCCACCACGGCCTCGTCCACCGGCATGCCGAAGATCGGCTTGACGATCCGGTTGAAGCCGATGCCCATGCTGATCGAGGGCATGACGTACCAGTCGATGATGTTCATCACCTGGTTCATTCGCGCCTGCGCTTTGGGGGCGGCCGGCGTAAGGCTGGGGCCGTCCGACACCTGGTCGATGTAGCGGATCATCGCCTGGGCCTCGTAGAGCCAGAACCCGTCGTGTTCCATGTAAGGAATCCGGCCGAACGGCTGGCGGGCCAGGTGCTCGGGGGTCTTGGTCTTGCCGAACTCCATGGCGGCGAGGCGGTAGGGGACGCCCTTTTCTTCGCAGGCGAGCAGCGGCATGCGCACATAGGGGCTGCCGGGAATGCCGTGGATGACGATGGTGGGCATGGGAATCTCCTCTTCCTGGGTTGATGCGAAGGTTCAGCCGTTCACGACGGCCTTGAAGCTATCGAGGATGGTCCCCCAGCCGCCGTCCATGGAGACGCGGGTCTGGTTGGCCGCCTCGCTGTCGCCGAAGCGCTCGAGGTCGCGGTGTTCGAATTCGACGCGGGTCTCGCCGCTAGGCAGGGCGACGAACCGCACCTCGACCTCGGTCAGCAGGCTGGGGTCGTAGGTCCAGGCCGGGCCGATCCGCCAGGCGAGCACCAGGCGCCCCGGCGGCTCCCAGGCCAGGACATCGCCCCACAACCCTTCGCTGCCGTCCTCGTGCAGGCCGTACCAGCGGCCGCCGACGCCGGGCTCGATCACCGCCTTTTTCAGCGGCGAGGCGCCGATGGAATGGGTCTTCGGCCACCAGCGGTCGAAGCCGTCGGTGAACACCGCGAACGCCTTTTCCGGCGTTGCGCGGACGGTGAAGGTCTTGGCGATCGCGGCGGGTTTGATCGTCTGGCTCACGGCTGTTCCTTGTCTGTCGGGTGGGTGTCTTCGTCATGGCCGCGTTCCACCTCGGCCTTGAAGGCGTCGAGGGCGGTGTCCCAGAACTGGTCGAGCCAGGCGCGGATCTGGCCGAGGCCCTTGGGGTCGATCTGGTAGATGCGGCGCGCGCCGTCCGGCCGATCGGTGACCAAGCCGGCCTCCTTCAGCACCTTCAGGTGTTGGGAAACGGCCGGCCGGCTGACCGGCAGGCCCTGCGCCAGTTCGCCCACGGCCAGTGGCCCGCGCGCGAGGCGTTCGAACACCTCCCGCCGGGTGGGGTCGGCCAGGGCCGCAAAGGACAGAGCGTTAGTCATGGCTTACCGTAAGTCATGACTAACGTATGAGTCAAGCGACGGTGCGATCGAAAGCGCGGGAGCGGGCTCGGCCCGTCCCGGCTCCGGACCCGACGGCTACTTCTTCGGCAGCATCTTCCTGATGTCGGCCTGGCTGGCGTTGATCGTCGCCGCCCCGTTCTGCACGCCGAGCTTCGACGTATCGACGGCGAAGGTGTCGGCGCCCATCTTGATGGTCGCGACGCCGTTCTTCACCTCCGTCACCTGGCCGATGGCGGCGCCGGTGTTGTCCTTCACCGACATGCCGCTGCTGACCTCAGCGCTGGCCCCGACGTTGGCCGCCGCGTTCGTTCCGGACGAGGTGGTCGCACTGGGCGACGTAGCCGAGGACGCGGGGGGCAGGGCGCTGGATGACGTGGTCGCGCTCGGGGCGGTGGAGGTCGCAGGCGGCGGCGCGGCGGTCTGGGGCACAGCCTGTCGCGCGGCGCCGGGCGAGGTGGCCTGGGCCAATACAGGGCCGGCGATGGCGAGCGCTGCCGCCAGCGCCGCATAGGAGAGGGTCTTCGGCATGGTTTCTTCCCGTGTGAAAGGCCCCCGGCCAGCGTCTCCATAGCGAGCGTGGCCGGGAATTGTTCCAAACCCGCAATTCGCCCTGCAATATTCGCCAGGAACGCCCAAGCTCGACCAAGGTTGTTTCAGCCGCCCCGGGTCTGTAGGTTCCCGCACTCATCGCAACCGACGCCTTAGGGGGACCCGCCGCCGCCATGAGCGACGCCGAGAAACGCACCTTTACCGACGAGGAGGCCCTTGCCTTCCACCGGTACCCGACGCCGGGAAAGATCGCGATCGCGGCCACCAAGCCGATGGCGACCCAGCGCGACCTCAGCCTGGCCTATTCGCCGGGCGTGGCCGCCCCTGTGCTGGCCATCGCCGCCGATCCGGACGCCGCCTACGATTACACCTCCAAGGGCAACCTGGTGGCGGTGATCACCAACGGCACGGCTATCCTGGGCCTCGGCAACCTTGGCGCGCTCGCCGCCAAGCCGGTGATGGAAGGCAAGGGCGTGCTCTTCAAGCGCTTCGCCGACGTCGACGCCATCGACGTGGAGGTGGCCGCCACCGACCCCGACGAGATCATCACGGTGATCAAGAACATCGGCCTGACCTACGGCGGCATCAACCTCGAGGACATCAAGAGCCCCGAGTGCTTCCGCATCGAGACCGAGCTGCAGGAGCTCCTCGACATCCCGGTGTTCCACGACGACCAGCACGGCACGGCGATCATCTCCGCCGCCGGCCTGATCAACGCCTGCCACATCACCGGGCGCGACATCGCCGACGTCAAGGTGGTGCTGAACGGCCCGGGCGCGGCCGGCATCGCCACCCTCGAGCTGATCAAGGCCATGGGGGTCAAGCCCGACAACGTCATCGCCGTCGACCGCAAGGGCGTGCTCTGGCGCGGCCGGTCGGAGGACATGAACCAGTGGAAGTCGGCGCACGCCATCGACACGCCGCACCGCACGCTGGCCGAGGCGCTGAAAGGGGCGGACGTGTTCATCGGCCTCTCCGCCAAGGGCGCGCTGAGCGGCGAGCTGGTGAAGACCATGGCCGACAAGCCGATCATCTTCGCCATGGCGAACCCGGATCCGGAGATCACCCCTGAGGAGGTCTACGCCGTCCGTCCCGACGCCATCGTCGCCACCGGCCGGTCCGACTATCCGAACCAGATCAACAACGTCCTGGGCTTCCCCTACATCTTCCGCGGCGCCCTCGACGTGCGGGCCCGCCGCGTGAATATGGAGATGAAGATCGCCTGCGCCGACGCGCTGGCCATGCTGGCCCGGGAAGACGTGCCGGACGAGGTCGCCGCCGCCTACCACGGCCTGCAATTGAAGTTCGGGCCCGAGTACATCATTCCGACGCCCTTCGATCCGCGGCTGATCTCCTACATCCCGCCGTTCGTGGCCCAGGCCGCCATGGACACCGGCGTCGCGCGCAGACCCATCGAGGACATGGACGCCTACCGCGCCAGCCTCGCCCAGCGGCTCGACCCGACCGCGGCCTTCCTGCAGAAGCTGCAGGGCGCGGTGCTGTCGGGTCCCCGGAAGCGCGTGGTCTTCGCCGAGGGCGAGGAACCCAGCGTCATCCGCGCAGCCTACGCCTTCCAGACCGCGGGCCTGGGCTCGGCCGTGCTGGTCGGCCGCGAGGACCTGGTGCACGAGAACATGCGCGGCGTCGGCCTCGATCCGGCCGAGGTGAAGATCGAGATCATCAACGCGCGGGTCTCCGACAAGAACGCCGAGTACGTCGACTACCTCTATGGCCGCCTGCAGCGAGAGGGCTACCTGCGCCGCGACGTGCAGCGGCTGATCAACCAGGACCGCAATGCGTTTGGCGCCTCCATGGTGGCGCTAGGCCACGCCGACGGGATGGTGACCGGCGTCACCCGCTCCTTCGACCAGGTGCTGGAGGAGGTGCTCCGCGTCATCGACCCCTCGCCGGACGGTCGCGTGATCGGCATGAGCGTGGTGCTGGCCAAGGGCCGGACCATCTTCATCGCCGACACCAGCGTCACCGAGATGCCGGAGGCCGAAGACCTGGTGGAAATCGCCAAGGAAGCGGCCCGCGCGGTCCGCACCCTCGGCTACGAGCCGCGGCTGGCGTTCATGAGCTATTCGACCTTCGGCAATCCGATGGGCCTGCGCTCGGAGAAGGTGCGCGAGGCGGTGGCCATGCTGGACGAGCACGACGGGGTCGACTTCGAGTACGAGGGCGAGATGCCGCCGGAGCTGGCCCTGGAGCCGGAGGCGCGGGTCAACTACCCGTTCATGCGGCTCTCCGGCCCGGCCAACGTGCTGATCATGCCGGCGATCCACTCGGCGGCCATCTCGACCCAGCTGATCCAGTCGCTGGGCGGCGCCACGGTGATCGGCCCGATCCTGCTCGGCCTCGACCGCGCGGTGCAGATCTGCCCGCTCTCGGCGTCGGTCTCGAAGATCCTGCACATGGCCACGGTCTGCGCCTATGACCGCCCGCTGGTGGAGATCGACGCGTAGCGCTGAAGTTTGCTATGGGGCGCGCCCTGCACAGGAGCGCGTCGCGTGAGCTCGACCTTAAGCCTCGGCATCGACTTCGGGACGACCAACACCGTCGTGGCCCTGGCCGACGCGCACGGGCCGGCGCACCTGGTCCGCTTCCCGGCGCCCAATACTTTGCCTTCTGGAGGCGTCGAAGACGCCTCCGGGGGCGAGCTGTTCGCCTTCCGCAGCTGCCTGTCCTTCCACGCCGGCGACCGCCCCAGCGACCGCGCCGTCGCGGCGGGTCCCTGGGCCATCGAGGCCTATGTGGAGGACCCGGCCGAGACCCGCTTCATCCAGTCGTTCAAGAGCTTCGCGGCCTCGGAGAGTTTCAGCGAGACCCAGGTGCTTGGCCGGCGTTACCGGTTCGAGGACCTGCTCTCGACCTTCCTCCTGAAGCTGCGCGCCTATGCCGACGTGGGCATGGCCGAACTGCCGAGCCGGGTGATCGTCGGCCGCCCGGTGACCTTCGCCGGCGCCGCGCCCAGCGAGGCCCTGGCGCTGTCGCGCTATGAGACCGCCTTCGCGCGTATGGGCTTTTCGGAGATCCTCTATGCCTACGAGCCGGTGGGCGCGGCCTTCTTCTTCGCCCGCGAGCTCGACCATGACGCCACCGTGCTGGTCGGCGACTTCGGCGGCGGCACCTCGGACTTCTCGATCATCCGCTTCGAACGCCCCAAGACAGGAGAGGGGGCGGGCGAGATCCGCGCCATCCCGCTCGGGCGTTCCGGCGTCGGGGTGGCGGGCGACGCCTTCGACTACCGGATCATCGACCACCTGGTCTCGCCGGCGCTCGGCAAGGGGTCGAGCTACCTGAGCTTCGGCAAGACCCTGCCGATCCCCAACCGCTACTATTCGGCCTTCGCGCGCTGGGACCAGCTCGCCCTGATGCGCGCCAGCCGCGACATGCGCGAGATCCGCGCCCTGGTCCGCGAAGCGACCGAGCCCGAGAAGATCGCGCGGCTCGTGGAGACGCTCGACGAGAACTACGGCTACCAGCTCTACCGCTCCGTCTCGCGGCTGAAAGAGGCGCTGTCGGCGGAAGAGGCCGCCGAATTCCGCTTCGAGGCAGGCTCGATCTCGCTCGCCGGCACGGTCCGCCGCACGACCTTCGAGCGCTGGATCGCCCCGGAGCTGGCGCGGATCGAAGCGGCGGTAGACGCGGCGCTGGCCAACGCCGCCCTGGCGCCCGAGGGCATCGACCGCATCTTCCTGACCGGCGGCTCGTCGCTGGTGCCGGCCGTGCGCGCGATCTTCCACCGCCGCTTCGACCCCGCGCGCATCGAGACCGGCGCCGAATTGGAATCCATCGCCTCGGGCCTGGCGCTGATGGGCCGCGAGCGCGACCTTTCCCGCTGGACCACGCGGGCCAAGCCTGGAGGCGCCTGATGATCCTGATCGGCCACTACGACAGTCCCTTCGTGCGCCGTGTGGCGATCGCATTGCGCCTCTACAGCATGCCCTACGAGCACCGCGCCTGGTCGGTGTTCTCGCAGGCCTCGGAGATCGCCGCCTACAATCCGCTCAAGCGCGTGCCGACCCTGGTCCTCCAGGACGGTGAGGTCCTGATCGAGAGCGCCGCCATCCTCGACTGGCTGGACGAGGTCGCGGGGCCCGAGCGGGCGCTGATCGCGCAGGACGGCCCCGAGCGGCGGCAGGCCCTGAAGGTCTGCGCGCTCGCCAGCGGTCTCGCCGACAAGGCGGTCAGCCTGGTCTACGAGCGGGCCGTCCACGGACGCGAGACGCCGCTCTGGGTCGAGCGTTGCCGCTCGCAGATCGGCGGCGTGCTGACGGCCCTGGAGGCCGACCGCGCCGGTCAGCAGGGCCCTTGGTGGTATGGCGCGAAGATCAACCACGCCGACATCATGGTGGGCTGCGTGCTGCGGTTCCTGGGCGAGGCCCGTCCGGACGTCTTCGTCGCCGCCGACTGGCCGGCGCTGGCGGCCCATGCGGCGGCCTGCGAGGCGTTGCCGGAGTTCGCCGCGGTGGTCATGCCATTCTTCGTGGCGCCGCCGAAGGCCTGATCAACCGAAAGCGGTGATCGCCTCGTCCGCCGCCCGCAGGCCGGTCTCCCAGGCGCCGTGGACGGTCGAATAGAAATGCGGATGGGTCGCCTCGCCGGCGAAGAAGATGCGGTCGTCGACCGGCGCCGCCAGCGTCGCGCGGCAGCCCGCGCGCCCGGGGAGAGCGTGAGAATAGGAGCCCAGGGCCCACGGGTCCGCGGCCCAGGCCGTCTCGGCGAGGGGATGGATTTTGCGCCGGAAACCCGAGCCCATCAGGGCGCCCAGCTCTTCGACGACGAAGGCGGTCGTGGCCCCGGGTCCCTCGGCCTCCAGCTCCCGCGCGCATCGGCCGCCCAGGAAAGCCTCGATATAGGGCCTGCCGAAGGGGCGCAGGTGGTAGCTGCCGGTCTCGGTGCGGTCGGTGTGGCCGAACAGGTGCCCGTCGATCGGCAGATCGTCCGGCTTGTCCAGGCCGAGGAAGACCTTGTCTGCGAGACCCAGAGGCAGGTCCGCGGCCGCCTCGCTCTTTTCCGGCAGGCTTGGCGAGAAGGTCAGGCGACCATCGGCCAGCGTCGAGGTGGGAACGCAGACGACGATGGCGCGCGCGGTGACGCGGCCCTTCGCCGTGTCCAGGGTCAATTCCCGATCGTCGTGGCGGATCGTCGCCACGGGGCAATGGACGATGATCCTGCCCATGTCGGCGAAGCTGGCGATGGCGGCGCCATAGCCTTCGCTCACCCGCCAGTTCACGCCGGAGTCTTCATAGGCGACGAAGTCCTTGGTGGAGACCTGGTCGAACTCCGCGCCGTTGTAATAGCTGGAGAACGCCTCGATCAGGACGTTCCAGCGTCCGCCCGGCTCGAGGAAGTCCGACCCCGGCCGGTCGATTCCAGCGGCGGCAGCGGCTCGGAGCCGGTCCTCGAAGTGACTCAGGGCAGCCCGGAACGCGCGTTGCTCGTCCGGCGGGAAGTCCCGATTGAACGACTGGCGCATCCAGTGCGGTGGGGTGCGGTCGATCGTAAAGCCCGCCTGCTCGATCGGCTTGGCCAGCAGGTTCTTGTCCGCCGAGTGCACCCAGCCCGCGCCGCAATCCACCGGCAGGTCGGGCCCGGCCAGGACCGTGTGCGTCCGTCCCCCGACCCGCGGGCGGGCCTCCAGCGCAACGACCGAAAGGCCGGTCGCGGACAGCCGGCGTAGCGCCGCGATCCCCGCCGCGCCCGCGCCCACCACCACCACGTCGAACCGGTCCTGCATGGGCTTGAACGCGAAGCGCCGGCCTATTTGCCGGCCACCCTCAGGCTAGACGAATCCAGATCGAGCTGGTCCGCCGGGATCACCTCCAGGTCGGGGCGCTTGGCCTTGAGCGTCGGCGCGAAGGTCTTGGCGTCGCCGGCGACGATGACGCTGGCCTTGGCCGGGTCCATCACGCGGGCGGCGAAGGCCTGCACCTGCGCCGGCGAGACCGCCTCGACCTTGCCGGTGTAGCGGGTGATCTCGTCCAAGGGCACGCCGTAGAGGGCGAGGTTGCCGAGGATGTCGGCGAGGCCGCCGGTGGTGGCCAGTCTGCGCCCGTAGTTCCCCACCAGGTTGGACTTGCGCGCGGTGAGCTCGTCGGCGCTGGCGGGCGCGGTCGCCAGCGAGGTCATCTGCTCGGCTATCAGGTCCAGCACCTGCGGCGCGGACTCGTTCTTGGTCTGGGCCGCGGCCCGGAACGAGCCGGTGCTGCGGTTGACGCTGAGGCCCGAGGACGCGCCGTAGGAAAGGCCGCGCTTGACGCGGATCTCCAGGTTCAGCCGCGAGGAATAGCCGCCGCCCAGCAGGGTGTTGGCGACGATGCCCGGGTAGTAGTCCGGGTCGCTGCGGGCGATCCCCGGCTTGACCAGGGTCACCGCCGCCTGGCCGGTCCCCGGCAGGTCGATGGCGATGGCGCGGGGCTTGGCCGCCGGTGTGATCGTGGGCGGCGCGGGCAGCGGCGTCGGCGGTTTCGCCCAGCCGCCGAAGGTCTTCTCGGCGAGCGCGAACCCCTGCTCGGCGGTGATGTCCCCGGTCAGCACCAGGATGGCGTTGTCCGGCCGGAACCAGGCCTTGTGCAGGGCGGCGAGGTCGGCAGGCTTGATCCTGGCGATCGAGGCCGGCGTCCCCGTGGACACATGGCCGAAGGGCGTGCCGGCGAACACCACCGGGGCTGCGGCGAAGCCCGCGACCTGGCCGGGCTCCTGGTAGGAGACCCGCAGGCCGTCGAGCGCCTGGGCCCGCTGGCGTTCGAGCTCGTCGGCGGCGAAGGCCGGGTTGCGGGTCACGTCGGCCATGATCGCCATGCCGGTGTCGAGCTTGTCGGGCATGACGTTGAGGGTGACCGACGAGGCCTCCAGGTTGGCGCCGGATTCCAGCGTCGCCCCCAGGGCCTCCACCTGGCGGGCGACCTCCCGGGCCGAGCGGGTCCTGGTGCCCTCGGTCAGCATGTCGGCGGTCATGCCCGCCGCGCCCGACAGCCCTGGCGGATCGGCCCAGCCGCCGGTCTTCAGCGTCAGGTCGGCGGTGACCAGCGGCAGGTCGGAGGAGCGCGCCACGATGACCCGCAGGCCGTTGGGCAGGGTGCGTTCGGCGGGCTTGGGCAGCACCGGGGCGACCGGCGGCCCGATCGGCGGCGGCGCCTGGCGCTGGCCTTCCGGCGCGAGCGCGAAGACCGGGCCGGCATAGGTCGCGACCGTCTTCGGCGGCGCGGGCGGCGTGGCCGGGGCCTCGCCCTTCGGCCGCTCGCTCTCCGGACGGTACCGGATGGTCATACGCCGCTGCGGATCGAGATACTTCTTCGCCACCCGTTGGACGTCGGCGGCAGTGACGGCCTGGAGGTCGGCGAGCTCGGTGTTGGCCTTGGCCGGGTCGCCGTTGATGCGCAGGGCGTAGCCCAGCGCAAAGCCGCGGCCGTCGATGGTTTCGCGTTCGCGCAGTTTGCCGGCGACCAGCTCGTTCTTGGCCTCGTCCAGCTCCGCGGCGGTCGGCGGGGCGTCGCGCAGGCGCTTCACCTCCGCCAGCAGGGCGGCCTCGCCCTCGGCGATCGAATGGCCCGACGCCATCACCGCGCCGACCATGAAGGCGCCGGGCTGGGCCGGCAGGTCGGCGTTGGAATAGATCTCGGCCGCCACCTGCTTCTCGTAGACCAGGCTGTCGTAGAGCCGCGACGACTTGCCGGCCGACAGGATCGCGTCCAGCACCTTCAGCGCCGGGGCGTCGGGGTCAGAGGCCTTCGGGCCCAGCCAGGTGATCGCCACCGCCGGCAGCGGCACGTTCGGACCATAGCCCTCGTAGACGCCGGGTCCCCTGCGCGGTGGCTCGACGGCGGTCACCCGCTTGATCGGCTGGGCGGGGTTCTTGAGCGAGCCGAGATACTGGTCGATCCAACCGTCGAGTTGCGCCTCGTCGAAGTTGCCCACCACAATCAGGGCGGCGTTGTCGGGCCGGTAGTAGGCTTGGTGGAAGGCGCGCACGTCGTCGATGGTGGCCGCGTCAAGCTCCTCGATCGAGCCGATGCCGGGCCGGTGGTAGGGATGGGTCTGGTAGGTGGCCTGCGGAACGTAGAGGGTGAACAGCCGACCGTACGGCGACGCCAGCACGCGTTGCCGCAGCTCCTCCTCGACCACGCTGCGCTCGGATTTGAAGTTGGCGTCGTCGACCACCAGCGTGCCCATCCGCTCCGCCTCGGCCCAGAGCAGCCGCTGCAGGTGGTTGGCCGGGACGACCTCGTAGTAGTTGGTGAAATCGTCGTAGGTCGAGGCGTTGTTGAGGCCGCCGACGTCCTCGGTCAGCCGGTCGAAGCTCTCCGCCGGCAGGTCCTTGGTGGCCTTGAACATCAGGTGTTCGAAGAGGTGGGCGAAGCCCGAGCGCCCCTGCGGATCGTCCTTCGAGCCGACCCCGTACCAGAGCTGCACGGTGACGTTGGGGGTGGTGCGGTCGAGCGAGGTCAGAACCACGAGGCCGTTCGGCAGGGTCCGCTGCTTGTAGACGATCGGCGGGACCTTGCTGGCCGGGACCGGGCTCGCCGGCGCGGCGACCGCAGGGGCGGCTAGGGCCAGCGACAGGGAAAGGACGAGGGCGCTGAAGGTTTGGCGGATCATGAGGCTTCCGGAAAATGAGCAGCCGCCATCCTTAGCACCGGCGGACGGTGGCGAAACTTACAGGTCTGTCATCCGGATCGGGAGCCCGGGCTCAGCCAGCCAGCCTGACCAGCATCTTGCCGCTGTTCTCGCCGGCCATCAGGCCGATGAGCGCCGAAGGGGCGGCGGCGATGCCGTCGACGATGGTCTCCTGGTACTTGACCCGTCCGTCCTTCAGCCAGCCGGCCATGTCGCGTTGGAAATCGCCGTAGAGATGCATGAAATCCGGCGCCACGAAGCCCCGCAGCATCACCCGCGAATAGATGATGTTGGAAAGGTTCGAGACCGCCGAGTGGCCGGAGTTGTAGCCCGAGATGAAGCCGCACACCGGAATGCGGCCCAGCGTGTTCATCCGACGCAGCGCCGCCTCCAGGTGGTCGCCGCCGACGTTGTCGAAATAGACGTCGAGGCCGTTGGGCGTGGCCTCTTCCAGCGCCTGGCGGATGGGTTGGGTTTTGTAGTTGATCACCGCGTCCAGCCCGACCTCGTCGCGCAGCCAGGCGGCCTTCTCGTCCGAGCCGGTCGAGCCCACGACATGGCAGCCCTTGAGCTTCGCGATCTGGGCTGCGACCGATCCCACGGCGCCTGCCGCGGTGGAGACGAACACCTGCTCGCCGTCTTTCAGCTGCCCGATGTGCAGGAGGCCGCCATAGGCCGTGAAGCCAGTGCCGCCCAGCGCGTGCATGTGGATGGTGAGCGGCAGGTCCGGGTCCGGCGAGAGCTTGGTCAGGCCCTTGCCGTCCGAGGTGAAATATTCGCGGAAGCCCAGGCGGTTGGAGACCAGGTCGCCGAGCGCGAAGCCCTCGTGCTTCGACTGCACGACGCGGCCCAGCGCCCCGCCCATCATGGCCTCGTCCAGCGCCTGGCCGGCGGTGAGCCTGGGGCGCATGGCTGGGTCCACCGACATGTAGAGGTTCTCGACCAGCACCTGGCCGTCCGCGGCGTCGGCCACCTCGCGCTCGACCAGGGTGAAATCGTCGGGCTTCGGCGCGCCGGTCGGGCGCTGCACGAGATGGATCTCACGGCTCTTGGGCATGGTCGGGCTCCGGAAAATGGATGAGTGCAAATACGCGCGATTTGTGGACCGGCGCCGCCACCCCCTCAAGCGTCATCCCGGTTTAGATGACATCCCCCCAGCGGAGCCTTCGCGCCGCTGCATAACCGGGCTTGTCGCGCTTGGCGACCACACGACCTTCGACCTGGCCGTCCGGCCCGCAGAGCTTCAGCGCGATGCCCGGCTTGCCGACCCGGGGCGGGGCCAGGACGCGGGGCTGGCGCGGGGCGATCGCGACGCCCGGCCGGGCGGCGATCAGATAGCTGAAGCGCTCGTCCTCGAAGGGGACATCGGCGCCCTTGGCCAGGCGATGGTCGCGGCTGCGGGGCAGGCGGACGGAGAAGTGACACCAGTCGTCGCCGACGAGCGGACAGGCCGCCTCGTGCGGGCAGGGCGCCACGATGGCCGCGCCGGCCTCGATCAAAGCGGCGCGGGCGGCGAGGACGCGGCCATACCCAGCCGGCGTTCCCGGCTCCACGAGCGCCAGCACGCCCCCACAGGCAGTCCACAGTTCGTCGATGACCGAAGCTTGTCGGTCGGGTGCGATCTCGGCCAGCGCATAGCTCGCGACGATGAGGTCGGCTTTCGGCCACGGCCCAGGTGAGGTGAGATCGGCGCGGCGGGCTTCCGCGCTCCTCAGCGCGGGCGGGCCCTCGGTGGCGAGCCGCGCGGCCAGCGCCAGGAACGGCGGGCTGGCGTCCAGCCAGGTGATCGAGCCGAGGCCCGGCCATGCCTCCGAGGCCGCCCAGCTCGCCGCCCCTGTGCCGGCGCCGGCGTCGAGCAGGGTCTTCGGCGCGAACTGCGGCGCCATCCGGGCAGCCTCTGCGAACACGGCCGCGCAGGCGGCGTAGGTGGCGGGCAGGCGGGTGAGCGCATAGGCCAGCGCATCGTCTGCCTCGCGGATCACGCCGGAGGACGGGCGGCCCGCGCGATAGGCCTCGGAGGTCCACGCCGCGCGCTCGGCCAGGCCCTTGCGGGGAACCCCTTCCAGCGCCCGGCCGAGGGCGGCGCGCAAGGCCGCCGGCAGGTCCGGGTTCATTGCACCCGGGCCATGGCCTCGCGGCGGAGCGCCAGCAGCGCCATCGGCACGTCATGGCGCAGCGCCAGCCTCGCCAGCCACCCCGGCACGGAGAAGGGCGCCGCCACGTGGGCCTCGTAGGTGACCCGGGTGCTATCGCCGTGCTGGGTCAGCAGCCACTCGCCCTCCAGCACCTTCAGGTCGCCGCCGACCCGGTGGAACGTCATGCGGCTCGGAGGCTCGAAATCCTCCCGGAAGACGCTGCGGATGGAGGGCAGGAAGGTCATCTTGCTGACCTGCTCGCGCACGTCCCAGCGGCCCTGCGGGTCCCGCTCGAGGATGCGGCAGCTCTTCAGGTTGGCGACCATCTTCGGCGCCAGGTCGCAGTCGGTCATCACGCTCCAGATGACCTCGGCGGGCGCGGCGATGTCGATGGCGGCGCGGATCACGCCCGAGGCGCCGTCGGCGCCGGGCATGACCTCGGCGTAGGGCTTGCCGCGGTCCAGCGCAGCCTGGGCCTTGGGCGGCAGCTCCAGCGCCGCCGCCGGCGAGGCCGCGGCGAGCGCTGCGATGGCGAGGAGGACGCGCATGGCGCCGGTCGGGTTCAGTCGGACCTCAGGCCGTCGCCGGCTTCTTCAGGAGCTCATCGAGCACCGCCGGATCGGCGAGCGCGGCCGGATCGCCGAGGTTCGCCAGATCGCCGGCCGCCACCTTGCGCAGGATCCGCCGGACGACCGCGCCTGACTTGCTGCGCGGCAGGGCTGAGAGGAAGCGCACCTCCTGCGGCACGGCGGCCGGGCCGACTTCGCGGCGGATCAGGCCCTTGAGATCGGCCTCCAGGATGTCGGTGGCCCGCGTGTCGCGCGCGACGACCACATAGGCGTGGACCCCGTCGGGCGCGCCGACGCAGGCGGCCTCGGCGACCCCGTCATGGGTCTCCAGCAGGCGCTCGAGTTCGTTGGCGTCGATCTTCAGTCCGTCCAGGTCGATCAGGTCCGGCCCGTGGTCCTCCGCGCGGTTGCGCACCAGGTCGTCGACGACGCTGGGGTCGGCCAGGGTCGAGGTGTCGCCGAGATTGCCGATGTCGCCCTCGGCCACCTTGCGCAGGATCCGGCGCATGATCTTGCCGGAACGGGTCTTCGGCAGCCCCGGCGCGAACTGGATCACGTCCGGCGAGGCGAAGGCCCCGATCTCGCGGCGCACCCAGTTGCGCAGCTCCGGCTCCAGGCTGGTCGTCACCTCCACATGGGCCTTCAGCGTCACGAAGCAGTAGATGCCCTGGCCCTTGATCTCGTGCGGGTAACCGACCACCGCGGCCTCCGCGACCTTGGGATCGGCGACCAGGGCCGACTCGATCTCGGCGGTGCCCAGCCGGTGGCCGGAGACGTTGATCACGTCGTCCACCCGGCCGGTGATCCAATAATAGCCGTCCTCGTCGCGCCGCGCCCCGTCGCCGGTGAAGTACTTGCCGGGATAGGTGGTGAAGTAGGTGGTGATGAACCGCTCGTGGTCGCCGTAGACCGTGCGCATCATGCCGGGCCAGCTGTCCGTCAGGCACAGGTTGCCGTTGATCGCGCCCTCCAGCACCTTGCCGTCGGCGTCCACCAGCTGCGGCTTCACGCCGGGCAGCGGCTTGGCGCAGGAGCCGGGCTTCAGCGCCGTGGCGCCCGGCAGCGGGCTCATCAGCGCCGCGCCGGTCTCGGTCTGCCACCAGGTGTCGACGATCGGGCAGCGCCCCTCGCCGACCACGCGGTGATACCAGAGCCAGGCCTCGGGGTTGATCGGCTCGCCGACCGTGCCGAGCAGGCGGATGCTGCTGCGAGAGGTACGCTTCACCGGCTCGTCGCCCTCGCGCATCAAGGCGCGGATCGCGGTCGGCGCCGTGTAGAAGATCTCGACCTTGTGCTTGTCGCAGACCTCCCAGAACCGCGACGAGGTCGGGTAGTTGGGCACGCCCTCGAACATCACCGAGGTCGCCGCATTGGCCAGCGGCCCGTAGACCACATAGCTGTGGCCGGTGACCCAGCCCACGTCGGCGGTGCACCAGAAGACCTCGCCCGGCCGGTAGTCGAACACCAGCTCGTGGGTGTGCGCCGCCCAGGTCAGGTAGCCGCCGGTAGTGTGCAGCACGCCCTTGGGCTTCCCGGTCGAGCCGGAGGTGTAGAGGATGAACAGCGGGTCCTCGGCGTTCATCGGCTCGGGGTCGCACTGGTCGGAGACCGTGGCCTTCACCTCGGAATAGAAGACGTCGCGGCCCTCGGTCATCGGCACCGCGGCGCGCGTGCGGCGGACCACGATGACGTCGGTGACGCCCGGGCACGAGGTCAGCGCCTCGTCGACGTTCTTCTTCAAAGGCACCGGCTTGCCGCCGCGCAGGCCCTCGTCGGCGGTGATCACGATCCGGGAATCGCAGTCCTGGATGCGCCCGGCGATGCTGTCGGGCGAGAAGCCACCGAAGATCACCGAGTGGATCGCCCCGATCCGCGCGCAGGCCAGCATGGCGTAGGCGACCTGTGGGATCATCGGCAGGTAGATGGTGACGCGGTCGCCTTTCTCGACGCGCTTGGCCTTCAGCACATTGGCCATGCGGCAGACTTCGGCGTGCAGCATGGCGTAGGTGATGAGGTCGCTGGTCTCCCCGTCGTCGCTCTCCCAGATGATCGCCGTCTGGTCGGCGCGCTCGGGCAGGTGGCGGTCGATGCAGTTCACCGAGACGTTCAGCATGCCATCGGCGTACCAGCGCACCCGGAAGTCCTTGGCGTCGAAGGAGACGTCCTTCACCTGGGTGAACGGCTTGATCCAGTCGAGCCGCCGGGCGACGTCGGTCCAATAGCCGTCGGGGTCGCGCTCGACGCGCGCCACGGCGGCCTCGTAGCCCGCCGCATCCATCAGGGCGTTCTTGGCCCAGGCCTTGGGGACCGGAAAGACTTCGCTGTCGGACACCTGCGTGCACTCCCGAAATAAGCCGTCCCCAAAGAGCCGTACGCGTGGAGTATGCGGAGAGGGCGCCCCCGCGCAACAACCCCGCGCAACAAGCTGCGGCCACGCTTGCCCGAAGCGGCGAGCGCCGCCATGGTCCGGCGCATGCTTGGCAAAGGTTTGACGGCCGCGCTTTCGGCGCTGGCGTTCGTATTGGGCGGCTGCGGCGTCGACGTTCGGGCCGACGCCGCGAACGGGGTCGCGAAGTTCCTCGACGCCGTCCGCCGCGGCGACCAACCGGCGTTCGAGGCGGCGCTCGACCGGCCCGCCCTGCGCTCCGACCTGCGCGATCAACTGACCGCGCTCGGCCGCGCCAACGGGGTCGACGTGAACGGCGGTCCGTCCGACTTTGCGCTCGACCGGATGATCACGCCGGAGGCCTTCCGCCTGGTGGAAGCCCGCACCGGCCAGGCCCTGCCGATCGCCCCCACCGCGGCCCAGGTGGCGCTCTCGATGGCGGTGCGCGACCCCAACCATGCCTGCGTTCAGGACCCCGGCAAGGGGCGTTGCCTGCTGTCTTTCGCCAAAGAGAACGGCGTCTGGCGGCTGGTGGGCATGCCGGCCACCGACCTGAAGATCGAGGTGCTACCGGAGCCTTCCAAGAAGCGCCCCTAGTGTCCCCGCGCGCGAACGCTTATGCGGGAGGGACGCATCTACGAGGCCCGCCCATGCTGCTGCACCTCTCGACCTGGCAAGAGATCGAGGACTACCTGAAGCGCTCGAAGACGGTGGTGATCCCCATCGGCTCCAACGAGCAGCACGGACCCACGGGCCTCCTGGGCACCGACTGGCTATGCCCGGAGATCATCGCCCACGAGGCGCAGAAAAACTCCGACCTGCTGGTCGCGCCGACCTTCAACATCGGCATGGCCCAGCACCACCTGGGCTTCCCGGGCACCATCGCGCTTCGGCCCTCGACCTTCATGGCGGCGATCGGCGACTGGTGCCGCAGCCTCGGCCTCGCCGGCTTCGAGAAGCTCTATTTCCTGAACGGCCACGGCGGCAACGTCGCCACCATCGACGCCGCCTTCTCGGAACTCTACGCGGAGGCCACCTACGCCCAGCGCAACCGCGGCTTCGCCTGCAAGCAGAAGAACTGGTGGGAGCTGAGGGGCGTGCTCTCGCTCGCCAACCGGCAGTTCCCGACCGGTCACGGCAGCCACGCGACGCCGTCAGAGATCGCCGTCACCCAGTGGGGCTATCCCGACGCCATCAAATCCGCCAACTACGCGCCGCAGATCGCGCCGACCGGACCGATCCGCGAGGCGCTCGACTTCCGCGCCCGCTATCCCGACGGCCGCATGGGTTCCGACCCCGGCCAGGCGACGCCGGAAAAGGGCGGCGAACTGGTGGCCGCCGCGGTGGCCGGCCTGATCGAGGATGTGGCGGCCTTCAGCGCGGAAGTGGCGCCGGCCTGATCAGTTGCTCCCCCAATTCTCCCCTTCGGGGGAGATGGCGCGTAGCGCCAGAGGGGGCCGGGCCGCAGGCCCCGGGGGGAACTGTCAGCGAAGCTGACTGAGGGGGTCCTCAACGGTCTGAGCGGACCCCCTCCGGCGCTTCGCGCCACCTCCCAAATCGCGCTACGCGCTGGGGAGGAACTATCCTTTCACGCCGTGAAAATCTCGCCGTCGCGCTCGGCGATTGGCCAGGGTGTCAGGCGCAGGCCGAGGCAGGGGTGGGTGGCGCCTTCTCCGTCAAGGGTGAAGAGCGCGCCGTGGCCGGTGCAGAGGATGTGTCCGGCGTCGCGTGTCAGGTAGCGGTCGTCGAAGGTGGCGAGCGGCCACCCGGCGTGCGGGCAGCTGTCCACATAGCCGGCGAGCTGCGCGCCCTTGCGGATCACGAAGCCCGCGAAGATGCGGCCCTCGACGCGGAAGCGGAAACCCTTGCCGCCGGGGTCGGCGACTTCCGCCAGCGCGCAAAGCCTGACGCCGGGCTCCGGCCGGGCGGGGTTGTCGCTAGAGCTGGCCAACGGAGGCGCGGAAGCCGCGAATCTCGACGCGCCCGAACAGGCCTGCCTGCTGGTACGGGTCGGCGGCGTGGAAGGCCTCGACGGCCGCGCGATCCGCGGCATCCAGGATGAACAACGACCCGGCCATGACCTCGGCGTCGTCCAGCATCGGCCCGGCCACCTTCAACGCGGCGAGGTTCTCCTGCACATAGGCCAGGTGCCTCTCGCGGGTGGCCATGCGCAGGTCGAGCGAATCGGGCTTGTCGAAGCAGGCCAGCACGTAGAGCGGCATCGGCTATTCCTCGCGAAGGGGTCGGGAGAGCAGGCCGCGGATGGCTTCGTCGACGCCAACCTCCCCGGCCAGGATGGCGGCGGTGGCCTCGCAGATCGGCACGTCGACGCCGAGCTTTCTGGCGAGCTGCCGAACGGCGGGCGCCGAGGCCACGCCCTCGGCCACCGAGAGCTTGCCCGCCAGCGCCTCCTCCAGCGTCTGGCCGCGGCCGAGTGCGAGGCCCACGCTCATGTTGCGCGACTGCGGGCTGGAGCAGGTCAGCACCAGGTCGCCAAGCCCGCAGAGCCCGGCCACCGTCTCGGCCTGGCCGCCCAGCGCCACGGCCAGGCGGGTGAGTTCGGAAAAGCCCCGGGTGATCAGGGCGGCGTGCGCGCTGCGGCCGAGGCCGCGGCCCTCGACGATGCCGCAGGCGATGGCCAGCACGTTCTTCACCGCCCCGCCGGCCTCGGCGCCGATCATGTCGGTGGCGAAGTAGGGCCTGAAGGTCGGCGTGGCGATCAGTTCTGCGAGGTCGCGGGCGCAGTCCTCCTCCGGGCAGGCCAGCGTCACCGCGGTGGGCAGGCCGCGGGCCACCTCGCCGGCGAAACTGGGCCCCGACAGCACCGCCGGCGCGGCGCGGGGGATCGTCTCGGCCAGCACCTCGGTCATCAGCTTCAGCGAGCCCTGCTCGACGCCCTTGGCGCAGAGCAGGATCTGCAGGCCATCGCGGACGTGCGGGGCGAAGGCCGCCAGGGTGGCGCGCAGGTGCTGGGCGGGCGCGACCGCCAGGACCAGGTCGCTGGCCGCGAGCTCGGCGAGGTCGCCGGTGGCGCGGATGGCCGCGTCGAGGTCGATCCCCGGCAGGAAGCTGGTGTTCTCGTGGCTGGCGTTCACCGAGGCGACCACGTCGGCCTCCCGCGCCCAGAGCGTCGTCTCCAGGCCCGCCCGCGCGCAGACCTGGGCGAGCGCCGTGCCCCAGGCGCCGCCGCCGATAACGCCGGCCCTTTTCATGCCTTCGCACCCTTGCGGCCGGGCACGTGGGTCGGGTTGGCGTTGGCCGCCGCCTCGTCCAACGGCCAGCGGGGCCTTGCGGGCGCATCGAGCGGATCGGAGATCCCCAGCGCCAACCGCTCGGCGCCGGCGAGCGCGATCATCGCCGCGTTGTCCGTGCAGTAGGCCAGCGGCGGGGCGGTAAAGGAAAAGCCCCGCGCCTCCGCCGTCGCCTGCAGCCGGGCCCGCACGGCGCGATTGGCCGCGACGCCGCCGGCCACCACGAAGCGCAGGCCGCGCCCCTCGTGGGCGACGGCGTAGGCGGCCATGGCCCGGTTGCTGCGCTCTGCCAGTTGGCTGGCGATGGCGGCCTGCACCGCAGCGGCCAGGTCGGCGCGTTCGACGGCTGTGGTGAGGCCCTCGGCGATCCGCGCGGCGGCGGTCTTCAGGCCCGAGAAGGAGAAGTCGCAGTCCTTGCGGCCGAGCAGCATGCGCGGCAGCACGAATCGCTCGGCATCGCCGCGTTCCGCCAGCGCCTCCAGCGCCGGTCCGCCGGGGTAGGGCAGGCCGAGCGTCTTGGCGATCTTGTCGAAGGCCTCGCCGGCTGCGTCGTCGATGGTCGAGCCCAGCCGCCGGCATGCGCCCACGCCGTCTACGGCGAGAAGCTGGCAGTGGCCGCCGGAGACCAGCAGCAGCAGGAACGGATAGTCGACTTCCGACGCCAGCCGCGCCGAGACTGCATGGCCCTCCAGGTGGTTCACCGCCACCAGCGGCAGGCCACGGGCGAGCGCCACCGCCTTGCCGAACGACAGGCCGACCATCACCCCGCCGACCAGGCCCGGCCCGGCGGTGGCCGCGACCCCGGTGAGGTCTTCAAAGCCCACGCCCGCGTCGGCCAGCGCCCGCGCCGCGATGCCGTCGATGCTCTCCACATGCGCCCGGGCGGCGATCTCCGGCACCACCCCGCCAAAGGGCGCATGCGCCGCGATCTGGCTGGCGATCGCCGAGGACAGCACCTCGACGGCCCCGTCCGGCCCACGGCGCACAACCGCCGCGGCGGTCTCGTCGCAGCTGGTCTCGATGCCGAGTACAACTTGGGGGACGGTCTGTGTGGTTGAGGTCATCCGGTTGCCGGGGGGCGCCCGCTCCTGTAGCAGGCGCATCTCGCTTCCGCTCCGAGGTAGACCGCCGGCCGTGCCCACGCAACCGCCCGCCCCAAAAGCGCCAGGGCCCTGGGCGCAAGTGCGGATCGGCGCCCGCGGCTCGAAGCTGTCGCTCGCCCAGGCCGGCCACATGCAGCGCCGGATCGCCGCCGCGCTCGGGGCGGATCCCGAAGACGCAGCCGCGGTCGCGCGCGTGGCCCCGCTGGTGGTCATCACCACCACCGGCGACCGGGTGCAGGACCGCCGCCTGCTGGAGATCGGCGGCAAGGGCATGTTCACCAAGGAGATCGAGGAGGCGCTGCTCGACGGACGCATCGATTGCGCCGTCCACTCCCTGAAGGACATGCCGGCGCTCTTGCCCCAAGGCCTGTGTATCGCCGCCATCCCCGAGCGCGAGGACCCGCGCGACGCCTTCTTGAGCCCGCGGGCCGAGCGGCTGGAGGACCTGGCCGAGGGCGCGGTGCTCGGCACCGCCAGCTTGCGGCGCCAGGCGCAGGCGCTGTATCGCCGCCCCGACCTCGACGTCCGCATGCTGCGCGGCAACGTCGACACCCGGATCGCCAAGCTCGCCGCCGGCGAGGCCGACGCAATCCTGCTGGCCGTCGCGGGCCTGAAGCGCCTTGGCCTCGGTCACCTGCCCAAGAGCCTGATCGATCCCGTGGAATGCCCGCCCGCCCCCGGCCAGGGCGCGCTCGCCATCGAGACCCGCACCGGCGACTGCGACGCCGCCTGGGTGCAGGCGATAAGGCACGGTCCCACGACCGTCGCCGTCGCCGCCGAACGTGGCGCGCTCACCGCCCTGGAAGGCTCCTGCAAAACCGCCATCGGGGCGCACGCCTGGTTCGAGGGCGCGCACCTGAAGCTGATCGTCGAGGCCCTGGCGCCGGATGGCAGCGTCCGCTTCCGACACGCCGGCGAGGCGGACCTGACCGAGCTCGCCGATCCCGAGGCCTCGGCCCGCGACCTCGGCCTGTCGCTGGGGATCGCCGTGCGCGACCAAGCCGGCGACGCGATCTTCGTCTAGCGCGACATCCAGGGCTTCGACTTGGACGAGGCGTGGGCCGCCGCGGCCTGCTCGCGCTGGAACCGGCCGCCGCGGGGCGGCTTCGGCCTGGCCTCGATGGCGGCCTTCTTCAGCCGGAGCGCCCGCTGGATGGGGGTTTCCGACGGTGGCGTCTTGTCGTCCGGCATCGGGGTCCCTTCACGGCGGCTATGGCTTAGATCGACCCCTCATATAGGGTTTGCGGAAGGTTAAGGCTCTCTGCCCTAAAAGGTCTCCATGGCTCGTCGTCGCCAAAAAATCTGGATCACCCGCGCCCAGCCCGGCGCGGACGCCACCGCCGAGCGGGTGCGGGCGCTGGGGCATGAGGCGATCGTCGCCCCGCTGCTGGCCGTGCGGGCGCTGGAGGACGTCGAGGTCGATCTCCGCGGCGTGGCCGCGCTGGCCTTCACCAGCGCCAACGGGGTGCGCGCCTTCTCGGACCTGAGCGGCGAGCGGTCGCTGCGGGTGTTCGCTGTGGGCGCGGCGACGGCGCAGGCGGCGCGGGCGGCGGGCTTCAGGCTGGTGCTCTCCGCGGACGGCGACGTTGAGGCGCTGGCCGAAGGCATCGCGCTCCGCCGCACCGAACTGCGCGGCGCCGTGCTGCACCCCGGCGCGGCGGAGCCGGCCGGCGACCTGGCCGCCGCCCTCGAGAAGCACGGCGTCGAGGCGCGCCGGTTGATCCTCTACGAGACCGCCGCGGTGAAGCTGGAGGCGGAGATCGCCAGGCAGCTGGTGCAGGCCGATGCGGCCCTGCTGCATTCGCCGCGCGCCGCCCAGGTGCTGGCCGCCCTGCTGAAGCTCCATCCCGCCCCCAGGCTCAGGGCGCTCGGACTATCGAAGGCGGTGGTCAAGCCGCTGGCCCGTATCCCGCTGGCCGCCAAGGTCTTCCCGCCCATGCCCCTCGAAGGGGCGCTGCTGAATCTGATAGACCGCAACCCATGATCCCGCCCGCCGACGCCCCGCCGACCGCCGCGCCGAAGGACCCAGCCGCCTATCGGCCGCGCCCGGTCCTTGGCCTGACTGTCTGGGCGATGCTCGCGTTCGGCCTGCTCTGCATCCTGGCCGGCGTGGCCATCGCCGACCTCGGGCCCCGGCTGTTCGCCGCGAAATCCACGTCCAAGGCGCCCGCCGAGGCCGCCTCGCCGGCCGACCCCCCTGCGCCCGCGTCGGCCTCTGCGGCGCCGGCGCCCGTCACGGCGCCTGCCGCTCCCACGCCGGACGTCGAGCGGCTGAGCGCGCGGGTGACCACTCTGGAGTCGCAGCAGGCCCACACCTCTCAGGCCGCCGCCGCCGCGCTCGCCGTCTCCGCCGTGGTGGAGGCCTCGCAGGGCACGGGGCCCTTCGCCGAAGAGCTGGAGAGCCTGCGGGCGATCTCGCCGCCCTCGCCGGAGCTGCAGTCGCTGGCGCGGCTCGCCCAGGCCGGCGCGCCCAGCCGCACGGCGCTGGCGGCCAGCTTCCCTGATTACGCCGCCCGCGCAGCCAGCGCCGCCCGCGCGCCGGGCGACAAGGCCGGACTCGGCGACCGCATCGTCTATGAGCTCTCCCGCATCGTCACCCTGCGCCGCGTCGGCGACGTGCCGGGCGACGGCGTCGACGCCCTTCTCGCCCGCGCCGAGCGGCAGGTGGAGGACGGCGACCTCGACCGGGCGCTGCGCACCCTCGACCGGCTGCCGCCGAAGGCCCGCGAGGCCATGGCGTTGTGGCGCGCCCGGGCCGAACGGCGCGCCGAGATCGACCGCAACGCCCAGGCGCTGCGCGCCCGCGCCCTGCAGGCCCTGGCCGCCGAGGCGAGGGGCGCCGCATGATCCGCGCCAGCCTGGTGGTGCTGTTCGTCGCCGCGGCGGCGGTGGCGATCCTGGCGCTGGCCGGCGACCCGGGCCGCGCCAGCGTGGTGTGGCTGGGCTGGCGCGCCGATATGACCGCCGCGGCGGCCGCCCTGATCGTGATGTTCGCCGCCCTCTTCGCGACCGTCGGCTGGCGGACGCTCTTGTGGATCCTGGCCGCGCCGCAGCGCGCCGAGCGGATCCGCGCCGAAAGCCGCCGCCGCCAGGCCAACGAGACCCTCACCCGCGGCTTCCTGGCCGCGGCGGCCGGCGACGGCTCGGAGGCGCGGCGCCTGGCGCAGAAGGCCGCCGGCCTCGCCGAAGAGACGCCGGGCCTGGTCCGGGTGCTGGCCGCCCAGGCCGCCGAAGCCGCCGGCGACGTGGCCGCCGCGCACGCGGCCTACACAGCCATGCTGGGCTTCCCGGAGATGCGGCTCGCCGGTCATAAGGGGCTGATGCAGCTGGCCCTGGCGGAGGGCGAGCGGGAGACCGCCCTGCGCCACGCCCAGGAAGCCTTCGGCGAGACCCGCAGCGCCCGCTGGGCCTGGCGCGCCCTGCTGGAGGCCCGCCTGGACGCCGCCGAGTGGGGCGCGGGCTTGGACCTGGTCAAGAACGCCCTCGACCGGAAGATCGTCCCGCCGGTGACCGCCGAGCGGGCGCGCGCCGCCCTGCTCGCGGCGCTGGCCGCCCAGCTCGAACACGCCGCCGAGCCCAGGGCGCGGGCCCAGGCGCTCGACAGCGCGGTGGAGGCGGCCAAGCTGCAGCCGGGCTTTGCGCCGGGCGTGGTGATGGCCGCCCGCCTGCTGGCCGCCGACGGCAAGACCGGCCGCGCTTCGGCGACGATCGAGAATGCCTGGAAGGCCGCGCCGCACCCGGCCCTGTGGCTCGCCTACCGCGACCTGAAGACCGCCGAGACGCCGCGCGAGCGCGCCCAGCGGCTGATGGTGCTGGCCGCCCAGAACCCGTCGCACCGCGAAAGCCGCATCCTGGGCGTGGAGGGGGCGCTGGTCACGGGCGACGTCCCGGCCGCCCGCCAGGCGATGGCCGCCCTCGACGGCGAGCCGGTCACCGCCCGCATCGCCGGCCTGCGCGCCCGGATGGCCTTCGCCGCCGGCCAGCCGGACGAGGCGCGGCTGTGGCTGGCCCAGGGGATGAACGCCCCGCAGGAACCCGACTGGTCGGACCTCGACCCGGAAGGCCGCGCCTTCGCCTACCAGGCCTCCGACTGGGCCCGGCTGGTGATCACCTTCGCCGAGACCGGCGTGCTCATCCATCCCCGCCACGAACGCCGCGAACGGACCCTGAGCGAGCTGCCCGAGCTGCCCATCGCCTATGCCGACTCCGCGCCGTTCCTCACCGCCGACGGCCTCGAACCCGCGCCCTATCCGGTGGACGAGGAGAGTTATGACGAGGACGAGGCGATGACCGAGGCGCAGGCCCCAGCCCCGCCGCGCCGCCGCGCGGGCCGTGGCCGCTTGGCGAGCGCGCCGAGAGCCGCTAAATAGGCGCTCCTTCGCGGCGGGGGCTCCCGACCGCAACCGGATTCAAGGCCCATGGGCCGCCTTAGCTCAGCCGGTAGAGCGGCGCATTCGTAATGCGTAGGTCAGGTGTTCGAGTCACCTAGGCGGCACCATCCCTTCCAGTAGGAAATCGGAACCCGATAGGCGGAGAGGCCTTAAACCGGGTCGCCGCTTGGGTCCCAGCTGGGAGTGGCTTCCAGAGCTGACACTGCCTTTCCTAGGATAAAAGCCGCCGTAGCACGCTCAATATGTCCGCTCATTCGTAATGAGGGGGTCACAGGTTCGAGTCCTGTAAGCGGCACCATCCTTCCGAACAGCCTCTAACGAGGAAATCCCCGGGACAAAAGGCCAGAGGCTCGAACGCTCGGCAGCCGTATGGGTGCAAGCTGGGTGTGGCTTCCAGAAGGATCTTGTGGTGGACTCGTCAGCAGGATTGGCTGCGTGCGAATCCCACTCCCCGCTACGTCCGAATTACACGTTTCGCCAAACTATGGTGGTGCCACCAACTGTTTTAGCGGTACGCCCAAGCAATCTTGCCAACCCAACGCCGTCCGTCTCAACTGATAGTTTGCTCCTTAGAAATCCTCGGGGGATTCGGGAGGCTTGCCTATATCAATGATTGTTCGACGATCGGGATCGATGAAGATTGGGTAGAACTGTCCCGGCCTCTGGGCCCGCACGACACCTATTCCCCGGCGAACCATCCCCTCCCAAAGACTCGACTCACTTAAGCCCTCTGGGGTTTCGCGCTCTGTAAGGCCAAGCATATTGTCGGTTGTTCGCGAAAGTTCAGCCGCGCCGAAAAATACGAAGTACACATACTCTTCAACGCGAGAAAATTCCTTCGTTCGAGACGTGCCACCAGGCTTAATAACGCTTGTTATCATTTGAATCTTTGCGTCGGGAAACAACTGCTCCAACAACAGGCCGAGCCTCAAATATTCTTTCTCATCTATAGTAACTATAAGAACTGATTTCTCGACTTTCAGCAACTCCCGAGCCAATATGAGTCGCCTCTCCATAAAGGCTAGCCATTTTGAGTGTCTATAAAGATCATCTCCTTCAACGTAATCATTGTTATACTTCCAATCTCTTGAGCCCGTATTGTACGGGGGGTCGATATAGATGACGTCCACCTTTCCGCGGTGCGTAAAAGTGAGACCTTCCAAGGCGTGGAAGTTTTCGGCATTGATTACGGTGTGAAAAGGCTTGTCGCCGCCGCGCTCCACGCGACCCGTGCTGACAAGGCCCGGATAGATGTAATCGCGGAACTCAGCGACTACGACAAGATCCTCGAGGTCAGCTTCGTGCGTCTCGAAAACATCACCCAACAACTCGAGTTGGGCGCGGAGGCCAGCGATCGAGACGACCTTCCAGAGGCGCGGATCGTTACCCGCCGTAGATCCCCGCGGTGGCAGGATACGAACCTTGTCCCCTCGACGGACGGCGCGGCCGGGCAGCTGCACGCTCTCCGGCCGATGGCGCTCGAAGTTGTCCGTCTCTGAGTCTTTCCCGGTCTCCGGGTCTCGATACCAACGCTGATGCCACTTCTCGTCCGCAACGAGGGTGAGCGTTCGGCCCCAGAACTTCGTTCGGCGCTGTAGCCAAGACCGCATTTCCGCGTCGACTGACAGCGCTGACCAGAACGCGTGGTCAAGTGCAAGTTCGTCAGGATTTGGCATGAAGTCCCCCCGCTACTTTTGAGGCCCCCCGGATTTCCGCCCTCGGCGGTTTGACCGGCAAAACCCCCTCCACCACCTACGGGCTTCGACTCGGTCCTGGCGGGAAGCCGGGGTAGTGATCCGAGTGGTCACCCGTATAGTTCTCTTCACCCGGCTTCGTCAGACATTCCACGGGCTTTGCGTAGCTATCGATCCGCCTCTCGGGCTCCTCCCGCCACGACAGATTGAAGGCCGCCCGCTTCGGGAAGAACTCCATGCGGGAGTAGGGAAGATGGTCGTGGACCCACCACGCCATCGCCTGCCACGGCATTCCATCGTCGTATCGATCGGCGATGGCACCACCAAGCCAACGGCGTTTTGAACGCCACTTCCCCGCAACGGTCGGCCCGCCACCGGAATCGTTCGACGCTACCATGACGCCCTCCTACCAACGGGCTTTCGTTTCAATGGTAAGGGTACAACCAACAGACGGGTATTCGATATTCCAGCGAATGCCGTGTAAGTCCGCTGCGGGGGTCTCGACCAGCCCACGAGATAATGATTTGATATTCGGGCGGAATACGCGCGTCATCAGATTGTAGACGAAAATGGCGCGCAGTGACGGAGGCGCTCATGTCGCCTGCGGAGCTTAAAACAAGCTAAACATCGAGCACCGCCAAGCAGCACTCGACTGAAGCGCGACCGCGACAAGCGGAAGTAAATTGAAAAATTACTGGCAATCATTCGCTTGGCAGCCGTTGGCAGCCATGCCGCTCCTCCACAGCGAATTGAAACGGAGGATCAAATGCGTTTGATGATTTTGGCCGTCGCCGGCCTCGCCCTCGCGGGATGCGCTACCATCACGCGAGGGACCAATGACACCTGGACCGTGAACACAACGCCGACCGGCGCGGGGGTTCGCACATCCAATCAGCTCGCCTGCGACTCCACGCCCTGCACGTTCAGGATGGCGCGGAAATCCGAGTTCGACGTGACGATCACGAAGCCAGGCTACAAGATTTGGACGGGACATATCACCCACCATGTGGCGGGGGGTGGTGGCGCGGGCATGGCTGGGAACGTGTTATTCGGCGGGCTCATCGGCGCTGGCGTCGACGTCTCCACCGGGGCGATGATGGACCTGGTGCCTAACCCGCTCAACGTCGCGCTGGAGTCCGACGCAAGCAAAGCTGGCGCGACAATTGCGCCGATCCCATCCGCCTCCCCGCCACAGCTGCTAGTTTCCCCGTCTAAGGTGCCGGGCTAGATTCACACGGACGATGTAACGCTGGCTGAACCGGCGAAGCCTTCCATAGCGCGCCGAAGAGTCAGCTCAGGGTCGGAAGCCGGCATTGGGATCGGACCCCGAAGCGGACGATCACCTGGCCGCAGGTGGACAAGGCCGCTGGCGGCGGGTGGACGATTGTTCGGCGATATCCGCAGGTATAGCACAGGTCGCATTTTCGGCTACTTCCTACGGGAGGCGCGTAAAGTAGGGAAGCGATCGAACACGTGCTTCGGCCAGTCTGGGAAGAGCTTGGGTCGTGGCAAGCCCGGCTTCCCTCGCTGGTGCTAAGCCGACGGAAATATTCGTTTTTCTCCGATCTCGTGACTCGAGTTCGTAATGCGTAGGTCGGGTGTTCGAGTCGCCCAGGCGGCACCATTCCTCCCCCAGTCGAGGGGGGCGAGGCGCTACAGCTTCACCTTCGCCATCTGCCCGTTGCGCAGGGTCACCCGGCGCATGATGGCCACGTCGCGGCCGGCCGCGCCGGGGGCGACGGGCTTGGCCACGGTGATCACGAACCAGGCCCCGTCGGGCAGGGCCGAGAAGGCGAAGTGGTTCTGCGCGTCGCAGGTGGTGCGGCGGACGAAGGCGGAATAGTCCTGGCTGCGCTCGGGCGGGGTGCGGCCGCGCACCTCGGCCGCCGGCAGGGCCGCGGACTGCTCCGAGTTGTAGAGGATCATCATCCGGCGCTTCACCCACGGCGTCTCGGGCGTCAGCACGACGGCGGAATTGGCGCAGGTGAAGGCCTGCCCCGCCTGGCTGTAGGCGAGCTGGCCGTCGATCCCGCCCTTGCCGGCGGCCTGCGACCAGGTGAAGTCGGCCGCCCGGAAGGCCGCCGACGCCGCAGCCGTGGAGGCGGGCGCCCCCGGCGTCGGACCGCCGGGGCTCGCGCAGGCGCCGAGCAGGAGGAAACCGCCCACCGCGCAGACTAAGCGTGCACTCATCGACAACCTCCCCAAATAAGCTTGGCTAGAATTGCACGCCCGCCGCGGTGGCGAAAGCGCTTGCGCCACGCTTCCCCATCAGCCGGCCCGCAGCAGGCGTCGGCGGACCGCGCCTTCCGCCCAGTGATTCTCCTGTGCCCGCTGCAGCCGGATGGCCGCCTTGGCCGCGCTCTGTTGAGCCTCCAGGCCGGGCTCCGGACCGAGGTCGTCGACGATCGCCTCGAGCCGCACGGCGAGCACCCGGCTGCGCTCGGCCTGTTCGCCGAGCGCCAGGGTGGCCTCCAGCGCCAGGCACGCCGCGCCGATGGCCGGCACGATGGAGCCTGCCACGGCGACCAGGATGCTGAGCCAGTGCGGCGTGTGCTCGCCGAACGCGGCCATGCCGACGGTGGCCGCCACATAGGAAAGCAGCACGACCATCAGCAGGGCGAAGCTGCCGTTCTCCAGCTGATGCACCCGGTGGGAGACCCGGCCGTTGATGGTCGACTGGGCGCGGTGATAGGCGGCCTGGCCGGCAATCAACTCGTCGACCGCCCAGGCGCCCCAGGTCGCCACCCGGTCCGGCCCGAACACGCCGCTGGGCAGACCGGCCCGACGCCGCACGTGCCGGGCCCCCGCGCTGCTGGAGAGCAGGTTCGCGCCGTGCGGGACGGTGCTGACGCCGAGCGCCCAGGCCACCCGCTCCAGCCGCAGGTCCTCGGCCAGGCGCCGCGCGTCCCCCCAACGGTGGTGCCGCCGCCCGCGCTCGGAATCCAGCCAGACGAGGAAGGCGCCCAGGGCCAGGAAGATCTCGATGCTGACCATCAGCAGCTTGGTGTTGGGCCAGATCCCCGAAGCCGAGCCGGCGATGGCCGCCAGGATGGCGACGGCGAGCAGGATCACCTGGTGCGATCGATGGACCGACCCCAGGCGGCTGGCCTCCACGTCCGCGGCCGCGTGGGCCTGGGTCAGCAGCACGAAGCCGGGTTCCGCCGCGAGGTCGGCCGGCGTCGCAAGCCTTGCGAACGGCGGCGCCTTTCCCCCCAGGATCCGGCGGAACAGGGCGTAGGTCCGCCAGTTGCCGTCCAGGCGGTGCTGGCGTGGCGGGCGATCCGCGTGCGGCCCGGCCTCGCCCTCGTCCTCCGGCGGGTCGGCCCGAAGCCCCAGGTCCGCCAGGGCCTCATGCAGGGTCGTCGGGCCCGCCGCCCGCACCAGCGGTTCGCGGCCGAAACGCAGCTCTTCGAGGAACTCCAGGAACCCGAAATCCTCGTCCAGGTGCTCGGGCCGGATCAGCCGCAGGACGTCGGGGTCGCCGGGCTTGATCCAAAGCACCGGGATGCCGTGCTCCAGCGCCAGCCGCACGGCGTCGGCCGTGCCGCCGGCGCCGCGTGCGTGCTCGCCCGTCCAGACCACCACCAGCAGGTCGGCGGCGCCGATCAGCCAGCGCGTCTGGGCCAGGTGGGGGTTGCGGCCGAGCGCCTCGGTCGCCCGCCCGTCCAGCCAGGTGCCGGACTCCATCAATCCCGCCGCGCCCGCCGCGGCCTCCTCGTCGAGGAACGGATAGACCGCATGCACCGGTCCCAGGCCTGCGGCCTTCCAGGCCTCGGCAGCGAGCAGGTCCGCCCCCGGCGCGAGTCCCGTGACCAGCCGCGCGTCGCTTACGCCGGCCTGGGACAGCATGGCGAAAGCGGTCTCCAGCCCGGCCGAGACGTGGATCGTGTCGCCCAGGTCCTCGGTCCGGTTGTGGCCGGCGAAGGCGACCTGGGTGAACTGCAGACCGGGCAGCGGCCGGCTCGCCGCCGCCCTGGCGTCGCCGGTCCCGGTGCGCGCCGTTCGCCGCCGGCGCAGGCCTGCGTCGTTCATCGCGGGCTGATCCTCAATCGAAGCGCATAGTCATGCGGTCAGCGGCCGGCAGGCTAGTAGGGCACGTCGTCAGCCGCGGCGGCCGCCTTCGCCTTTTTCTTCTTCGGCGGCGCCTTGACCGGCGTGGCGTCGGCGTCGGGCGCAACCGCGGCGTCTGCGGCCGGGGTCGCCACGGAGGCCCGCTGCAGGGCTGACGGCGGCGCGGTCGGCAGGAGCGCGGTCATCGCGCGCGGCTCCGCGGAGGCGGTCTTGGACCGCATCAGGCTGGGCGTCGCCACACCGATGGCCACCGCGACGAGCGCGGCGACCGAAAGCCCGACATAGAGCACCAGCCGGCGCGGCGCGGCGGTGGCCTCGGACGTCTCCAGGGCGTCATCCGGATCCGCCGCGCCGGGCGTTCCGGCCTTGCTGAATGTCCTGGTTTCCTTGACCGGCGCGGTCCGCGCAGCCGATTTACCTGCGTCCGGCAGCCGGCGGGGAAGCTTGAGCTTGCGCGCGACCGCCAGGGCGGGCCCCTCGGCCTCGACCACCGGCTCCGGCGCTGCGGGGCTGGCCTCGGGGGCGACCACCGCGGACGGCGCTTCCCGGGTGGCGGCCTCGATCCGGTGGGCGAGTTGCTGGATCGCCACCTCCCAATCGGCGAAGAAGTCGATCCACTGCCGGGTGGCGAACTCATAGGCGAAGGCGTCGTTGGGCGTGACGTCCTCGATGCGCAGCGGCACGACCATGAGCTTGTTCTGGCTCGCCAGCGCCAACTCCTTGTTCATCTCATCGGAGTTGTTGGAGTTGGCGGTGAAGACCAGCAGCATGATCTTCGCGTTTCTGATCGCCCGGACGATGGAGATCTGGAAATTCTCGCCGGGGAGAATGTCGCGTGACGAGATCCAGCACTTGAACCCGCGGCCCTCCAGGGCCTGGCAAAGCGTCATCGCGACCCGGTGGTCCTGCGACGCGAAGCTGATGAAGATATCGGCGGCCATTGTCCCCGTGCCCCACGCCGCCGAAACGGCGCTCGTTCAGTATCCGTTAAGGTCTACCGCAAGCAAGGCCATTCTCGTTAGAAGAGAGCGCAGGGGATCGGCAACCGCACAAAGCTCAGTGATCGGGCGCGCCATGTCCTCTGCGGAGGTGGGAGATTCGCTCGCCGCACGAGCCCGGACGACATCGGCGTCAAAGCGTGCCATTGCACGAAAACGTCACGTCGCCTGCAAGGAGGGCGATGGCGCACGGCGGGCCGCGCGAGACCCGGCCAATTGAGGATGTGACATGAGAACTCTGTCGAAGGCGCTGACCGTCATCCTGTTGCTGGGCGCCGCCTCGCCGGTCGCCGCCGCTGTGCAAAAGGCCCCGGCGCCCGGCGGCGCGGCAGGTCTGACCACGGGCGTGACCGGCGACGTGCGGTGTCTGCTGACCATGGGGGCGCTGGCCTCGAACAAGGCGAACCAGCAGGCCGCCACCCTCGGCGTCTACTTCTTCGAGGGCCGGATCACCGCGCGCGCGCCGACCCTCGACCTGACCGCCGCCCTGAAGACGGAGGTCGCGCGGATGGGGCCCGCGGACCTGCAGTCCGAAGCCCAGCGGTGCGGATCGCTGGTGCGCCAGGCGGCCCAGGCCCTGCAGGCCGCGCAGGCCAGCTTCTCAGGCCCGGTCTCCACGCCCGGCGCCGCGCCGGCCACGCCCGCGCCCACGCCCGCCCCCGTGCCCAAGACGCCGACGCCGACGCCGAAGTAAGCAGCGGGATTCCCCGGGACTAGTTAGCCGGCGCTGCGGCGGTCAGGGCCGGTCCGATCTCGTCGTGCAGCGCGAGGTCGGCGAAACCGTCGAGGTCGGTGGGCTCGCGGTTGACGATGGCGAGCTTGGCCCCGTTGCGCTTGGCGAGCAGCGGAAACCCCGCCGCAGGGTGCACCACCAGGGACGAGCCCAGCACCAGGAACACGTCGCACTCCAGCGTCGCGGCCTCGGCGCGCGCCATGGGCTCGGCCGGCATCGCCTGGCCGAAGGAGATGGTGGCGGTCTTCACCAACCCTCCGCAGCGGCGGCAATAGGGGATTTCGCCGGCCTTCAGGAAGCTGTCCTTCAGCTCCGCCAGCTCATGCCGCTCGCCGCATTCCAGGCACTTGGCGTAGCTGGCGTTGCCGTGCAGCTCGATCACCTTGTCCGTAGGCACGCCGGAGTCCTGGTGCAGGTTGTCGACGTTCTGGGTGATCACCGCGCTGACCGTGCCGCGCTCCACCAGCCGGGCCACTGCGAAATGCCCGGCGTTGGGGGCGCGGCCCACCCAGCCGGCGCGGCCGCTGAAGGCGCGTTCCCACGCCTCCCGGCGCTTGGCCGGGTCGGAGACGAAGTCCTGGAAGTAGATCGGCTTCATCCGGCTCCAGACCCCGCCGGGGCTGCGGAAGTCGGGGATGCCGGACTCGGTGGAGATGCCGGCGCCGGTGAACACCACCATGCGGCGGGCGTCGGCGATCAGCCGGGCGAGGTCGGCCCTGGTCGGTCTCGGGGACATGGCTCATCTTGGCGCCAGCAGCCCCATCGAGGCCAGGGGTGACGGCGGGAGAAGGTGGCCGGCCCAGCTTGGTCGGGGGATGCCAGGGCGTTCGCCGGACCGGCCGGTGATCCTCCGGCGGGGGGGAAGTGCCGACGGATCGCGGGGGTTAACCGGCGCCCGAACGATAGGTTCCGACGGCCGCATCGGAATACCTAAGGCGCGGGCGGCGGTCCGAAGGCTGCGGCCAGGTCGGCGTCGCTCACGTCTTCGGCGGCGATCCGTTTCAGGCGGGCGGTCTGGCCGGAGACCAGGGCGAGCGTCGATTTCGGCCGGCCGAGCGCCCTGGCCAGCAGCGCGATCACCGCCGTGTTGGCCTGGCCGTCGGCCGCCGCGGCCGCCACCCGCAGCTTCAGCACCGGCCGCCCGGCGTCGTCTCGCATCCAGCCCTCGACGGCGTCGCGGCCGCCGCGCGGCGTGACGCGGACGGCCAGGATCAGCCGAGGGCCGCGATGATCGGGCTGAACACCATCGGCAGCAGGTAGAGCCGGATCCCCTGGATCACCAGCAGGACGATGATCGGGCTGATGTCGACCCCGCCGAGCGGCGGAATGACCTTCTGCACGGGCCGAAGGATGGGCCGGGTCACGGCGTCCAGGAACCGGGTGAAGCTATAGACGAACCGGTTGCGCAGATTGATCACGTCGAAGGCCACCAGCCACGACAGGATCGCGCTGATGATGATGGCGATCACCAGCAGGCCCAGCAGGCCGTCGACGATGAAATAGAGGAATCTGCCCATGGAGCCCGGTTCTACGCGGCTTTGGCGGGCTGGCAAGGCTCTGCCTTGGGGCGCAACCCCACGTCGCGACCGCAACCCGGCTTGACAGAGCCCGGCCCAAAAGAGTTATTCCGCGCCTTCCTGGGGGCCGTAGCTCAGTTGGTAGAGCGCCTCGTTCGC
Organism: Phenylobacterium sp.; assembly: GCF_028290885.1. Taxonomy (GTDB): domain Bacteria; phylum Pseudomonadota; class Alphaproteobacteria; order Caulobacterales; family Caulobacteraceae; genus Phenylobacterium. The sequence continues at coordinate 49,250 of NZ_JAQGIZ010000038.1, forward strand.
AATGAGGAGGTCAGGGGTTCGACTCCCCTCGGCTCCACCAGGACCGTTCAAAAGTGGGCGCCGCATGCCCATTCTTCTTCATTATCTATCGAACTTCGACGCCAGCGGCCCGCGCCGCGGCCGTCGACGGCGTCCAGAACGAGAGGGCCAGGGCCGAGATGGGCCACGCCGGTTCTCGACCCTCTCCCTTCCCAAAAACCCGCACCGCGATCGTCAGCGGACTCTCTGATAGGTGAAGCTCTTGCCGTCCTGGTGAAGAACGACCGACGCCGCCGGACCCGGCCCGGCGGCGAAATCCAGCTGCACGTCTGCCACTTTCGCAAAGAAATGCGTCGGCGTTTCCGGATAGATCGGGAACTGGCTCGTGCCGCCGCCGACCAGCAAGCCCACGGCGCCACGCGTCACGGGAAACTCATCGCCGGGCGCGTAGCGGTAGACGCCGATGAACCGGTCTATGGCCGCCGCCGGCAGGTTTATCTGGTGGCGAATCTTGGGGATCTTCAGGTTCACCGCTTGGCCGGGCGCGATCACATGGGCGCCGATGTCGTCGATCCCCTCGCCGGTGGCGGCGTTCGCCAGCACCACCACGGCGATGCGCCGCGCCGGGTTGAAGCCCATGAAGGTGCGCGAGCCGTCGCCGCTGCCGTCGCTCCAGTAGAAGGTCTCGCCATCCGCCTGGGTGCGCCGCCAGCCCAGCGCCATGCGGGTCTCCTTGCCGTCGCCGGGCCGGTCCACCGTCAGCATCAGCCGCGCCGCTTGCGGCAGGTCCCCGGGGCCACGGCCGTTCAGAAACAGGTCCAGGAACCGCAACAGGTCGTTGGCGGTGGAGCGCAGACCGCCGCCAGGATTGAGGGCGCCGAAGTCGGTGGGCCCGACCGGCTTCAGGTCGATGTCGTAGCCCAGGCTTCGCCGGGTCTGCGCGGCCGGGTCGTCGCCGAAGCGGGTGTCCACCAGCGCCAGCGGCGTCGTGATGCGGTCCCGCACGAGGTCGTAGTAGGTCGTCCGGCGGCGCAGCGCGAGCCCGTGGCCTAACAGGCTGGGACCCAGGTTCGAATATTCGAACTGGGAGCCCGGCGGTCGGGTCAGGCGATAGTCCGGGAGGCCGGCGTAGAGTTGGTCCAGGCTGTAGCCGGCGTACTTGTTTATCGCGTCAGGCGGGGCGTGGAGGTTGTTTGGCCGCAACGGAAGGCCCGCGGTATGTGTCGCCAGGTCCGTGAGGGTGATGGCGCGCCCCTCGAACTGTGGGACCTGCACCCCCACGGGCACATAGGCCTGAAGTGGATCATCAAGGCCCGTCTCGCCCCGCGCAGCGGCGTCGGCCAGCAGCAGCGCGGTGAACACCTTCGTCAGCGATGCCACCTCATAGACCGTATCGCCGCCCACGTTGCGGCCGCCCTTCAGGGCGGTCTTCCCATGGGCAACGATGCTTTGGCCGGACGGCCGCAGGATGCCGACCACGATCCCAGTGGCCGCGTGCTGCTTTTCGAGGCGAAAGCGGATCAGCCGCGCAATCTCCTCGTCAGTGGGCGCCGCCGCCGTGCTTGCGTGGGAAGCGGGGCTGGCGAGGGCGCGCGCAGGCAGGGCGGCCAGTAGGGGAAACATCCCGGCGGCTCCCGAAATCCAGCGCCGGGTCAGGGCGCCTGCCGCCGGCCTCAGCCGGGGTTCGTCATCGTTCCGCATGCCGTGGTCTCCACGTCTTCTCGGGAGGCCTACGCGCAGGCCTTCGATGGCGTCTTGAACATTATTGCGAGCCGCCGACTCAGGCTACGGCAGCCGCCGAATCTACACCAAGCGGCGTTGGGCTAGGTTCGATCTGCTCGTCCGACGGTTCAAACAAAATGTCGGCTTCCGGGCTTCAGACCAAGGTCAACTCATGGCGCGAAGCGGACGCCGAGACAGGGCTGTCCAATGTCGGATCGCCCCCAGTGTCGCTAGCCGTCGAACCGGGATCGCTTGCTGCCGATGTCAGTGGGGAAGTGGAGGCGCTTGGCGAAACCTTGGGTTCGGCTCCTATCGGCTCCGCCAGGAAGCCCGCCACTGCACCGTTGCGCGGTCCGGCCGACCGAGGCACTCATAGGCGATGACGTCCCGTCCGCCGAAAGCCGACCGCCTCCCGCTCAGCGTCGTCGCGCCCTGCTGCAATGAAGCGCCGGGCCTGATGTTGCTCGTCGACCGCATGGTGGCCTGATGGACCCCGCCGAGTTCGACAAGTTCGCCGAGGAATATCTCGCGACCCACGCCAAAAACCTGAAGATCAGCGGCGAGGATTCGGACTATTTCGCCCGCGCCAAGGCCGAGGTCCTGCGCCGCCGTTGGACCCGGCTCGGCTTGGCCGAACCGGCCGCGATCCTCGATTTCGGAGCCGGGATCGGCAACGCCTGGCCACACCTGGCTGCCGTCTTCCCGGGCGCCGCCATCACCGGCCTCGACGTCTCCGAAAAGAGCCTGGCGATCGCCGAGCGGCGGTTCCCGGGCGTGGCCACGGCGCTGCGCTACGACGGCGACCGCATCCCGCTGGCCGAGCAGAGCTTCGACCTGATCTTCTCGGCCTGTGTCTTCCACCACATCCCGGCGGAGCAGCACATCGACCTCTTTGCTCAGCTCAAGGGTCTGCTGCAGCCCGGCGGCCGGATGGCGATCTTCGAGCATAACCCGCTCAATCCGGTGACGCGCCACATCGTCGATACCTGCGAGTTCGACGAAAACGCCGTGCTGATCCCGGCCGCGGTGATGAGGCGCCGGCAGGCCAGCGCCGGCCTCCAGGCCATCGAGACCGCCTACACCGGGTTCTTCCCCGGCGCGCTCGCCGCCCTGCGACCCCTGGAGCAGTGGATGACCGCGCTGCCGATCGGCGCGCAGTACTACACGCTTGCCCGTGGCTGATCTGAAGGCCGCCGTCGGGCAGGCTGCACGGTTCGGCCTGGCGGGCGTCGTCAGCACGGCGGTCGGCTTCGCGGTCATCGCCGTCCTGGACGCCGGCCTGCGCGTGGCGCCGGCGCTCGCCAACGCCGCCGGCTACCTGGTGGGCGTCCCGGTGGGGTTCATGCTCAATCGCGGCTACGTCTTCCGGCACGGCGGCGCGCCGGGCGCGGCGGGGCTGAGGTATCTGGCGGCCGTCGCCATCGCCTTTGGCCTGAACCAGGTCGTCCTGCGCCTTGCCGGCCAGGTCCTCGGTCCGGCTCTCGGCCCTGGCGCGCCCGCGCACCTCGCCGCCCAGCTCGCCGGCATGGCGACCTACACGCTGACCACCTTCCTGCTCGCCCGCTACTGGGTGTTCCGCACAGCCTAGTCGCCGTGCTGGATCGCCGCCGCGCGGATCGGCCGGAAGATGGCTTCCAGGAACGCGAAGACGCCGAACGCCATGAGGCCGAGCGCGGTCAGGCTCAGCAGCAGGCCGCCCATCGGCTGCCGGTGCAGGGCCTCCAGCGCGCCGCCGATGCCGTGGGCCTCGACGGCGCGGGCGTGCCATCCGGCGCGGGCCATGAAAATACCCACCGGCGCCAAGGCTATGCCGCGGGCGAAGTAGCCGATCCTCGCGACCGTTCCCGCCCAGCGGGCGATGTGCGGGTCGCAGTCGAGCGTGCGGCCGAAGTGGCTGAAGACCGCCCGGACGATGTTGCCGACGCCCGACGCCAGGACGAACAAGCCGGCCAGGATCACCAGCATATTGCCGAACGGGAAGGTGAGGACCTTCTCGACCGTGCGCGCCATCGCGGCATGCTTGCTGTGCTGTTCCAGGTGATGCACCGCATGGAGCAAACCGAATACGGAGATGGCGAGGCCTCCGTAGACGAGGCCGCTTACCGCCTGACCGGCCCGCGCCGCGAGTCCCTTCGCCGTGGCGCCCTGGCGGTCCACGTCGAAGATCGATTGCAGGGCCCGCCAGCCCGCAAAACCGTAGAGGCCCAGGCCGATGAGCCAGAGGAAGATCACGCCGGCCGGCCACTCGCCCCAGGCCTCCAACGCACCGAGCGCGCCCCGGGCGTGCGGGGTGAGGCCGAGGGCGGCCAGGAGGGCGACGGCCCCCACGGCCAGGTAGACGCTCCCCCGAGCCACATAGCCGATGCGCGCGACCGTCTCGGCCACGCTGGACCATGGGGCGTTCGGAAACCGCGCCAGCAAGCGGCCAAGCGGGTTCGAACGGGCGGCGGTCAGCGGAGCGGTCATGGGGCAACCTTCACCGTGCGAAACGTCGCCCCGGTGCGGCGCGTTCCGCCCGGCCTAGTGCGCGTCGTCCCAGTTGGTGGCGGCGCGGGCGTCGACGACCAGCGGGACGGAGAGCGAGACCGCCGGCTCCGGCGCCTTCTCCATGATCCGTTTGGCCACGGCGATCACCGCCTCGGCCTCGGCCTCGGGCGCCTCGAAGATCAGTTCGTCGTGCACCTGCAGCAGCATCCTGGCCTTCAGGCCCGCCCCCCGCAGCGCTCCGGGCATGCGCACCATGGCGCGGCGGATCACGTCGGCGGCGGCGCCCTGGATCGGGGCGTTGATCGCCGCCCGGTCGCCGAAGGACCGCTCGGCCGGCGACTTCCCCTGCGCGGCCGGGATGAAGACCTTGCGGCCGAAGATGGTGGTCACGAACCCCTCGGCGCGGACCTGCCGCTGCATGCGGTCCATGTAGGTGCGGATGCCGGGGAAGCGCTCGAAGTAGGTCTTGATGTAGGCGCCGGCCTCCTCACGCGGGATCGACAGCTGGTTGGCCAGGCCGAAGGCCGAGATGCCGTAGACGATGCCGAAGTTGATCGCCTTGGCGCGCCGTCGGGTCTCGGCGGGCATGCCCTCCACCGGTACGCCGAACATCTCCGAGGCGGTGAGCGCGTGGATGTCGATCCCCTCCTTGAAAGCCTGCTTCAGCTGCGGGATGTCGCCGATGTGGGCCAGCAGCCGCAGCTCGATTTGGCTGTAGTCGGCGCTGATCAGCACATGGCCCGGCTCGGCGATGAAGGCCTTGCGGATCTTGCGGCCTTCCTCGGTGCGGACCGGGATGTTCTGCAGGTTGGGATCCGAAGACGCCAGCCGGCCGGTGGTGGCCGCCGCCAGGGAGTAAGAAGTGTGGACCCGCCCGGTCCTGGCGTCGATCGCGGCGACCAGGTTGTCGGTGTAGGTGCCCTTCAGCTTGGAGAGCTGGCGCCAGTCCAGCAGGATGCGCGGTAGCTCGTGGCCCTGGGCGGCCAGGTCCTCCAGCATGGAGGCGTCGGTGGACGCCGCGCCGGTGGCCGTGGTTCGGCCGGACGCCAGGCCCATCTCCTTGAACAGCAGGTCGCCGATCTGCTTGGGCGAGCCCAGGTTGAACGGCCGGCCGGCGACCCGGTGGGCCTCGAGCTCAAGCTCGCCCATCCGCACGGAGAAGTCGTTGGAAAGAACCCGCAGCCGCTCCGGGTCGACCTTGACCCCGGCCAGCTCCATCTCGACCAGCACCTTGGGCATGGGCCGCTCAAGCGTCTCGTAGACCGTCAGCAGCTTTTCGCGGGCCAGGCGTGGGCGCAGGTGCTCGTAGATCCGCAGGGTGACGTCGGCGTCCTCGGCGGCGTAGCAGGTCGCGGCGCCCAGCTCGACGTGCTTGAAACTCTTCTGCGCCTTGCCGGTCCCGGCCACCGTCTTGAAGGAGATCGGCTCGTGGTCGAGCAGGCGCTTGGAGAGCTCGTCCATGCCGTAGCTCTTGTGCAGCCCGCCCTCGAGCGCGAAGGCGATCAGCATGGTGTCGTCCATCGGCCCGACGTCGACGCCGTGGCGGGCGAGCACGGCCAGATCGTACTTGCCGTTCTGGGCGACCTTCAGGACGGCGGGCGATTCCAGCAGCGGCTTCAGCCGCGCGATCGCGTCTTCGAGCGGGATCTGGGCGAGCTCGACCGGCGCGTCGAGCTGCAGGCCGCCCTCCTGTTCCTGCTCATGGCCGAGCGGGATGTAGCAGGCCTCGCCCGGCGCGACCGCCAGCGAGACGCCGCAGAGGTTGGCGCTGGAGGATGACAGGGCGTCGGTCTCGGTGTCGAACGCCACGACCCCCTTGGCGAAGGCCCGCGCGATCCAGGCGTCGAGGGTCGCCAGATCGCGGACGCACTCGTAGGCGTTGACGTCGATGGCCCCGTGCTTGGGCGCTTCCAGCGCCTTGGCAGCCGAAGGCGTGGGCGTCGCCGCCGGCTCGCCGCCCCGCGCCTCGGCGACCCGGCGCGCGAGCGTGCGAAACTCCATCATCTCCAGGAAGGCCGCCAGGGTCTCGGCGTTGGGGTCCTCGACGCCCAGTTCGTCGACTGGCGAGGGCAGCGGGGTGTCGCAATCGAGCTGCACCAGCTGGCGCGACAGGCGGATCTGGTCGGCGAAGTCGATCAGGGTCTGGCGGCGCTTGTCCTGCTTGATCTCCGACGCCCGCGCCAACAGCGTATCCAGGTCGCCGTATTCGGTGATCAGGGCCGAGGCCGTCTTGATCCCGATGCCCGGCGCGCCCGGCACGTTGTCGACGGAGTCCCCGCACAGGGCCTGGACGTCGACCACCTTGTCCGGCGTCACCCCGAACTTGTCGAACACCTGCTCGGCGCGGATCACCAGGTTCGGGGTCTTCATGGTGTCGAGCATCGAGACCTTGGGTCCGACCAGCTGCATCAGGTCCTTGTCGGAGGAGACGATCACCACCTCGCCGCCCATGTCGCGCACCTTGCAGGCGTAGGCGGCGATCAGGTCGTCGGCCTCGTAGCCGGGCAGCTCGATGCAGGGCACGCCGAACGCCTTGGTCGCTTCGCGCACCAGCGGGAACTGCGGCACCAGGTCCTCGGGCGGCGGCGGCCGGTGGGCCTTGTACTGGTCGTAGAGCTTGTTGCGGAAGGTCTGCTCCGAGTGGTCGAACACCACGGCCAGGTGCGTCGGCGCCTCCTCCGAGGCCTTCATGTCGACCAGCAGCTTCCACAGCATGTTGCAGAAGCCGGCGATGGCGCCGACCGGCAGCCCGTCGCTCTTGCGGGTCAGCGGCGGCAGGGCATGGAAGGCCCGGAAGATGAAGCCCGAGCCGTCCACCAGGTAGAGCCGCACATTCGGCCCGTCCTGCGTCGGTTCGCGTGGGATATCGCCGAGTGTTTCGGGAGCGGCATCGAGGGTGTCGGTCATGGCGCTAAGATAGGGCGGCCGGCGCACGCGGTCACCAAGGGCGATGATTGTTCCTAAGCGTCGCGTCGCCTTGGCGGCTGACGGCCCCCATGCAAGCTCGGCGAGCAGCGACGGAGGCATCCTTGATTCGATGGTTCATAGGCGTGATGGCGTGCCTGACGATCGCCGGAGCCGCGATGGCGGCCGACCTGCCGGCCGACAAGATCAATGGCTTCAAGGCGGGCGTGACCACCCGGGCCGAAGTGCTCGCCAGTCTTGGGAAGCCGGAGAAGGAAGATCACAATCCCGACGGCCGGTCGGTCGCGCTCTACATCTACACGGTCCCGCTGACGGAGAAGAACAAGACGGTCCGCGAGATGGCCGTGGACTTCCTGTTCGACGCCCACGACCTGTTGCTGGGCGCCAAGTTCTTCACAAAGGACCCTGCGGCCGATGCGAAGCCGGCGGCGACGTCAGCCGCTGCGTCTGCGCCGCCCGGCCTGCAGGATGAGAACATCCTCCTGCCCCTGCTGGAGGGGTTCAAGGTGGGCTCCCAAGGACGCCAGGCCCAGATGCAGGGCACTGAGTTCGTGCCGAACGGCGAGACAGTCCAGGACTGGTCTCGGATGGTGACCGAGCAGATTTTCTTTGGGCGCCGGAGCGTCGATCCCGACGACCTGCCGGGCGGAATGGCGAAGTCGTGGCCCGTGGCCTGTCCCGGCGGCTCCGGCGAGCGGACGGCCAGGACGACCGAGAACGGCTACCCGATGTCCCTCTGGGTGTTCCGGTGCCCGATGAACCCACAGACCCACAAGCCCGAGAACATGTGGATGAAGGTGATCAGCGGCCAGGACGCCCTCTACAGCGTCCAGTACGCCTACCGCCGCGCCTTGGCGGATGACCTGGCCGGTCCGGCCATGAACTACCTGGACCGCGTGAAGGTCTGCGACACCCGCGGATCCGCGCACCCCTGCCCGTCGCTCCAGCCAGTCAGTCGGTAGGGCGTCGCTGGCGGGGGCCTATTGGAACCGCTTGTTGAGGTTGCCGAGCCCCTCCGCGCCCGCCGCGAAAGCCCCCGGGTCGCCGTCATGCAGAAACGCCGCCGTGGCCTTGGCGACCGTTGCATACGCCGCCCGGAAGGGCGCTGTGGCCGAGCTTACCCGCCGCACGCCCAGCGCCTGCAGTCGCGCTGCGCTGGCGAGGCCCGGCAGCAGCATGATGTTCAGCGGCAGCTTGATCCCCTCGGCCAGCCGCCCGATCAGGTCGTCGTCCGAGGGCCCAGGCACGAAGATCCCGCTGGCCCCGGCCGCGCGGTAGCGCTCGGCGCGCTGCACCACCTCCTCATAGGCGGCGTGGCCCTCCGCCAGGCCCTGCAGGTAGACGTCGGTGCGGGCGTTGATGAACAGCGGCACGCCGGTGGCGTCGGCGGCCTTGCGCGCCGCCTCGACCTTGCGGGCGTGCAGGTCGGGGTCGCGGCGGCCGTCCTCCAGGTTGATCCCCACCGCGCCGGCGCCGATCACCGCCTTGATGGTCTCGCCGAGCTGGCCGAGGTCGTCGGTGTAGCCGCCCTCGATGTCGGCGGTGACCGGCACGCTCACCACCCGCGCCACCGCCGAGATGGTCGCCAGCAGCAGCGGGAGCGGCAGCGCATCCCCGTCCGGATAGCCATGGCTCCAGGCCACCGCCGCCGAGGACGTCGCCACGGCCTTCGCGCCCGCGTCGGCCATCACCGCGGCGCTGGCCGCGTCCCAGGCGTTGGGCAGGATCAGGATCTCCGCGCCGGTGTGCAGGGCGCCGAACGCCTCAGCCTTGGTCTTCTGGTCCATCGTGCCCTCCGCTTGCCCAGGTCTAGACGTAGGTAGCGCCTGGGCTGTGACAACTGCTCGCGGTTTCCGGACGCCGAGGCGTTTCACCCCCGCCTCCGAAACCCTGTAGAACCCCGCCGTGACCGCCACGGCCCTTTCCCGCCTGACCCTGACCGACTTCCGCTCCTATGCGCGGGCCGACCTCGTGCTGGACGGCCGGCCGATCTTTCTCGTGGGGCCGAACGGGGCGGGGAAGACCAACCTGTTGGAGGCCGTCAGCCTGTTCACCCCCGGCCGCGGCCTGCGCGGGTCGAGCCTGGCCGAGGTGGGCCGCCGCCTGCCCGGCGAGGCGCAAGGACGCGCCTGGGCGGTCTCGGCGGTGGTCCGGGCGGCGGGCGAGGAGACCCAGCTCGGCACGGGGGTTGAGACCGCCGGGGCGTCGCGGCGCACGGTGCGGATCGAAGGCGAGACCGTGCCGCCCGGCCGGCTCGCCGACCATCTGCGGCAGGTGTGGCTGACCCCGGCCCAGGACCGGCTGTTCCTGGAGGGCGCCAGTGAGCGCCGCCGCTTCTTCGACCGGCTGGTGTTCGCCGCTATTCCCCGCCACGCGGCCCACGCCCAGGCCTACGAACGCGCCCAGCGCGAGCGGATGCGGCTGCTCACCGACGCCGGCGAGAATGGGGGCGCCCCGGACGCGGCGTGGCTCGACGCGCTCGAGGCGCGGCTGGCAGAGGCCGGCGCCCTGATGGCCGAGGCCCGCGCCACGACGCTCACCGCCTTGCAGGCCGAGATCGACGCCCGGGGCGAGCGGCCGTTCCCACAGGCGCGGCTGTCGCTCACCGGCGAATGGGAGCAGATGGCCGCCGCCGGCGCCGAGATCGCTGACATCGAGGCCAAGCTGGCCCGCGCGCTCGCCGCCGTCCGCGAGCGCGACGCCGCCGCCGGCCGCGCCCTGACCGGCCCGCATCGCGGCGATCTGGCCGTGATCCACGCCGAAAAGGACCGTCTGGCGGCGGAATGTTCGACCGGCGAGCAGAAAGCGCTGATTTTGAACCTTGTTTTGGCCCAATCCGCGCGGCTTTCACGTGCAGAATCAGCGCCAAGCCCTATATTGTTGTTGGACGAAGTCGCAGCGCATCTGGACCGCACCCGGCGGGCCGCGCTGTTCGACGAAATCGAGGCGCTCGGGCTCCAGGCCTTCCTGACCGGAACCGACGAGCACCTCTTCGAAGACTTGAAAGGACGGGCCCAAGGCGTGCGTGTAGACGCCTCCGGCCTGACTGAGTTGGATCCCGCATGAGCGAAGAAAATAACGAGACCCACGGCCAGGGCCCGACGCCCGAAAACAACGGGCAGGACGACTATGGCGCGGAGAGCATCAAGGTCCTGAAGGGCCTCGACGCCGTGCGCAAGCGGCCGGGCATGTACATCGGCGACACCGACGACGGCTCCGGCCTGCATCACATGGTCTACGAGGTGGTCGATAACGCCATCGACGAGACCCTGGCCGGCTGGGCGACGCGGGTCGAGGTGATCCTCAACGCCGACGGCTCGGTGACCGTCACCGACGACGGGCGCGGCATTCCGGTGGACATCCACGAGGGCGAGGGCATCTCGGCGGCCGAGGTCATCATGACCCAGCTGCACGCCGGCGGGAAATTCGACCAGAACTCCTACAAGGTCTCCGGCGGCCTGCACGGCGTCGGCGTCTCGGTGGTCAACGCGCTCTCCGAATGGCTGAAGCTGAAGGTCTATCGCGGCGGCATCGCCCACGAGATGGAGTTCCGGCACGGCGACGCGGTCTCGCCGCTGGCGGTGACCGGCAAGGCGCCGCTGCGCGAGAACGGCGAATTCCTGTCCGGCACCGAAGTCACCTTCTTGCCGTCGCTGCAGACCTTCGCCTTCATCGACTTCGACCGGAAGACCCTGGAGCACCGGCTGCGCGAACTCGCCTTCCTGAACTCCGGCGTGACCATCTGGCTGAAGGACAACCGTGAGGCCGAGCCGTTCGTCGAGGTGATGCACTACGAGGGCGGCATCGAGGCCTTCGTGCGCCACCTGGACAAGGCCAAGACCCCGCTGCTGAAGGCCCCGATCGTCATCCG
>NZ_JAQGIZ010000068.1 GCF_028290885.1 Phenylobacterium sp.
TTGGCGGCGGCGGCTTCCGCGTTGGCGGTTCCTGCCGCGTCGGCGGCCTTTTCGGCCGGCTTGCTGCAGGCAGCAGCCGTCAGGCTCATGGCGGCCACGGCCAGTGTGATAATGCGCATTAAGTCTCTCTCCCTAGCGACTTCGCAGGACCGCGAAGTCTTCGACAGCAGGAGCGGTTGTCGTTCCGGCAACGGCCCCGACTCAGCGTACGAACGCGGAGTTACGGCCAAGGTTGCACGATTTCGTGACCTAATGGTAACGCCGGATCAGGCCGACCAGCTTGCCCTGAACCGCCACCTGATCCGGGCCGAAGATGCGGGTCTCATAGGCCGGGTTGGCTGCCTCGAGCGCGATCGACGCGCCCTTGCGGCGCAGGCGCTTGAGCGTGGCTTCCTCGCCCATCACCAGCGCCACGACGATGTCGCCGGAGGTGGCGGTGTCGCCTCTGCGGATCACCACGAAATCCCCGTCGAGGATGCCCGCGTTGATCATCGAGTCGCCCTGGATCTCGAGGACGAAGTGCTCGCCGGCGCCCAGCATGCTTTCCGGCACCGGGATGCGGTCGCGCTCCTGCTGGATGGCCTCGATCGGGGTGCCCGCGGCGATGCGGCCGAGGATCGGCAGGTCGCGCGTGTCGTTGGCGGCCGGCGGCATGGCCGGCCCGCCGTCGACGATCTGCGGCTTGAACGGCGCGCGGCCTTTCGGAGGAGCGGCCATGGTCGCCTGCTGCGGTAGCTTCACCACCTCCAGCGCCCGGGCCCGGTGCGGCAGGCGGCGCAGGAAGCCGCGCTCCTCCAGCGCCGTGATCAGCCGGTGGATCCCGGACTTCGACGCCAGGTCCAGCGCTTCCTTCATCTCGTCGAACGAAGGCGAGACGCCGCTCTCCTTGATCCGTTCATGGATGAACATGAGCAGTTCGTGTTGCTTGCGGGTGAGCATCGGATCGGCCTCAGAGCAGAGCGCTTGGAGAACAAAGCGCAAACGTTAGCGATGTTCTCTAGGTGTTCCGCATTAATGTCAAGTTACGGTCTGCATCGCTGAAACTTCACGGGAAATTCCCCGCGCCGCGCGGCCCAGGCCTCGACTCATCAACCCTTGGAATCAGCCGAGCCGGCCTTGCAGGGAAGCTTCGGCCTGGTCTGGCGCGGCGCCCAGGCTGACGGCGCGGTCGGCGGCCTGCCGGGCCTCGGCGCGACGGGCGGTCTGCGCATAGACCTGCGCCAACTGCAGATAGGCGGCCGGCCGGCCCGGATCGATCTTCAGCGCCTTCAGGAGGGCCTCCTCGGCCGCTCGGAAATCGCGGCGCGCCGCCGCCGCCATGCCGAGACCTACGGCTGCGGGGGCGTGATCCGGGTGGCGTTCGAGGAGGGTCCGGAACACCCGCTCGGCCTCGGCCGGCCGGCCGATGGCGAACCACACGGCCGCAACGCGGGTCTGCACCTCGGGGTCGAGGTCCGGCTCGGCCTTGGCGAGCCACCGCGCCGCCTCGGCCGGATCGTCCTGCAAGGCATGGTAGGCGGCGCGCGCCAGCGCACCCCAGCCGCGCCGCGGCGCCAACCGGGCGAGCTTGCGGGCGAGGTCCGGCAGCAGCTCGGCCTCCTCCAGCGCGATGAGCGCCATGGCTTTGGCGGCGAGCGCAGCGACGGCGTCCGGGGCGCAGGCCAACGCCTGGTCGGCCGCGGCGATGGCGCCGTCGGCGTCACGTGCGAGCAGCATGAAGGCGAGCTCTGCGAAGCCCTCGGCGCGCCAAGTCCCGGGCGCAGGCGGCGGGGCGGCGTACCCTTCCTTCGTGGCGTCCCGCAGAAGCTCGAGGTCCGCGGCCGGTGGCGGCATGTCGATGCGGAATGCCGCGGCGCGCGGGCCGTCCGGAACGATCCCGGGGATGGGCGGGGGAAGGGCGCCATCTACCAGCCCGAAAGCCGCGAGCGTGGTCGCCGCGACCTGCGAGACGTCAGAACCGCTGCAGGATCCGCCCGCCGCCACCGCCGGTCCGGCCGCCAGGACCGTCCCCGGCCGGCCTCCCCAGCCCGGGGAGACGACCATCACCAGGGCCTCTTCGCCCGCCAGCTCGGCGAGACGCCCCACCAGGCCGTCGAAGAACCGCCAGGCGCCGTCCGTCACGCCTGCGAAGGGGCCGTCCCGGGTGGACTCGAACGCCGTCAGGACCTCGCCCAGCCAAGCGTGGTGGACGAAAAGGACATCTGGCCGCCGCTCCGCCAGCAGCCAGACCGCGGCGGCCTGAACCGTCGCGGCTTGGGCCATGGCCACCGCCAACTGGGGCAGCTTCACATCCCGGCTCTGGTCAAGGTCGTTCAACGTCGGCGCCAGCGGTCGCAGCATGCCGCCGGTGATCTGGGAGGGATGCACGCGAAGCCCGCGCAAGGCTTCGCGCAGGTCCAAGGGGGCGCAACGGAGCGGCAAGGCCCAGTCCGCCTGCGTCGGGCCGGACGCCTCGGCGAAATCCCGGTCGATATGCTCGCCCCTCCACGCCGCGCCCGGACGGGCGCCTGGCCAGGCGACGCTTGCGGTGGTGACTCCGACGGCGGCCAGGCGTTCCCAGACCGGAGCCTCGCGCCAAGAGGCGCGGCTGATCGGGCGGATGCCGCCTGGGTAGGCTTCTTCACGCCGCCAGATGCCATGCCGCTCCGGCGGATGTCCGGTCACCATGCTGACCCAGGGCGCGGGGCCGGCGGCGGAACCGGCGGAGCGCAGCCAGCCGGCCGTTCCGCGCGCCTGCAACCGGGCCAACTGCGGCGCCGCGCGCGCCGAGAGATTGGGCCAGTCCAGGCCGGCCGCGCCGATCACCAGCAGTCTGGTCATCCGTCCGACGCCCGTGTTAGCCGTGCGCCATGAGCACCGTGTCCGTCGGCCTGGCCGGTGAGGCCGAGGTCCCTGCCTGCCTCGCCCTGCTGCCTGAGGCGCGCCATTCGCCGGCCGAGTTCCTGATTGCCCGCCACGACGGTCGCCTTGCCGGCGCCGCGGCGGTGATCTGGCAGAGCTGGGCCAAGCCCGGCGGCTTTCCGCTCCGCGTGCACGTCATGCCGGCGATGCGGCGCCAAGGCGTCGGACGGCGACTGATGGCCGAAGCAGTGGGCATGACCGCCGGCGAGGCTGAGGGGCTCTGGTCGCTCGAGCCGGAGCCGCTCGAGAGCCCCGCGGCGGCCTTTCTGCAGGCCTGCGGCTTCGGCCTGGCCCGCCGGCAACATCACTTCCAGGCCAGCGGCGAGGCGCTCGACGGCGCCATCGCGCCCCTGGTCGCGCGGCTGCGCGCACGCGGCCGCATTCCCGCCGAAGCCCGCGTCGTGAGCCTGTCCGAAGCGCCAATGGAAGAGGTGGGGTGGCTTGTATCGGCGGAATTCGGCGGCGGCCCCTTCCGGACCCTGCACAACTTGCGGCAGCGGGCCACGCGGCAGGGGGTGTCGACGGAGGACCTGTCGCAGGTGGTCCTTCTCGGGACCAAGGTCGCCGCCGTGCTGCTCGGCCGGATGGATCACGGCGTCGCCGTCATCGACGCGCGGGTCGTCGCGCCGGACGCGCGCGGCGACTGGGCTGGAGCGCTGCAACTCGACGCGATCCTGCGATGGGGCTTGCCGCGCGGCGTGCGCGAGTTTCGATTCCACTGCGACGACGATGTCCGTGACACCCTGAGCCTCGCGCGCCGCTGCAACGCGCGCGAGGTCGCCAAGACCGGGCTGTTCTACTACGCGCTGAGCGCGGCCTGACGGCGCCGTTGACGAAGGGCCGTGCCGGCCAGGCCGAAGCCGGCGATCATGAGCGCCCAGGAGGCCGGCTCCGGGATGCCGCCCGGCTGGTTGCCGGGCCCGACGTCGTTGAAATTGATGTCGACCAGCGTGGCGCTCGGGTCGACATGGGCCTCACCGACATAGAGCTCGCCGGCGTCGATGAACTGGAGATGGATATACTGGTCGCCGAACACGGTGAAGCCGCCAGACGAACCCGGGAACGGCGGAGCAATCCAGGCGGTCTTCACCGGGCTCTGGCTGAAGGTCTCACCTGCATCGATCGTGTTTGCGCTTCCATAGGTTCCGCCCAGGAATCCATTGCTATAGGCGCCGAGGAAGGTCTTTTCCTGGCTTGAATTGAACCCATAGTAGAACTGGGCCGGGCTGCCGCTGATCAGCGAGATGTCCTGGATCGAGGACGTAGGATCACCTGCGTAGCCCAGAGTCACGACGGTGGCGCTGGCCTCGGAGGCCACGCCAACCACTCCGCCAGCCGCCAGCATGGCGAACGCGTACTTCATCTTACTCACGGCAAAACCCCCAACCGGAACAACTGCAGCTTGTGATAGCTGCGCCGTGGCGGGCGCGCAAAGCAATGCTCGTGTTAGGCGAAAAATAACTCGAACAGCGCGTCAGCTGGCAGGAGTTCGCTTATCGAACACTGTAATGTCGATTTGTTCAGCAATGGAATTGGCGCCCCTTGGGTGTCCGGCTAGCGCGCAAGCAGCAACTGTGTCGCCTTCCTGACATCGGCCTGCCGCATGAGGCTTTCGCCCACCAGCATAGCCCGCGCGCCCGCCCGCTCCAGCCGTGCGGCGTCGGCCGGGGAGAAGATGCCGCTCTCGGTGACCAGCAGCGCGTTGGGCGGCGCGGCCGCGGCGAGGCGCTCCGTCACCGCGAGGTCGACGGTGAAGGTCCTGAGGTCGCGGTTGTTCACCCCCACCAGGTCGGCCCCCAGTCGCACCGCGCGCGCCATCTCCGCCACATCGTGGGTCTCGACCAGCACGTCCATGCCGTACGCCCGGGCGGCCGCCATCAGCTCGGCGGCCAGCGCGTCGTCGACCATGGCCAGGATCACCAGGATGGCGTCGGCGCCCAGCGCCCGGCTCTCGGCGACCTGCCAGGGGTCGATCAGGAATTCCTTGCGGATGCAGGGCAGGGCCGTCGAGGCCCGGGCGGCCACCAGGTAGTCGTCGGCCCCGTGGAAGCTCGGTGCGTCGGTAAGGACCGACAGGCAGGCCGCGCCGCCATCCTCATAGGCCTTGGCGAGCGCTGGGGGATCGAAGTCCTCGCGGATCAGGCCGCGCGAGGGCGAGGCCTTCTTGATCTCTGCGATCAGCGCGAGGCGTCCCGGGCCGTGCGCGCGCTCCAGGGCGGCGCGGAAACCGCGCGGCTTGGAAGCCGACCCGGCGGCGGCTTCGACCTCGGCCAGCGGACGCGCGGCCTTGCGGGCGGCCACCTCCTCGCGCTTGTAGGCGGCGATGCGTTCGAGGATGTCGCTCATCGCGCGGCCAGGCTCACCAGCTTGTCGAGCGCGCCCTGGGCGCGCCCGTCGTCGATCACCGCGCCGGCCAGCTCGACGCCCTCGCGCAGGGTCTCCACCTTCTCGCCGACCAGGAAGGCCGCGGCGGCGTTCAGGGTGACGATATCGCGGTAGGGTCCCGTCTCGCCGGCCAGCAGGCGCCGCAGCGCGGCGGCGTTTTCCTTCGGCGCGCCGCCCGTGAGGTCCGCCAGCGCCGCGCGCGGCAGGCCGACGGCTTCCGGGGTGATGGTGAACAGGCGCACCTGGCCGTCCCGCAGCTCAGCGACGCTGGTCTCGCCGGTCGTGGTCATCTCGTCGAGGCCTGAGCCATGCACCACCCAGGCCCGCTCGGCGCCCAGCTCGCCCAGGGCCTCGGCCAGGCGCGAGACCCAACGCTCGGCATAGACGCCGACCACCTGCCGCTTCGCCCCGGCGGGGTTGGTCAACGGCCCCAGCAGGTTGAAGATCGTCCGGAAGCCCAGCTCCGCGCGGATCGGCGAGACGTGACGCATGGCCCCGTGGTGGGCCGGCGCGAACATGAAGCAGATGCCGGCCTCGTCCAGCGCTTTGAGCTGCCGTTCCGCCGGCATGGCGATGTCCACGCCAAGCTCGGCCAGCACATCGGCCGTCCCGGACTTCGACGACAGCGCGCGATTGCCGTGCTTGGCGACCTTCAGTCCTCCGCCGGCGGCCACGAAACCCACGGCGGTCGAGATGTTCAGGGTGTGCAGGCCGTCGCCGCCGGTGCCGCAGACGTCGATGGTCGGATAGGGCGGTTCGATGTGCACCGCGGCGCGGCGCATGGCCCGCGCACAGGCGACGATCTCGCCCAGCGTCTCGCCGCGCATCCGCATGGCGCTGAGCGCCGCGCCCACCTGGGCCGGGGTCGGGTCGCCCCGCAGACAGGCGGCGAAGAATTCGTCGGCGCTCTCCTCGGACAAGGTCCCGCCGTCCGCCAGGAGGCTGAGCAGAGGCTTGAAGGCGTCGGACATTAGGACGGCGTCAGGCTTCCGCCAGGCGCCTCACGCCGGCGATCTCGAGGAAGTTGGCCAGCAAGTCGTAGCCGCACTCCGTGGCGATGGATTCCGGGTGGAACTGCACCCCGTGCACCGGCCGGGCCCTATGCTGCACGCCCATGATCTCGCCGTCCTCGGTCCAGGCGGTGATCTCCAGCGCCTCGGGCAGCGCGCCCTTCTCCACCGACAGGCTGTGGTAGCGGGTGGCGGTGAAGGGGTTCTTCAGGCCGGCGAACACGCCCTTGCCGT
>NZ_JAQGIZ010000076.1 GCF_028290885.1 Phenylobacterium sp.
CTGGCCGCGGCCGGCCGGCACTTCTGCGCCGGGGCGGACCTCAAGGAACGCAACGGCATGACCGACGCGGCCTGGTCGGCGCAGCACAAGGTGTTCGAGGCCATGGCGCGCGCCCAGCTCGCCGTGCCGGTCCCGGTGATCGGCGCGGTCAACGGCGCGGCCATGGGCGGCGGCTGCGAGATGACGCTCGCCTGCGACTTCGCCTATGCGGCGGAAACCGCGCGGTTCGGCCTGCCGGAGGTGGGCCTCGGCATCATGCCGGGCCTTGGCGGCACGCAGCTGCTGCGGCGCTGCGCAGGCGAGCGGCGGGCGCTCGAGCTGCTCACCTCCGGGCGGCCGTTCACGGCCGCCCAGGCGCTGGACTATGGGGTGGTCAACGGCGTCACGGCGCCCGAGGCGCTGATGGAGACCGTGCTGGCCGTCGCCGCCGAGATCGCCTCCAAGGCGCCGCTGTCCGTGCGGGCGCTGAAGCACGTGGTCCGCGAAGGCGCCTCGCTCGACCTGGCCGCCGCCATGGAGCTGGAGCTCTCCGCTTACAACCGCCTGTTCAAGACCGCCGACCGCCGGGAAGGCGTGGCCAGCTTCAACGAGAAGCGGACGCCCAGCTTTGAGGGGCGCTGACAACGGAGCGCGCGGCAGCATGGTCATCGATCGACGGGGTGCGGTTCTGGCGGGGCTCGGCCTCTGGGCGGGCGGCGCCGTGGCCGCGCGCGCGGCGGCCGACCCGTTGTCCGGCCGGGCGCTATACGCCGACGTAAAGACCTACGCGCAGTTCGGCGAGCACCGCACCGCCACGGCCGGCGACGACGCTGCCACGACCTGGCTGGAACCGATGCTGTCGGCGGCTGGCTATGCGGTCGAGCGCCAGGCCTTCGACTATCCGGTGTTCGAGCTGGCTCGGGCGGAGCTTGCGGTGGGTGGCCGGACGATAGCCGGCTTCCCCTACTGGACGCCGCGCACGACGCCGCCCGGCGGCGTGACGGGCGCGCTGTCGGTGCACGGGGAGCCGGGCAGGGTTGCGCTGGTGGACCTGCCGCCGGGCTCGGGCAGCGGCCTGAACGCACCGCCGCCGGCGCAGATCGCCGAGGCGGCGGCGAGCGGCGCAGTCGCGGTGGTGGCGATCACCGAAAATCCGCTGGGCGAACTCTCGGCGCTCAATCGGGCGGCCAAGGCCGAGCCGTGGCGGGTCCCCGTCCTGCTGGCGGCCGGCCGCGAGGGCGCGGCGCTGAAGGCGGCGGCCGCGGCGGGAACGCCGGCGACGGTATGGCTGGAGGGCCGGACAGTGACGCGGACGGCGCACAACGTCGTCGGCCGCCGGGCCCGGCCGGGCAAGCACCTGGTCCTTTCGACACCGAAGAGCGGCTGGTTCCATTGCGCGGGCGAACGCGGCTCGGGGATCGCCATCTGGCTCGGCCTGGCGCGTTGGCTGGCGGCCTCCACGGACCACAACCTGACCGTCGTGGCGGCCTCCGGCCACGAGTTCGACGGCTACGGCGGACACATCTTCACCGAGACGCTCGCCCCGAAGCCTGCCGACACCAAGCTCTGGCTGGCCATCGGCGCCAATGTCGCGGCCTACGATTTCGCTCTGCAGGACGGCGAGATCATGCGTCAGGCGGGGCCGCAGCCCGGCCGTATCCTCGCCTGCAGCGACGCCCTGATCCCGCTCGCGGCCAAGGCCTTCGCCGGCCAGCCCGGCTACGCCACGCCGTTCGACATCGACCAGCGCAAGCCGCCCGGCGAGGTGGCGCTGTTCCAGTCCCTCGGCTACGCGCCGTTGATCGGCCTGGTCGCCGGCCACCCCCTGCACCACACCCGCCGCGACCTCCCCGACGTCACCGACGGCGGGATGCTGGAGCCGGTGGCCCGGGGCCTGCAAGCGATGCTGGCCGAAGCGCACTGACCTGGATCAGTTTGCCGCCATGCGTTCGGGACCAGGGTGGCCGCCCCTCGTGGAGACCGCACATGGCTTGTCGTGTCCTTCCGATCCGGTCCGCGGCGATCGCCGCCGCGGCCGTCCTCCTCGCCTCGCCGGCGCTCGCCCAGCCCCCCGACGCGACCATCGACCTGACCGCCCGTACGGTCGCCGTGGGCGTGGGCTACACCTGGGGCGGCGGAACCCTGCACTACCACGGCATGAACTATCCCCTGACGGTCAAGGGCATCTCGGTGATCGACGTCGGGATCAGCAAGTTCAGCGCCCGTGGGGACGTCTTCCACCTGAACAGGGTGGCCGACATCAACGGCGTCTACCATGCGCTGGCGGCGAGCGCGGCGGTGGCCGGCGGCGGCGGGGTCGCCACGCTGGAGAACGACAAGGGCGTGCGGATCAAGATGGTCAGCTCGGCCGCCGGCCTGGAGTTCAAGTTTGCGCCCGAAGGCGTCTCCATCAAGCTGAAGTAGCCAGTTGGCGCCGGACCGTGGACCCCTGGATCGCGGCGGATAGGCGCCTAGCGCCGCCGTTGCGCGAAGAGCCAAGCCGCCATCGCGGGATCGTTGTAGGCGGGGTCCCAGGCGGCGTGACCGACGCCAGGCAGCTCGGTGTAGCGGACGTCGGCGCCCAGCGCTTTCAGGGCGGCGGCCATGCGGCGGGATTCCTCGACGGAGACGGACTGGTCGGCGTCGCCGTGAAAGAGCCAGATCGGCAGGCCGGCGACGCGCTTGGCGACGGCGGCATAGGGGTCGCCGGCCGAGGCTGGGGCGATGGCGGGATATTTGACCCCGCTTGTCTTGCCGGTGAACTCCGTCACGAAGCCGCAGACCACCACCACCGCGGCGAACCGCTGCGGATAGCGGTAGGCCAGTGACCAAGCGCCGTTGCCGCCGGCGGAGAGGCCGGTGAGGTAGACCCGCGCCGGATCGCCATGGAACTCGGCCAGCGCCTGGTCGACCGCCGCCAGCGCCGCCTGGCCCCCCTGGCGCTGCCAGCCGGGGGTCCCGTCGGCGTGGGCTTGGGCGAAGATGACAATGGCGGGAAACCGTTCCGGATGCAGGCGGATCACGCTGGCCACGACGCCGTTCGCCGTCCGCAGGCCGTCCGAGCCGTAGTCGCCGCCGCCGTGCAGCGCCAGGATGACGGGCCAGGCGCGGCGCGGATCGAAGTCCCTGGGGACATAGACCTCGTAGCGGTATTCGACCCCCGCCACGGTGACCGAGCGGTCGAGGAAGCCGGTCTCCGGCGTACGCGCCCAAGCGGGGGCGGCGATCAGCAACGCCGCCGCCAGCACTGCCCCAAGTCTTCTCATTCGCCCCTCCCTGAGTTCCCCGCGGGCATCGTGGCCACAGGGCATGGGCGGGCACAAGCCGAAGAGGACTGGAGCCGCCTTGAGTCTCCGCGTAGGCATGGGCCATGCGCATGCCCGCGCCCGACCTCGCCCTGATGGCCCGCAAGGCTGGGATCGTGCGCGCCCTGAAGCGGCTGGTCCCGGGCGAAGGCGTGATCGGCGAGCCCGCCGGCCTCGTGCCCTTCCAGTCGGACGGCCTTTCCGCCTATCGTCAGACGCCGCTCGCGGTGGTGCTGCCGGAGACTGTGGCGCAGGTCTCGGCCGTGCTCGCCTGGTGCCAGGCCAACGGGGTGAAGGTGGTGCCGCGCGGCGCGGGAACATCGCTCTCCGGCGGCGCGCTGCCGCTTGAGGACGGCATCGTGCTCGGCATGGCCAAGTTCAACCGCATCCTGGAGGTCGACTACGCCAACCGCTGCGCCGTGGTGCAGCCGGGCGTCACTAATCTCGCGATCACCGGGGCGGTGGAGGCGGACGGCTTCTACTACGCCCCCGATCCGTCGAGCCAGGTCGCCTGCACCATCGGCGGCAATGTGGCGGAGAACTCCGGCGGGGTGCACTGCCTGAAGTACGGGCTGACCACCAACAACCTGCTGGGCTGCGAGATCGTGCTGATGAGCGGCGAGGTGGTGCGGCTGGGCGGCAAGGGCTTCGACGCCGCAGGCTACGACCTGCTCGGCGTGGTCACCGGTTCCGAGGGCTTGCTGGGCGTGGTGACCGAGGTAACCGTCCGCCTACTGACGAAGCCGCAGACCGCGCGGGCCATGCTGCTGGGTTTCGCGTCGGTGGAGGCGGCGGGCGCGACCGTTGGCGACATCATCGCCGCGGGGGTGATCCCGGCGGGGCTGGAGATGATGGACCGGCCGGCGATCGTCGCGGCGGAGGCTTTCGTCGGCGCGGGCTATCCGACCGAGGCCGAGGCGCTGTTGATCGTCGAGCTGGACGGGCCGGAGGCGGAATGCGTCGAGCTCTCGGCCCATGTGGCGGGATTGGCCGAAGCGCGGGGCGCGACGACGATCCGCACCTCGGAAAGCGACGCTGAGCGGCTGGCGTTCTGGGCGGGACGCAAGGCGGCCTTCCCAGCGGTGGGGCGCATCTCGCCGGACTACTACTGCATGGACGGCACCATCCCGCGCCGGCAGCTGCCGCATGTGCTGACGAAGATCACCGAGATGGGCCTGGAGTACGGCCTGGGCGTGGCCAATGTCTTCCACGCCGGCGACGGCAACCTGCACCCCTTGATCCTCTACGACGCCGACCAGCCGGGGCAGCTGGAGGCGGCGGAGGCCTTCGGCGCCGACATCCTCAGGCTCTGCGTGGCCGTGGGCGGAGTGCTGACCGGCGAGCACGGGGTGGGCGTCGAGAAGCGCGACCTGATGGGGGAGATGTTCAACGACACCGACCTCGCCTGCCAGCAGCGGGTGAAGTGCGCCTTCGACCCCGATCTGCTGCTCAACCCGGGAAAGGTGTTCCCCCGCCTGCATCGCTGCGCCGAACTGGGCCGCGTGCACGTGCATCGAGGCGCTGTGGCCTTTCCCGAACTGCCGAGGTTCTGATGCTTGACCTCGCCGCCACTGCCGAACGTCCGAAGACCGCCGCTGAGGTCGTCGAGCTGGTGGCGGACGCCGGCGCGGTGGGCCGGACGCTGGAGGTCGTGGGCGGCGGGACCAAGCGCGGGATCGGCGCGGTGCGCGGCGCGGATGCGGTGCTGAGCCTCGGGGGCCTGAACAGGGTGGTAGATTACGCGCCGGAGGAACTGGTGCTGACCGCGCAGGCCGGCGTGAAGCTGGCCACCCTGGAGAAGCTGGTGGCCGCCGAGGGCCAGATGCTGCCGTTCGAGCCGCCGCACCTGGCGAAGCTGCTGCGCGCCAGGGGCCACGCGACCCTGGGCGGGGCGCTGGCCGCGAACCTCTCCGGCCCGCGGCGCATCCGGGCGGGGGCCGCGCGGGATCATTTCCTCGGTTTGGAGGCGGTGACCGGCCGCGGCGAACGGGTGAAGGCCGGCGGGAGGGTGGTGAAGAACGTCACCGGCTACGACCTCTGCAAGCTGATGGCCGGGTCCTGGGGCACGCTGGCGGTGCTGACCGAGGTCACCATCAAGGTGTTGCCGGCGGCGCGGACGGAGCTGACCATCCTGCTGTTCGGCCTCGACGACCGGCGGGCGGGCGAGGCGATGACCTGCGCCCTGAACGCGCCGGCAGAGGTCTCCGCCGCCGCCCATCTGCCGCCGTCCACGGCTGCGCGCGCGCCGCTGAAGGGCGAGATGGCGGTGACGGCGATCCGGCTGGACGGCTTCGCCGCCTCCGTCGCGGCTCGCGCGGAGCAACTGCTCGCCGCGCTGAAGGGCTTCGGACGCGCCGACATGCTGGACGCCGAGCACAGCCGAGAGTTCTGGGCGCAGGTCCGCGAGGTCGAGGCGTTCCACAGGGACCCGCGCCCGCTGTGGCGCATATCCGTGCCGCCGGCCGCGGGCTGGCGGGTCGGCGAGGCGGTCCCCGGGGAGGCGCTCTACGACTGGGGCGGCGGGCTGGTCTGGCTGTTGTCGGAGGCGGAGCCCGCGGCGGTGCGCGCCGCCGTCCGCGCGCTTGGCGGCCACGCCACCCTCTATCGCGGCGAGGGTCCCGCCTTCGAGCCGCTGGACGGTCCGCTGTTCGCGCTGACGGCGCGCGTGAAGGCGGCCTTCGATCCCAAGGCGGTGCTCAATCCCGGCCGGATGGGGCTGGCCTGATGCAGACCGCCTTCACCGCCGCCCAGCTCGCCGACCCGGAGACCGCCGCCAGCCACGCGGAGATCCGCAAGTGCGTGCACTGCGGCTTCTGCACCGCGACCTGCCCGACCTACGTCCTCTTGGCCGACGAGCGCGACAGCCCGCGCGGCCGGATCGAGCTGATCAAGGCCATGCTGGAAGCGGGCGGCCCGCCGGCGAAGGAGACGGTGACCCACGTCGACCGCTGCCTCTCGTGCCTGGCCTGCGTCACCGCCTGCCCGTCCGGCGTGGACTACGCCCAGTTGATCGACCACGGCCGCGCCCACATCGAGGCGCACTACCGGCGGCCCTGGCTGGAGCGGGTGCTGCGGGCGGTGATCCCGGGGGTGCTGGCGCGGCCCCGGCGGCTGCGCCTGGCCCTGGCGCTAGGGCGGCTGGCGCGGCCGCTGGAGCCGGTGTTGGAGGTGCTGAGGCTGCATCGGCTGGCGGCGATGCTGCGTCTGGTCCCGAAGCCTGCGCCGTCGGTCCGGCCGCGGCCGTCATATCCCGCGGAGGGAGCCTCGCGCGGCCGGGTGGCGCTGCTGCAGGGCTGCGTGGAGCCGGCCATGGCGCCCTCGATCCGCGAGGCGGCGATCCGGCTCATCACCCGCGCCGGCTTCGAGGTGGTGCTGGCCGAGGGCGAGGGCTGTTGCGGGGCGCTTTCGGAACACCTCGGCCGGGCGGAGGAGGCGCGGGGCTTCGCCGCGGCCAATGTGCGGGCCTGGACGCGGGCCGGGCCGTTCGACGCCATCGTCACCACGGCGGCCGGCTGCGGCACGACGTTGAAGGCCTACGGCCATCGGCTGGCGGGCGACGCCGACGCGGCGCAGGCGGCGGCCCTGGCCCGCGACGTCCTGCAGTTCATCGGCGAGGTCGGCCTGCCGCCGGTGACCCGCCCCGGCGCCCTGAGCGTCGCCTACCACGCGCCCTGCTCGCTGCAACACGGCCAGCGGATCAAGGCCGGGCCCGCGGCGCTGCTGGCGCGGGCGGGGTTCGAGGTCCGCGAAATCCCCGAGGGCCACCTCTGCTGCGGCTCGGCGGGCGTCTACAACATCCTGCAGCCGGAGCTGGCCGGGCGCCTAAGGGCGCGCAAGGCGGCCAACATCGCGCGCAGCGGAGCGGCGGTGGTGGCGGCGGGAAACGTCGGCTGCATCGCCCAGATCGCGCCGGCGGTTGACGCGCCCGTCATCCATCCGGTCGAGTTGCTCGACTGGGCGACGGGAGGGCCCAAGCCCCCCGGTCTCAGCGGGTCAGCGCGTTAGGGCGAGACAGACAGGGGCGCCCGTCGCGCTCGCAGATTTCGCCTTTCCGCAATGCGGAGAGGGCGCGCCTCAGATCGGCGCGTAGGCGTCGCTGAGCGGTCTGTCGTGCGGGATCGGCGCCTCGGCCCCGCCGGCGCCGCCAGGGGGGCGGCGCGAGGTCACGAGCTCATCCCAATCCTCGGGTCCGTCGCGGCGCGGACGCACCGGGCGGCGGAGGGTGGAGCGGAGACGAGCGAGGAAGTGCTCGAGCGTCTCGTCAGATCCCGTCAAGTCGGGTTTGAACTGTCGATCAGCCATGGGGCGGTCGTATACCGCAAACCGCGTCGAAACGCCACACGGAGAAGTGAAAAAATGGTTAACGGGCTGATTCGTTGACGCCCCTTGCGGCCCTCTCCTAGGGTCGCGGCGACAAGCAAGGGAAACGCCATGAAACTCCATGTGTCGATCGGCCCCAACCCTCGGGTGGTGAAGATGTTCCTGGCCGAAAAGGGCCTCGAGATGCCGTTCGTAACGGTCGATCTGATGGGCGGGGAAAACCGCCAGGCCCCCTACAACGTCTCGGTCAACCCGGCCGGCCAGACGCCGGCCCTGGAGCTGGACGACGGGGGCTGCCTCACCGAGATCACCGCCATCTGCGAGTACCTGGAGGAGCGCCAGCCGAGCCCGCCGCTGATCGGGACCACGGCGGAGGAACGGGCCGCGACCCGCATGTGGACCCGCCGGGTGGACATCAAGGTCTGCGAGCCCATGGCCAACGGCTTCCGCTACGCCGAGGGCCTGCCGCTGTTCGAAGGCCGCATGCGCTGCCTGCCGGAGGCCGCACCCGGCCTGAAGGCCGTCGCCAAGGACGGCGAGGAATGGCTGGAGGGCCAGTTCAAGGGGCCCTGGATCGCCGGCAAGCGGTTCACCCTGGCCGACATCCTGCTCTTCGCCTTCCTGGACTTCGGGACGCAGGTGGGACAGCCGCTGGACCCGGGCTTCGGCAAGCTCGGCGACTGGTTCGACCGGGTGAAGGCGCGGCCGAGCGCGGCGGCCAGCGCCTAGATGGCGCCAATCCTGCGCTGGGGGGTTTGACGCTTCGATGCCGACGCCCCCCGCCGCTGCCGACCGGCTGCTTGCTGAAGAAGACGAGACCGACGCCCACTCGCCGCCCGGCATGCCCGACGGCCTGCCGGTTCCGCGCCGCTACTGGTCGGTGGTGGCGATCTGGCTGGCCATGGCCATGTCGGTGCTGGACGGGGCCATCGCCAACGTCGCCCTGCCCACCATCGCCGGCGAACTGCACGCCAGCCCCGCCGCCTCGATCTGGATCGTCAACGCCTACCAGCTGGCGATCACCGTCACCCTGCTGCCGCTGGCGGCGCTGGGCGACCGGCTTGGCTACCGGCGGGTCTATATGGTGGGCATAGCGGTGTTCACCGTGGGCTCGCTCTGCTGTGCGCTCTCGCACACCCTGCCGACCCTGACGGCGGCGCGCGTGCTGCAGGGCCTGGGCGCCGGCGGGATCATGAGCATCAACGCCGCGCTTGTGCGATTCACCTATCCGAAGCGGCAGCTCGGGCGCGGTATCGGGCTGAACGCGGTGGTGATCTCGATCTCCGCCGCCATCGGGCCGACCGTCGCCGCCGCCATCCTCGCCAAGGCGTCCTGGGAGTGGCTGTTCGCGATCAATGTGCCGATCGGCGTCGTGGCGATCGTCATCGCCAGCCGGGCGCTGCCGGTGACCGTGGGCTCCGGGCGGAAGTTCGACGTCATCGCGGCGCTGTTGAACGCGGCCACCTTCGGCTTCCTGATCACCGGGGTGGAGAGCGTGGTGAGCGAGGGGCTCGCGTCCGGCCTCTCCAAGCTCGCCATCGGGGCCGTGGCCGGAGCGCTGCTGACCTACCGCGAGCTTCGCCGGGAGCATCCGCTGGTGCCCTTCGACCTGCTGCGGATTCCGATCTTCGGCCTGTCGATCCTGACCTCGATCGTCTCCTTCGCCGCCCAGATGATGGCCTACGTCGGCCTGCCCTTCTACTTCCAGGGGGTGATGGGGCGCACGGCGGTGGAGACCGGCCTCTTGATGACCCCCTGGCCGCTGGCGGTCGGGCTGGCGGCGCCGATCGCCGGACGGCTCGCGGACAGGTACCGGGCGGGCGCGCTGGGCGGGATCGGGCTGGTGGTGTTCGCGGCGGGTCTGGGCCTGCTTTCGGCGATCCAGCCGGGCGCCTCGAACCTGGACATCGCCTGGCGGATGGCGGTCTGCGGCCTGGGCTTCGGTTTCTTCCAGTCGCCCAACAACCGCGCCATGGTCACCGCCGCCCCGATGAACCGCAGCGGGGCGGCCGGAGGCGCGCTCGCCACCGCGCGCCTGCTCGGCCAGACCGCGGGCGCGGTGACGACGGCGGTGTTCTTCCACCTGGCCGGGACGCACGCCACGACCACGGCGCTGGCCACCGCCGGGGCCCTGGCCGCGCTGGCGGCCCTGGTCAGCCTGTCCCGGCTGAGGCTGGCCCCGCGTCCGAGGCCCGAGCGGCCGGACCAGATCGGCAACGTCCCGGCCGGGCCCTGAGTCGCGGCTTCGATGAGGCGCCTCGGAGGTCCGCTTCCGGCGCCTGCGCCGAACTTGGCAGAGTCCGTGCTACGCAAGCTTGGGCGATTCTGATCCGCTTTGGGGGGAGGGAATGGAAATACACCGACCGAAGCCGTTCCACCGCTGGCGGGAGTTTCTGAAAGAGGTCGGCATCATCGTGCTTGGGGTGCTGATCGCGCTCGCAGCCGAGCAGATCGTTGAAACGCTGCATCACCGTGAGATCGTAAAGAGCGGAGAAGACGCGCTGCACGACAATTTCGCGAGGTTCGTGCAGTACAAGTCGGAGCTGGACCAGGAAGCGCCGTGCATGGCCGCCCGCGCCGCCGAGCTTCGGGCCATTCTGGACGAAGCGGGCAGGACAAGGCGCCTGGGTCGCGTCGGGACGATCCCGCAACCTTATCCGCTCCCCTGGCAGATCGACACTTGGGAGGCGATGGTCGCGTCAGGCGCCGCGCCCTATCTGCCGCCTCCCAAGACGGTGCTCTACTCCCGCATCGCAATGTCAGGAGTCGATCTATACAACGTCGCAACAAGCGAATGGGCGGAATGGGGCGCGCTCCGCAGCCTGTCGGGACCTCCCCGCGCCTTCAGTGAAACTGAAGAAGCCAAGGCTCGCGACACCCTCGCTCGCGCGGTTGAGCAAGCCAACCTGGTCAGGTTCATCGCCGAGCACACAGTCGTGCGAATAACGGGCACTGGTCTGCTTGATCAAAGAGCGCTGAGCGAAGCCACCGACCGCGGGCGTCATCCGGGCCACCCGGTATGGATGTGCCAGCCCATCGCCGTCGAAGATCGCTGAGTTTCGACCCGTTGCGTTCAGAAGGTCCGCCTCTTTCATCTCAAGCGTAGACAGATTTCCCCTCGCCATTTGAGGGGAGAGGCGAATTTCGGCCGCGACCATATTTCCGTGGTGAGGAGTCCATGACCCTCTTGAAGGCCGTGCTGAAGGCGCTTTCAGACTCGTAGCCGAGCGACAGGGCGATGGCGGAAATGGGATCGCTGGAATTTTCCAGCCTGTCCCCAGCCAGCATCATTCGCCAGCGCGTGAGGTAGTCCATAGGCGTAGCCCCAACCGTCTCCTTGAACTTCTGGGCGAAGCTCGATCGCGACATGCCGGCCCGCTCCGCAAGCGCCTGCAAGGTCCAGCGCCGCGCCGGATCCTGGTGCATGGCGTTGATCGCCGCGCTCATCTGTATGTCCGCCAGGGCGAACAGCCACCCAACGCCACCGCTCGACCCTTCCGCCAGATACAGGCGCAACGCCTGGACCAGCACCAAATGGGCCAGGTGTCGCGCCACCAGCAGGCCGCCCGGCCGCGGCTCGCGCAGTTCCTGCATCATCCGCTCCAAAGACCAACGCAGCGCCGCCTTGTCGGAGTCTTTGCGCAGATGGACGATGGGCGGCAGCACCCCCAACAGGATGCCGGCATGATGGCCGGCGAAGGCGAACCACCCGCCGATCCCAAAGCATTCTCCCCCGCCATTGAATGAGGTGATCGCGCCATCGCGCGCGGTTGAAAAAATCGTCTCGCCGTCGATGGGCGTCAAAGTCAGATCGCTGGCGAGGCGGAAAGGCCGCCCTCTCGGCAGCAGGAGGCAGTCCCCCGCCCGTAGACGCACCGGATCGGGAACGCCCTCCATGGACAGCCAGCATTGGCCAGACGCCACGGCGTAGCACTTGATGCCCTCGTGCTGGGCGAACTGGATGGACCACGGCCCAGCCATATCGAACCCGCGGACCATGTAACTGCGCGGCTTCAGCAGCGACAAAACATCGGAGAGCGGATCCATGGCGTCCTGGACGATCGAGAATAAAATACGGACGATACAGCATAGATCGTATTTCTCCCAGCCCCTATGCTGAACCCCATTGGGCTGCGAATGCGGTCGTGGCTCTTCGTAAAGGCTGGGTCGTCATGCGTGTCTTTGTCACCGGGGCTACGGGCTTCATCGGTTCCGCAATCGTGCAGGAGCTCATAGGCGCGGGCCATCGGGTGCTCGGGCTCGTGCGCAGCGACGAGGCCGCCGGCGCCTTGGCGCGGTTGGGCGTCGAGGCGCATCGGGGCGATCTCTCCGACATCGACAGCCTTGGCGCCGGCGCACGCGCCTGTGAGGGCGTGATCCACACGGCCTTCATCCACGACTTCACCCAGTTCGCGGCCAACGTCGAGACGGACAGGCGCGCCGTCGAGGCGTTGGCCGGCGCGCTGGAGGGCTCGGGCAAACCCCTGGTCATCGCGTCCGGGACCCTGATGGTTTCGTCCGGCCGGCCCGCCACCGAACAGGACGCGCCGCCGAGCCTCGACGCCCCTCGCGCGGCATCGGAGGCGATGGTGCTGGCGGCGTCCGGCCGTGGGGTGCGCGGCAGCGTCGTGCGGTTGCCGCCCACGGTCCACGGCGCGGGCGACCACGGCTTCGTGCCCAGGCTGATCGCCGCCGCCCGCGAAAAGGGGGTTTCGCCCTACGTGGGCGACGGCGCGAACCGCTGGCCGGCGGTGCACCGGCTGGACGCGGCGCGTGTCTTCCGACTGGCGCTCGAGAGCGCGGAGCCCGGCACGCGCCTGCACGCCGTCGCCGAGGAGGGCGTCCCCATGCGCGCCATCGCCGAGGCGATCGGCGCCGGGCTGGGCGTCCCGGTGCGGAGCCTCACCCCGGACGAGGCGCCCGCGCATTTCGATTTTCTGGCGATGTTCGTCGGGACCGACAATCCGACCTCCAGCGCCTTGACCCGCAGCGCCCTGGGATGGCGCCCGCAAGGGCCGGACCTCCTGACGGACATGCGGGACAGCGGATATTTCGCGGCGTAGGAGGAGAATAGCTTGAGCGCGTCATCGAAAGCCCTCGAGGGCAAGACCGTGGTCGTTATCGGCGGCGCCTCCGGGATCGGCTTCGCCGTCGCCGCGGCCGCGCGGGACGAAGGCGCCAGGGTGGTCATAGCTTCCAGCCAGGACGCCAACGTCCAGGCCGCGGTGACGCGGCTCGGCGGCGGCGCGACCGGATCTGTGGTCGATGTGGGCGACGAGGCCGCTGTCGCCGGCTTCTTCGAGCGGCTGGGCCCCTTCGATCACCTGGCGTTCACGGCGGGCGACTGGGGTGGGAGCATGTTTGCGCCCGCGCGTGACCTGGATCTGGGGGTCGCGCAGGCTGCCTTCACCGTGCGGTTCTGGGGGGCGCTGGCTGTGGTCAAGCACGGTTGCCGGACCATTGCCGAAGGGGGCTCGATCACCCTGACCGGCGGCATGCTGGCGCATCGACCCATGAAGGGCGCGCCGGTCCCGACGGCGGTGGCGGGCGCGATCGAGCACCTCACCCGGGGCCTGGCGGTCGACCTGGCGCCGGTTCGCGTCAACGCGGTCTGCCCGGGAATCGTGCTGACCGACCGGACGAAGCAGCTGCCCGAGGACCTGCTGCGGACGTTCACGACGCGGCAGCCGCTGCCGCGCGGCGCTGACCCGGCCGAAGCCGCGGAGGCCTACCTCTATCTGATGCGCGGCGGCTACAC
Source organism: Phenylobacterium sp. (assembly GCF_028290885.1). Taxonomy (GTDB): domain Bacteria; phylum Pseudomonadota; class Alphaproteobacteria; order Caulobacterales; family Caulobacteraceae; genus Phenylobacterium. The sequence continues at coordinate 13,363 of NZ_JAQGIZ010000076.1, forward strand.
GACCGGCCAGGTGCTGTTGGTGGACGGCGGCGGCTCCGTCGTCTGACCGAAGTCCACCTACAACAGACCCACGCCCGCCCTGGCCCCTAGCCGACGTTGCGGCTGCGGCCTTCCCAGTAGGGCTTGCGCAGTTCGCGGCGCAGCACCTTGCCCGAGGCGTTGCGCGGCAGGACGTCGATGAAGTCGACGGACTTGGGCGCCTTGAAGCCGGCGATCCGCTGGCGCGCCCAGGCGATGATCTCCTGCGGTTCAGGGGCGGCGCCGGCGGCCGGCACGACGATGGCCTTCACCGCCTCGCCCCAGCGCTCGTCCGGCACCCCGATCACCGCGGCGTCGGCGACGCCCGGGCAGCCCAGGATCGCGTTCTCCACCTCGGCCGGATAGATGTTCTCGCCGCCGGAGACGATCATGTCCTTCACCCGGTCGTGGACGAAGATATAGCCGTTCTCGTCGCGGTAGCCGGCGTCGCCGGTCTTCAGCCAGCGGTCCGGCGAGACGGTCTCGGCGGTTGCCTCGGGGCGGTTCCAGTAGCCGGCCATGACCATGCCGCCGAAGATCGCGATCTCGCCGATCTCGCCGACCGCGGTCTCGCCGCCATCTTCGTTCAGGATGCGCACGGCCATCTGCGGCCAGGCCTTGCCGCAGGAGCGCAGCAACTCGCCGCCATGCTCGCTGGGCTTGAGGAAGGCGCCCGCGCCGGTGGACTCGGTCATGCCGTAGAACTGGATGAAGCCGCAGCCGAACCGCTGGGTGGCGGCGGCCAGCACCGCCTCGCTGATCGGCGAGGCGCCGTAGGCGACGCTCTTCAGGCTGGAGAGGTCCGCGCCCTCGATCTCCGGCGCCTGCAGCAGCATGTTGATCATCGCGGGCACGAGGAAGACGTGCGCCACGCGCTCGGCCTCGATCAGGCGCAGCACCGCGGCCGGACTGAACTCCGGCAACAGGATCACCCGTCCGCCGGCCGCCAGCCCCGAGAAGCTGATGTTGGTCCCGGCCACGTGGAACAGCGGCATGACGATCAGCACCGTGTCGTCGGGCCCGTAGTCGAAACCCTCCACCTGGGTGCGCAGTTCGAGGAAGGCCGAGTAGTTGCGGTTGTCGAGCCGCACGCCCTTGGGCAGGCCGGTGGTGCCGGAGGTGTAAAGCTGCAGGACGTCGTCGCTGGCCACAGGCGGGGTCAGGGCCGGCGGGGCGGCGGCGTCGCGCAGCGCCTCATAGCTGTCGAAGCCCTCGCAGGGCTCGCGCACGCCGATAAGCCGGATGGGCCGGTCGACCTGGCTCACCACCATCTGCGCGGCGGCGAAGAACTCCGGCGTCACGAAGAACAGGTCCGCGCTGGAGTCTTGCAGGATGAAGGCGATCTCCGGCACGGCCAGGCGCGCGTTGATCGGCGCTAGGCACACCCGCGCCCGCGCCGCGCCGAAGAAGATCTCGAAGAAGGCCTCGTGGCTGCGGCCGAGCCAGGCGACGCGGTCGCCGGGCTTCGCCCCGACGTTGGCCAGCAGGCCCGCGACCTGGCCCGCCCGGCGGTCGAGCTCGGCGTAGGTGAGGGTGCGGCCCTCGCACTGGACGGCGACGCGTCCGCCGCGGTCGGCGGCGTGGACCGCGGGGATGTCGGCGAGAATGCGGAGGGCCTGGCTCATCAGCCAAGATTGCTAGCCGATCGCGCCGCCGCGGCCTAGCGCAGCTTGAGCCGCGTGAAGACCATGGCGCCGCGCGGATCGTCGCCGTAGGCCGCATCGAGCGCCGAGGGGACGAAATCGAAGGCGTAGAGCGCGCCCAGGCCGACGCTCAGATGGGTCGACAGCGGCCAGTCGTGGACCGCGCCGACCGAGACCTTGCCCACCGTGTAGGTCGGGCCATGGTGGCCGCCGGCAGCGACGGTCAGTTCGTCGTTATCCACCCGCTCGGCTCGACCGAAGATCGTCCAGGCGGCATTGGGCTTCAGTGCGCTCTCCAGCACCCAGGCGTCGAGGTCGATCCCCTCGCTGGACCGCCGGCCCCAGGCCGCGGTGGTCGACCACCAGCCGTGGTCGCCGAACGGGACGGTGTAGATGGCGCTGGCGGAAAGCTTGCGCTGGTTCACCTGCGGGTCGAGCTGCTCGGGGCTCTTTTCGTCGGCCCAGGAGGCCTGCAGCGACCAGTTGGCGGTGGGGTTCCAGGATAGGCGCGCGGCGGTCGAGTCCAGGGCGCCCGTCTCGATGTCGAAACGGTGCTGGTCGGGCTCGCGGCCGTTGTAACGCGAGGCCTCGAGCTTCCAGCCGCCGCGGACCACGCCGAAGGTGACCACGCCGAAGGTGATGTGGGTCGAGTCCAGCCAGTGGTGGCTGATCGGGGCCTCGGGGCTGTCCATGACCGAGAGCCGGTGCATGAAGGCCGGCGGCCCGAACGCGGGCTCGCCCGGCAGCCCGGCGTAGACGAAGGCGCTGGTCGCCGCGTCGAAGCGGTAGGCGTAGGAGGCGGAGAGCTCCATGAACAGGTCGTGCGGATGCTGGCGGTCGACCAGCGGCGTCTTGCCGTCCGCCGTCTCGCCGGTGGCCAGCAGCAGCGGATAGCCGCTCTTGCCCATGAACGGATCCGGGCTGACCATGGCGCGAAGCTGCAGGGTCCCGGCGTCGCCGACCGGGCGCTGGGCCATGACCATCAGCATGCCGGAGACGAAGGCCTTCTCGGCGCCGCGCGGCCCGTACTGGTTGTCGTAGACCCCGTTCAGCACGCCGTGGACCATCAGCATCCATGGCCCGCGCATCAGCTGCAGGCCGTCGTGGACGGAGGCGTCGGGCTGCCAGGCGGTGCCCGAGGCTTCGCGGGTCATGGCGTAGGGCCCGAGCGCGCCGGTCATGGCGTGGCCCATGTCCATCGCCGGCATGTCCATCCCCGGCATGTCCATGTGCGACATGTCCATGCTGGCCATGTCGTGGCCTGTGGCCTGGTCGGCCTGCCCGTGGTCCATGCCGGGCATGGCGGTGGCGTCCTGTGCAGCGGCGGGTGCGGCAAGGGCGAGCAGGGTCGCGGCGAGCGGCCAGTTCATCGTGCGCTGCGCTCCAGGAGCTGGACGAGTTCGGTCGCCTTGCGCCGCTGCTCGGCCTTGTCGCCACCGGCGATCGCGCCCTCGATGCAGTGGCCGAGGTGGCCCTTCAGCAGCTCCGTCTCGACCCGCGCCAAGGCGGCCCGCACCGCCTGGATCTGGGTCAGGATGTCGATGCAGTAGCGATCCTCGTCCACCATCCGCGTGATCCCGCGGACCTGGCCCGCGATCCGGTTCAGGCGGTTCAGCAGCTTCGGCTTGTCCGGGCGATCCATGCGGCGCTCCCCTGCAAGCCGCAGCTCTAGGGCGCTCCCATCTCGCTGGCAACATGCCCCCAGGGGGTATGTGGCGCTGACTTCGCGGGCGGGTCCCGTCGTCGAGCGTCGCTGCAACCCGCGGGCTAAGTAAAACCACGGAGGGTCGCGTCCGTATATCTACGTAATGGAGGAATTCCCGAGGGCGCGCTATTGTTTTGAGTATAGGCGGGACCAATCCCAACTATCGAATAGAACTCACAGACGGAATTCGGCGGCCGGCTATGACCATTATCTCCCCAGAGGATCTCAGTCTCGTGGCCCTCGGCGTGGTCATCTGGGTCGTCGCCCTAAGCGTGGCGTTCAGCTTCTACCTGCCGGTCCTGCGCGCCGAGAGGCGGCCGCGGCTGTCCGTATCAAGTTCATCGCCGCCTGGTCTCGACCGGCCCGCGTCGGATATCCCACTCCGTTAATCCTTCGCCGGTAGGTTTGCGCTTCTTCCTAGGACGGAGCGCGCCCGCGTGTTGGCCGTACTCACCTGCATCTTCGTGCAGCACGATCTGCGCCTGGTGGCCGTGGCCGCCCTGATCTGCGTGATCGCCTCGAGCACCGCCTTCGGCTTCCATCTTCGCGGCCTGAAGGCCCAGGGCGGCCTGCGCTGGGCCTGGCTGGGCCTGACGGGCCTGGTCGCCGGCTCCGGCGTCTGGGCGACGCACTTCCTCGCCATGCTGGCCTACCAGCCGACCTTGCGGATCGCCTACGACCTCGCCGGCACCGCGGCCTCCCTGCTCGCCGCGGTGCTGGGCATGGGCCTGGGGTTCGCGCTGCCGGTCTGGCGTCGCGACCGGGGGACCGCGCTCGTCGGCGGCGCCCTGACCGGCGCCAGCGTGGCCGTGATGCATTACATGGGCATCGACGCCATCCGCACCCAGGCCGAGGTGCTGTGGGACCCGCGCTTCGTCGTGGCCTCGGTGCTGATCGGCGCCACCGGCGGCATGGCGGCCTTCTCGGTGCGCGACCGCGTCAAGGGCGCATGGGCGTGGGCGCCCCCCGCGGGACTGCTGGTGCTGGGCATCGTCGGCCTGCACTTCACCGCCATGACCGCCGTGACCCTGGTTCCCGACCCGACGCTGGCCATGCCCGCCCAGGTGATGGAGCGCGGCGGCCTGGCGCTGGCGACCGGGGCGTTGGCGACCTTCATCCTGACTGCTGCGGCGAGTCTCATGTTCATGGAACGCCTGGGCCAGCACAACACCTTCGCCAGTCTGCGCCATGCGCTGAACGCCGTACCCGCGGGCCTGGCCTTCTTCGATCCTTCGGAGCGTCTGAGAGTCTGGAACGAAGCCTACGCGGCCCTGCTGACCGACTGCGGAATCGAGGTCGAGACGGGCCTGCAGCGCCGTTCGCTCCTCGACGCCGCCACCGCTGCGGGCTGGTTCGGCCGGGCCGAGGACGGCGAGGCGGGCGGCGCGGCGGAGCCTGAGGCGAATGCCCAGATCGGCGTCTGCGAATTCCGGCTGGCGGACGGACGCTGGCTGCGCCACGAGGCCTTCCGCACCGACGACGGCGGCGAGGTCATGGTGCTGACCGACGTCACCGAACAGAAGCAGAGCGCCACGGCCATGGCGGCGGCCCGCGACGCCGCCGAGGCCGCCAACCGGGCGAAGAGCGAGTTCCTCGCCAACATGAGCCACGAGATCCGCACGCCGCTGAACGGCGTGCTGGGGATCGCCGATGTCCTGACGGGCACCCGGCTTTCAGCCCGGCAACGGGAGCTGGTGGGGGTGATCCAGCAGTCCGGCAGCCTGCTGAACGGGCTGTTGAGCGACCTTTTGGACCTGGCCCGAGTGGAGGCGGGCGTGGCCGAGCTCCGGCCGGAGCCGGTGCAGCTGCGCGAGGTGGTGGACTCGGTGAGGGCGCTCTTCGCCGGCGCCGCCCACGAGAAGGGCCTGGCCCTGCTCGCCGCGGTCGAGCCGGCCGCCGAGGGCCTTGTCGACTGCGATCCGCAGCGGCTGCGGCAGGTGCTGGGCAATCTCGTGAGCAACGCCATCAAGTTCACCGAAACCGGCGAGATCGTGCTGATCGTGGCGCGGACCGGAGATCGCGTGCGCTTCGAGGTCCGCGACAGCGGCGTGGGCTTCGACGCCGCGCTGAAGGCGACGATCTTCCAGCGCTTCCGCCAGGGCGACAGCTCGGCGACGCGCAAGCATGGCGGCGTCGGACTGGGCCTGGCGCTCTGTGACGAATACGTGCGGCTGATGGGCGGGGAACTCTCCTGCGACAGCCGGCCGGGCGAGGGATCGGTGTTCCGCTTCACGCTCGACCTTCCGCTGCGCGACGCGCCGATCGCCCCGGCGGCGGTCCCGGCGCCGGCGCCGCCTTCCGCCCGCCCCTGCAAGGTCCTGGTGGTGGACGACAATCCGGTGAACCGCCAGGTGCTGGAGCTGATCCTGGGCGCCGTCGGCATAGACCACGCCTCGGCGCAGGACGGACGCGACGGGGTCGAAGCGATGCAGACCGGTGAGTTCGACGCCGTGCTGATGGACATCCAGATGCCCGTGATGGACGGGCTGGAGGCGACGCGCCGGATCCGCGCCTGGGAACGCGCCACCCGGCGTCAGCGGTCGCCCATCCTCATCGTCTCGGCGAACTGCCTGAAGGAGCATGTGGAGGCGGGTCGCGCGGCGGGCGCCGACGGCCACCTCAACAAGCCGATCTCGGCGGCCGAGCTGGTGACGGCGCTGGAGACCCACATGTCGGCCGCGCAGCGCGCCGCGGCCTGACGGCGCTCGCCGAAAAGACTATCGGCCTTCGCGGGCCCATAGCTGCTTGGCCAGAACGCCGACCCGCGCCTCGATCGCGGCGGCTGCGTCGAGGCAGAGGTCCTCGCGGTAGCGCGAGGCGATCAGTTGCACGCCCATGGGATGGCCATCGATCAGGCCGGCCGGCGCCACGGCGGCGGGTAGGCCCAGCACACTGATGGCGGCTGTGAAACGCATGTCCTCGCCGAGGATCTCGCCGACAGCGTGGTCGTGGGCGAGGTCGGCGTTGACGCCGGGGGTGCGCTTCACCGACACCGGCGCCAGGATAAGCGGATAGCATTCGAGGAAGGCTAGCCATTCGCGCAGCACGCGCGAGCGCTGGGCGATTGCCCGCATGTAGGCTTCGCCGTCCAGGATCGTCGCCATCCGCAGGAGGCCATCGAGCGCGCGGAGGAAGTCGGGGCTGGCGACCTCGCGCATCTGCGGCGCCTGTAGGGTCGCGATCTCGGTCGCTATGAGATCAGCCCAGAGCTTCAACGCCACCGAGACGTCGGGCGTATCGACCTCGCTCACGTCATAGCCGGCGTCGGAGAGGTGGCCCGCGGCCTTGTCGATCAGCGCCAGCACCTCGCCGTCGCGCTTCAGGTCCGACGGGATCCTGGCCACCGCGACCTTGACCGGACCCCCGGTCCCGGCCGGCGCCAGCGGCGCCGGAACCCACCAGGGGTCGCGCACGTCGCGGCGGCTCATCACCTCCAGCGCCAGCCGGACGTCGGCCACTTCCCGGGCGAGCGGGCCTTGGCAGGACATCAGCTGGGCCATCGGCGGGCGCTCCACCGGCGCGCTGGGGTTGAAGGCCGGGACGCGCCCCTGGGTCGGCTTGATGGTGGCCAAGCCGTTCCAGGAGGCCGGTCCGCGCAGCGAGCCGCCGATGTCGTTGCCGTGCGCGATGGCGCCGATGCCGGAGACCACAGAGGCCGCCGCGCCGCCTGACGATCCACCGCAGGTGACCGCCGCGTCCCAAGGGTTGAGGGTCAGGCCATGCAGCGGATTGTCCGTGAAGGCCCGCAACGAGAATTCGGGCGTGTTGGTCAGGCCGATGATGATCGCGCCCGCCCCCCGCAGGTTGGCGACGACCGCCGAGTCCGCCGGCGCGATGTTGTCGCGGAAGGCCGCGACGCCGTTGGAATTGGCCTGCCCTTCCACGTCGACGTTGATCTTGATGGTGATCGGGACCCCGTGCAGCGAGCCCAGTTCGCCGCCCTCGGCCTGGCGCCGGTCGGCGGTCCGCGCGGCCTCCAAGGCCTGGACGGTCAGGTCGACGACCACGGAGTTGATGGGTGGGTTGGCCGTGCGCAAACGCTCGACGTGGGCGGTCACGACCTCCTCGGCGGAGGCTTGTCCGGCCTTGATGGCCTTGGCCGTCTCGACCGCGGACCACTGCCAGATGGGCGTCGATTCCATGCGCTTCCCCCGGGTGTGGCGCCATTGGTCCACACGCCAAGGCCGGCGCCAACGGATTCAATGCTCGGCGATCGCGGCCTGCCGGGAGCCTGGTGGGCCTGCGCTACTGAGGAGAGCGCAGCGCGTCCGCCGATCGACAAGACTGCAGGCGCTGGCCGTCGAGCCGCGGATCGAAGCGACCGTCGGGCCCGTCGTCCCCGGCCTGGCGGCGCCGGCAGTCGCTCGGGTCGAGGGCGCCGTCGAAGCGCAGGCCAAGCGCGAAGCTCTGCCGTGAGCCCGGCGCGAATTGGCCGCCGTAGCGTCCGCCGAACCGGTTGCCGAATTGGGTGTCCTCGACGGCTATGCTGACCGTCCCGGTTTTGCCGACCGGGAAGTCGGAGCGGACGTAGGCGCTGCGGTAGCCGCCGGTCCCCACCGACACATCCGCCACGCCGTGCACCTTGCGGGGCTCCTCCGATCCCGAGATGACGCCGCTCGCGCCGTCCTTTGGCAATGCCGCCGCAGGCGAGGTCTTCAGATAGTTGTCGATCTGCTCGGCGACGCTGGGCGGGGCGCCGGCCGCCGCGGCGGTCGCGACCGCTTCCGGTTCGGCCGCCAGCACCGGGCCTGAGGCGGCAAAGGCTGCGGCGAGAATGAGGGCGGGAAGCAGTCGGGGGGACAGGGTCATGAGCCCTCTTATGCGCTCTGCACTGCTCGGGATTAAGGCGAAGCCGTAATGCGCGCGAAACACGGCCGCGCAAAGTTGCGATTCGAGTGCGTGTGAGGTTCTGTCCCGCCGGGGCGCGGCCGGTCCAGGCCCATGCCTACGCTTCACATTTCGAGGACTCCATATGATCCGTCAGAGTTTGGCCGCGCTGGTCGCGCTTGGCCTTTCCGCAACCGCCTCGTTGGCGCAGACTCCCACCCCGGCCAACCCGACCGCGGCGGCGACCGCCTCACGGCGCGACAATCCCGACGAGCCGCTGGCCAACGTCGGCAGCGTCGTCGAGCGCCGCTCCGAGCGCGGGCAGGCGGCCGGCGAGCGGAAGATGAGCGACTTCGACATCGCCACCGCGCCGATCCACGAGACGGCGACGTCCACCCGCCACAGCGTGACCGTCGGCGGCCGCACCATCCCCTACACGGCCACGGCCGGCACGCTCACCCTGCGCGACGACGACGGCAAGCCGATCGCCAGCATGTTCTACGTGGCCTACACGGCCGACCGCGCGAAGGGCGAAGCCGACCGCCCGGTGACCTTCCTCTACAACGGCGGTCCCGGCTCGGCGTCGCTGTTCGTGCACATGGGCCTGTTCGGACCGGTGCACGTGATGACGGATTCGCCTGGCCCCACCCACGCGCCGCCCTTCACCATCGCCGACAACCCGAACTCCCTGCTCGACAAGTCCGACCTGGTGTTCCTCGACGCCATCGGCGCCGGCTATTCGCGCCCGCTCGGCGACACCAAGGGCTCGGCCTTCTGGGGCGTCGACCAGGACATCGACGCCTTCGCCCGCGGCATCCAGCGCTACGTCTCGATCAATCACCGCTGGAATTCGCCGAAGTTCCTGTTCGGCGAGAGCTATGGCACCACCCGGTCTGCAGGCCTCGTTTACGCGCTCCAGGAGCGCGGCCTGCAGTTCAACGGCGTGCTGATCCTGTCGTCGATCCTCAACTACGGGGTCCGCGACGCAGGCTTCGACCACATCTACGTCACCTACATGCCGAGCTATGCGGCGACTGCGGCCTACCACCATCGGATCCCGGCCCCGGCTGACCTGAACGCCTTCCTGGCCGAGGTGCGCGACTGGGCGGCCGGGCCCTACCAGCTGGCGCTGGCCAAGGGCAGCAACATCTCCGAGGGCGAGCTCGATGCGACCGCGCGCAAGATGAGCGCCTACACCGGCCTCTCGGTCGACTTCCTGAAGCGCGCGAACCTGCGGGTGGACCTCGCCCGCTTCCGCAAGGAGCTGCTGCGCGACCAGCGGCGCACGCTGGGCCGCTACGACTCGCGCTTCACCGGCATCGACTCCGACGCGGCCGGCGAGAACGCCGAGTACGACCCCTCCGACACCGGCATCCACGGCGCCTATGTAGCGGCGCTCCACGAGCACCTGGAGAAGGACCTCGGCTACACCTCGGACCTGAATTACTGGCCGTCGGGCCCGAACATCAACCGCGCCTGGGACTGGAAGCACAAGGCGCCGGGCTCGCAGTTCGCCTCGCAAGTGGCCGACACCGCCCAGGACTTGGGCCTGGCGATCCGCCAGAACCCGCACCTGATGGTCTATTCGCTGAACGGCCTCTACGACATGGCCACGCCGTTCTTCGGCACCGAGTACGACCTAGCGCACATGCAGCTCGACCCGACGCTGCGCAACAATGTGCGGTTCGCCTACTATCCCTCAGGCCACATGGTCTACCTGAACCAGGACGCCCTTCGGCAGCTGAAGGCCGACGTGTCGAAGTTCTACGACGAGGCGCTGGCGAAGCGCTGATCCGGCTCAGGGCTTGAGCGAAGCCGCCGTCACCGTCGCCGAACCTTTCAGCGCGGCGGTGGCGGCGTCCGGGCCAATGGCGACCCTGTAGGCGCCCCCGTCGAGGCGCCAGCCGTGCGCCTTGACGTCCCAGTCGGCGAGCATCCGCTGCGGCGCGGCGACGGTGACCTGGCGGCTCTCGCCGGGCTTCAGCGTCACCTTCGACCAGCCGATCAGCCGCTGCTGGCGGCGCTTGGGGCCGGCGGTGAGGTAGAGCTGCGGGGTGTCGGTTCCGGCCCGGACGCCGGTATTGGTGACCGTGAAGCTGGCGGTCAGCGTCTTGCCGCCCGCGACCTTCAGGCCGGAATAGCGGAAGCCCGTGTAGGCGAGGCCATAGCCGAACGGATAGAGCGGCTTGTCGCCTGACTTCGCGTAGCTCCGGTAGCCGACGTCCGAACCCTCCGTGTACCGCACATCGAACGGTTTGGGGGCCGGTCCGGCAGGCGTGATGGCCTCGACCGCGGCCTGATCGGCCCCGGGCAGCACCGGGCGCGGCAGCTGCGCCTCGCTGGCGGGGAAGGTCATCGGCAGGCGGCCCTGCGGGTCGACCTCGCCGAACAGCACCTTGGCGATCGCCTCGCCGCCGCGCGCGCCGGGATACCAGGCCTCCAGGATGGCGCCAGCCTGGGCGCGCCAGGGCATCAGCACCGGACCGGCGGTCTCCAGCACCACCACGGTCTTCGGGTTCGCCGCCGCCACGGCGGCGATCA